>JAITVD010000040.1 GCA_031285965.1 Azoarcus sp.
GAAAGAGTTATACTTGCCGGGCTATATAAAAAATCAGCCATAACAGGTTTTGAAGGAATTGGTGAATTTAACTCAAGATACATTAATTTAATGTTTCTATTTTCATCATATTCACGACTGTCAACCCTTAACATAGGATAAGACTGATCGCCTTTACGTTTTAACATATAATACTTAAATTCATTACTCATAATTTCCCCCAAAATATATACTAATTATTTTACTTTTTCAATTATTTGTCAAGTTCCTTTTTTATAATATTCCAATAAATTTTAGGGAAAATGTCGCATAACTTGTGTATACCCCTACCAAAAGTGCCGATATACGCCCAAAATCGGATGTATACCCGCACCTTTGGTAGGTTTTATTTTTTTCTCCGGCTACCTCATGGCGTACTGACATTTTCGATGCTCCCTGCGCTGACGTGCGTGTAGATTTTGGTCTCTTGCCCAAAGGCTTCCGAATGTACCGCAAATCCGTGCCGTTTTCGACGGGCGCGGAGCGTGACCATGAATGTGCCGCAGCTTGCAAGCGCAAGTTTGCCTCCCTTCATCCTCGTACCTGCCTGATCGTCACGCTGCCCTTCGCTCCGCAAGCCGGACGGCGGGCATCCTTCAGGGCGCGGGCGAGAGCGACTTCAGCAGTGCCGGAACGGCCTCGAAGCTCAATTCAAACAGGTTTTGGAACGCGGGGCCGAGGTTGCTGAGAAGCAGGATGAGGGCGAAGAAGCCCGCGAGCATCGTGACGGGAAAACCGATAGCGAAAAGGTTGAGCTGCGGCGACGCTCTGGTGAGGACGCCCAGCGCGGCGTTGGTGACGAGGAGCACCGCGAGCACGGGCAGCGAGAGCAGCAAGCCCGTCGAGAAAATGGCGGCGCCGGCTCGGGGAACGAAGCTCCAGCCTTGCCCTTGAAGCCCCGCGCCGACGGGCAGCCATTCAAAGCTGCGCAGCAGCAGTTCAACCAAAATCAGATGCCCGTCGAGCGACAGGAAGAGCAGGGCGGCCACCATGCTCATGAAGTCCGCCAGCACGGCGCTCTGCCCGCCGGAATTGGGGTCGAAAAAGAGGGCGAAGGAAAGCCCCATCTGCATGCCGATGAAAGATCCGGCCAAGTCGATGGCGGCAAAGACGAGCCTGACCACAAAGCCGATAGCCGCGCCGATGAGCACTTGCTCGCCGAGCACCAAGAGGCCGATGCCCGAGCCGGGCGCAATGTCGGGCATGGGCGGCGCGGCGGGCAGGACAGCGACCGCGATGCCCAACCCCGCCGCGAGCCGCAGCCGCACCGCCATGCCGCGATTGGAGAAAATCGGGGCGGTCATCATCATCCCGAGCAGGCGCACGAGCGGGTACATGAAGGCGGCGAGCCAAGCGTCGAGTTGGGCGGATGTAACACTGAGGAACATGGCGGAGAAAATGGGCGCGGTTCATTTCCCTCCCCCATGCGCGATGGGAGAGGGCGGGGCGGCTAGCCAATCATCGACGGGATGGAACTGAAGAGCCGCCGCATGAAGTCGGTGACAATCGTAATCATCCACGGCCCGGCCACCACGAGGGTGACGAAAATGGCGACGACCTTGGGCACGAAAGTGAGTGTCATTTCGTTGATTTGGGTCGCCGCCTGAAAAACGCTGACGATTAGCCCCGTGCAGAGCGCGGCGATGAACAGCGGCGCGGAAACCAGCAGGGTGACTTCGACGGCCTGACGGCCAAGGTCAATCACGGCGGTGGGGGTCATGGCGTTTCTCCTGAAGCGTTTTTTTCGATGGGTCAGCCCGCGCCAAAGCTGCGCACCAGCGAGCCGATAATCAGCCCCCATCCGTCGACGAGCACGAACAGCATGAGCTTGAAAGGCAGCGACACGATGACGGGCGACATCATCATCATGCCCATCGACATGAGCACGGAGGCCACGACCATGTCGATGATGATGAAAGGAATGAAGACGATGAATCCAATCTGGAAAGCGGTCTTGATTTCGGAGGTGACATAGGCGGGGACGATGACGCGCATCGGCAGTTCGTCGGGCTTGTCGACCTGTTCGATTTTCGCCATTTCGGCAAAGAGGGAAAGGTCGGCGTCGCGCACCTGGTGCAGCATGAAGCCGCGCACGGGAACCGCCGCCCGCTCCAACGCTTGGGCGAGGTCGATGCTACCTTCGGACATGGGGCGATAGGCGGTTTGGTACACCTGCTCCGCGACGGGGGACATGATGAAAAATGTCAGAAAGAGCGCCAGCCCAAGCAAGACTTGGTTGGGCGGCGAAGTTTGCGTGCCAAGCGCCTGCCGCAGGAGGGCGAAGACGATGATGATGCGCGTGAAACTCGTCATCATCAGCACCATCGCGGGGATGAAGCTCAGCAGCGTCAGCAGGAGCAAAGTCTGGATGGACAGGCTGTAGAGCGTACCGCCGCCGGGGGCGGGCGATGAGGTGAGCGCGGGCAGCCCCGGAAATTCGCTGCCGAGTTCCTGTGCGCCGACGGTCAGCGGCAGCAAGGCGGACAGACCGATGACAAGGGCTTTAAGGAGCGTCTTGGTCGGCATTGCGGCGGCCTTTTATCGCCTGTGACAGGCGGCTGGCGAAAGACGCGGCCAAGGCGGAGGCGCTGGCGGGGACGATGGGCGCGGCCTCTGGCAGCGGCAGTTCGTCGCGCCCGAACAGGTGCAGGGTGCGCACGCTGTTTGGCGTAACGCCTAGCATGAGGATTTTTTCGCCCGCTTCGAGCAGGACGACTTTTTCGCGTGGCCCCACCGCCGTAACGCCAAGAATGCGCATCAGCCCGTTGCCCCGGACGGGGGAGGAAAAACGCTTGAGCAGCCAGACGCAGGCGGCAAGGATGCCGAGCACGAGGAGGAGGCCAAGCAGCATTTGCCCGAAACCAGCAAGCGGGTCGGGAATGGCGGGTGCTTCCGTTGCCGCCGCGCAGGGCGCGGACAGAAAGAGGGCGGGCGCAAGGGAGAAGGCGGGCGGCGCTTTCATCGCGACATCGGCTTGGGGCGGTGGCAAGGCCGCTAGTGGTGGAGCTTTCGCATGCGCTCTGCCGGGGTAATGATGTCGGTGAGCCGGATGCCGAACTTGTCATTGACGACGACGACCTCGCCTTGCGCGATGAGGGTTCCGTTGACCAGCACGTCCATCGGCTCCCCCGCCAGCCCGTCAAGCTCCACGACGGAGCCGTGCGCCAGTTGCAGCAGGTTGCGGATGGTGATTCGGGTGCGCCCAAGCTCAACGGTAATCTGGACGGGAATGTCCAGAATCATGTCGTAGTCGTTGAGCGAGCCGCCCTTGCTTCCGCTGCCGAGGTCTTCAAAAAGCTGGCTCGCGGGCTTGGCCTGATAGGGCGAACCTGCGGCGGCGGCCAGTCCGGCGGCAACTTCCTCGGCCTCTTGGTCGAAGCCGGTTTCGGAATCGACCTGTTCCTGCATGGCAGCGGCCCAGTCGTCCTCGGTGATGCCGTCCTCGCCAGCGGGCTGTTCCTGTTCCTGCATGGCGGCGGCCCAGTCGTCCTCGCCGATTGGGGCTTCGCCGCCGTCCGGGGCTTCGGCAATGTCTGGAGCTTCGATGTCGTCGTCGTCAGCCATGATTTTGGCCTCCTGCATGCGTGCTGAGGGGTTCGCTGCTGCCAAGCATTTCTTCAATCATGATGGCGTATTGGCTGTTTCGTGTGCCGGAATGGCATTTGAGCACGGGCACGCCGTCGATAGCGGCTTCAAGGCTATCCGGCACATTGAGCGGAATCACGTCGCCGGCGCGCATGTTGATGATGTCGCGCAAAGTGGCTCTGGCGGAGCCGAGATTGCAGACAAGCTCGACCGGCGCGCCCTGCAATTCCTGCGAGAGCATCGTGATCCAGCGCCTATCCTGGGTGAGATGGTCGCTTTGCATCGTCGAATAGAGCAAGTCGCGGATGGGTTCCAGCATCGAGTAGGGGAAGCAGATGTGCATGTCGGACTGGATGTCGCCCATCTCCAGCGTGAAGGAGGTGGCGACGATAATCTCGGAAGGCGTAGCGATGTTGGCGAACTGCGAGTTCATTTCCGAGCGCACGAATTCAAACTCGATTTGGAAAACGGGGTTCCATGAGCGGCTGTATTCGGTAAACACCACGTTGAGCAGCCCTTGGATGATGCGCTGCTCGGTGGGCGTGAAGTCCCGGCCTTCCACCCGCGTCTGGAACCGCCCGTTGCCGCCGAACATGTTGTCGATGACGGTGAAAACGAGCCGGGGATTAAAAACGATAAGCCCCGTCCCGCGCAGCGGTTTGGCGAGAATCAGGTTGAGGTTGGTGGGAACGACCAGATTGCGCACGAATTCGGCGTATTTCTGCACCTTGATGGGTTCGACCGAAACCTCGACATTGCGGTGCATGTAGTTGAAGAGACCGATTCTCAGGTAACGCGCGAAACGCTCGTTCACAAGCTCCATCGTGGGCATGCGCCCGCGCACGATACGCTCTTGCGTGGCCATGTTGTAGGAGCGCACGCTCCCCTGTTCCGCTTCCTCGGCGGTTGGCTCGTCCGTCTCTCCGTTGACGCCGCGCAGCAGCGCGTCAACTTCTTCTTGGGAGAGAAAATCCGAGGACATGGCCTGTTCCTGTCATTGAACGATAAAGGAAATGAACAGCACCCCTTGCACCGGCCCGGACGGCACGACGGGCGGCGGGCTTCCGGGCGGCAGGGGCGGGACGCCGAACATGGTGTTCAATTCCTGCATTATTTCGTTTTGCAGCGTTTCATGAGCTTTGTCGTTTTGTATGTCGGCGATGGATTTCGAGGCCAGCGTCATATTGATGCGGTTGCGTATCGCGGGTGTCCAGCCCTTGAGCGCGTCGGCGGTTTTCTGGTCGGCCACGCGCAGGGAGAGTTCCGTCTGCAAATAGTGGTTTTCCTCGCCTTCCACGGTGCGCAGGTTGACGGTGAAGGGGTCAAGCTGCGCGAATACCGGCGGCTGCCCGAGATTGACCGCGTAGGGAACCGCTGCCGCGCTTTCGGCGGCGGGGGGGAGGGGGGCTGCGGCGTTTTTGCCGGAGTCTTTTTTCAGGGCGAGCAGCGCGACAAAGGCTCCGACCGCGAGAACGAGGATGAGGATGAGGGTCAGCAGGATGATGAGCAGCAACTTGCCCTTGCGTTTTGGGGGCGCGGCGGGCGTTTCTGTCGCGGGAGGGGTTTTGTCCGCTTGAGCCATCTGGATTCTCCTTTTCTACGCGCAATTATCGTTGGGCTAAGCCTTTCGCCATGCGTGGAAAAGTGGGGCGTACTGCCCCTTATTCATCCGCTTCAAGCGAAAGTGTTGACCAAGCCGCTATCCAGCCTCGACCAGTGTCCGGGCGGCGGCTCCGGCGGGGCTTCTCCGCCGCCGCTGCCGTCATGGGCGTCCGCATGGCGCATTCCCGTGTGGCGGGTGTTTTCGCTGTCCTGCGCGCGGCCTTCGCCGGACGTGTTGACGCTGGCCTCCCCAAGGCTGATGCCCGCTTGCGCGAGCAGTTCGCGCAGGCGGGGCATGGCTTGCTCCAGCGCGTCGCGGGCGGATTGCGAGGAGGCGAGGAATTGAGCCGTGCTTTGGTCGCCATTGAGATGGATTGAAACTTCCACCTTGCCAAGATGGGGCGGCGTGAGAATCAGTTCGGCGCGGTTTTCCGCACGTCCCATCATCCACATGACGCGGTTGCCGATTTCCTCGGCCCAGCCTTTTTGCCCCGCGCCTGCCGGAATGGTGAATTGGGGCAAAGCCGCGCCGGGCTGTGATGAGAGCCGTGGCGGGTTCAGTATCGGGATGTCTCCGCCAGTTTCCGCGATGCCGGCTGGAAGCGCCTTTGCGCCGCCGTTCTCAACGGGATTCATGAACTGGGCGCTGGCCGTGTTCATGATGGTGTTCAACGCGGCGGCATTGAGTCGCGGCGAAGCCCCGTTGCTTGCCAAGGCGGCAGCCTCATCTTTGGCGGCTAGCGTGATGGCGGAGGCGGGATGCTGGGATTTGCGCGCCATGAAAGCAAAATCGTCCGGCGCGTCCGGGTTCGCTCCCGGCTCGCTCCCTTCCGGTTCGCCTTGCGTGGCACTGTCCGCCGCGTCCTGCGGCAGGAGGAGGCTGGCTGTGCCGGAATGGCGTGACCGTCCGGCGAGGTCGGGGGCAGTTTCGACGGATGTTTCCGGGTCGGGCGCGGTTTCGGCGGAAACGGAGGCAATGCCGTTCGGCAAAGCGGCAATCATTGCCGATGCGGCGGCAGCCTCCGCAGAGGAGGGCTGAGTTGCGGCGGCGGTTGCGTCGCTCTCGGAAGTTTGTTCTTTTTCGTCGGTTGGGGCATCTGCCTGTTGGGGCGCGGGGGTGTCTTGCGTTTCAGCCTGCTGCGCCACGGCTTCTCCGGTTTCAGAGGGGGAATCGTCCGCGCGGGCGGCATCCCGCGATGGGCGCGACGCTTCTTTGTTGGCGGGCGCGGGCGAATTGTCGGATGGACGCGAGGTTTCACGCGCCGCCTCGGAAGGCGGGCGTTCGGGTGTTCGGGCGGCTTGGGGAGGCGGTTGCCGGGTGATTTCGGGCGTTCTGACATTAGCGCCGCTATCAGCCCGTATCTGTCCGCGCAAAAGGTCGGAAAAACTGGGCTTGAGCGCGGCGTTGGCGGCGCTGCGGCTGGCATCGGAATTTGCCGCCGCGCTGGAAGCGGAGAGATTCAGCGTGCCGCTGGAAACGGGTGTGGCCATGGTCTTGCCCTCGTCTGCATGTGTTCCATGCAGCAGAAGCAAGGCTTGTGCCAGCAAGCGGCGGATTTAGGAAAGCTCGTCGTGCTGCTCGCGGAACTGCCTGCTGGCGTGTTCGTCGCTGGCGCGCTGTTCCTGGCGCGATTCCTTGCGGGCAAGCTCGTTCTGGAATCGCTGCGAGAGGGTGTCGTAGGCGCGTACCGTCGAACGCTGCTTCACCCATTGCTGCTGTCCCTGCGAGGTGTTCTGCTGCGATTGCTCAACGACTTTCTGCTGCGCCTCGATGGCTTCGTCGATGCGGTTGAGGAAGCTGGTGTAGTTGCGCATCGCCTCGGAGCCGATGCCGCCGCGTGCCGCTTCCATGAACTTCTCGCCGTATTCGCTGCGGTATTCCCGAAGAAGCTGGAGTTTTTGCTGGCTGTTGCGCTCGGAGGCAATTAGTTCCCCGAGTTCGCGGGTGACTTCGTCCATGCGGGTGTTGGCGAGGTCAAGCAAGGGCTGGAGGTGGAATTTTGGGGACATTCAGAATCAACAAAGCAGGAAACACCCCCATTGTAGGAAATGCGCGTGGACTATGCCCCGCTCCGATTTCACGCTGCCGTAAAAACGCGGTTCCTGCCCGCGCGCTTGGCGGCGTACATGGCCTCATCGGCACGGGAAATAGCCGCCTCGGGGCTTTCGTCGGCAGAAAGCAGGGCGATTCCGGCGCTGAAGGTGATGGGCAAAGGGTCGCCGCCCTGCGCCTGGAAAATCCGGCTGGCCAGTTCGCGCTGGAGGCGGGCGATGACGGCGCGGGCGGCATCGATGGCGGCATCCGGCAGCAGAATGATGAATTCCTCGCCGCCGTAACGCGCCACGACATCCTGCGGGCGCAAGGTCTCGGTGATGGTGCGGGTCAGGTGGCGCAAGGCATCGTCGCCGACGCTGTGGCCGTGCTCGTCGTTGAGCTTCTTGAAGTGGTCGATGTCGATGAGCGCGATGCACAGCGGGGACGCCTTGCGGCGCACGCGGGAAACTTCCCGCGTGAACGCTTCGGCCAGCCCCTTGCGGTTGAGCACGCCGGTGAGCGGGTCGTGGCGGACAAGCTGGCTGGCGGTGTCCAGTTCGCGCTGCAAGCGGGCGATTTTGCGGTTGGCGCTCTCAACGCGCTCGCGCAGTTCGGCCAATTCCTGTCCGGCCCGCTGGGTCGTTTCCTGAGCCTGGCGAGTGCCCAGCATCAGTTCGCCGACAACGTCCGAGAGACCGGCGATGTTGCTGGCCTCGCCGATGCGGCGCACGCTGCGGACGAGCAATTCGTTGTATTCATCGGTTGTGCCGGAGACTTCCGAGAGGCAGTCGATGAAACCGGCGAGCATCGTTTTCAGGCGGGACTGGGCTTCGGTCAGTTCGCGCTTGAGGCGGCTTTGTTTGTCGATGACTTCGCGCAACTGCTGGCCGACATCGTCGAGGGCGCGCAGGTTGAGCGGGCCGGAGAACGTTTCGGCGATGGCCGACAGTTGCCCGTGCAGCCATTTGTCGTCGATGACCAATTCCCGGATGTTGGCGACAATCAGGCGCAGCAGGTTGAGCAATGCCTCGCGCACGGCTTGATGTTCCGAGCCGATTCGTTTCATGCGCTCGGCAAGCTGTTCGAGGCGGCTGGAAAAATGGCCTTGTTCCGGGCTGCTGTTCGCGTCAAGCAGCGCCTCGGAGAGGGCGCGGACTTCCCACGTCAGGGATTCGTCGCCCTCGGCCAGCGGGATAACGCCATTGGTGAGCAAGCTGGCGAGGAGCGGGCGCAAAGGCGTTTCCGGTAGCGTTTCCGGCTTGGGGAGTGTGTCCATTTTTACGGCGCGGCCTCGTGTAGGAGCGGAGGAGTTTCGGATGACAGCGGCGCGTATTCGGCGACCCACTGCCGGATGTCGCGCCGCACGGTTTCATCGTCGGGCGAGACGGGGTTGTCGAGCCAGTTTTGCAGATGGCCGAGGAAACCTTCGCCTACTTGCCGCGAACGCGCGATCCGCAGCTTTGGATGGGGCGTGGAAAGCGTTTTCTCGGTATCGGCCAGCAGTTCTTCGTAGAGCTTTTCGCCGGGGCGCAGTCCGGTGAATTCAATGCCGATCTGCGCTTCGGTGTATCCCGAGAGATGGATCATGTTGCGTGCCAGATCAATGATTTTCACCGGCTCGCCCATGTCGAGGACGAAAATTTTCCCATTTCCTTCCTGCGCCGCCGCTTGGAGCACCAATTGCGCTGCCTCGGGGATAGACATGAAGTAACGGGTGATTTCGGGATGCGTCACGGTGACGGGGCCGCCCCGCGCGATCTGGGCCTGAAACTTGGGAACTACGCTGCCGGAACTGCCGAGCACGTTGCCGAAGCGCACAATTCCGAAATGGAGGCTGCCCGACATGGAAAGCGCCTGACAGACCATTTCGGCCAGCCGCTTGGTCGCGCCCATGATGTTGGTTGGATTGACCGCCTTGTCGGTAGAAATCAGCGTGAAGTGTTTTGCGCCATGCTGTTGGGCACAGCGGGCGAGCCGCAGCGTGCCAAGCACGTTGTTCCGCACGGCTTGCCAGGTGTTTCCGATTTCCATCAGGGGGACGTGTTTGTACGCGGCGGCGTGGAAAATGGCTTGCGGCTGCCAGAAGGAAAAAATTTCTTTGAGGCGCGTCTCGTCCCGGATGTCGCCGATCAGCGGGATGATTTTTACGGCAGGTTGGTGGTGGGCGAACCATTCCGTGATCGAATAAAGCGCGAACTCGCTGATTTCCAGAAGAAGCAGCTTTTCCGGCTCGAACTTGGCAATTTGGCGGCATAGCTCGCTGCCGATCGAGCCGCCCGCGCCGGTGACGAGAATCGTTCGGCGGGCAAAAACCCGGTGCACGTGCTCCGCGTCGATGCGCACCGGCTCGCGCCCAAGCAGGTCTTCCATTTCAACTGGGCGCATGACATCGATTTCTACCCGTCCGCACATCAATTCTTCGATGCCTGGCACGATGAACACTTTGGCGTTCGCGGCCACGGCGAGATTGGTGGCGTGGCGGATCGCGGCGGGCGGGGCCGATGGGATGGCAAGGATGACGTGCGCCGCTTGATATTTTTCAAGCGTCTGTCCTAGGGCATCTATGCCGCCTTCGATAGGAATGCCGGAAAGCTCCCGCCCCCATTTGCTGCGGTCGTCATCGAGCAGCGCGACGGGACGCCACTCGGTTCGTTGTCCGAGCGCGTTGATGAGCATCTTGCCGCTATGGCCCGCGCCGACGATGACGACCGACATCCCGGATGCGGAAAGGCCGTAGCCCGTAATGGATTCCTTCAGCATCCGCCAAGCCAGCCTTGCGCCGCACATGATGGCGGCGAGCAGCAACGGATAGAGCACGAGCATGGCTCTTGGCAGGTCGGGTCCCGGCGTGTCGAGAAGCGCCTTGAGCATTGCCAGCCCGCCCGCCGAAACGGCGATCGCGCCCAAAATACGCTTGAAGTCGCGGACGCTGGCAAAGCGCCATATGCCGCGATACAGGCTCGCTTGCCAGCAGGCTACGGCGTGGAGGGGCAGCAACGCCGCGAGGGGCAGGAGCGGAGAGAAGCTGCCGCCGGACGGCCAGACAAAATTGAAGCGGATCAGCAGCCCGCCCGACCAAGCAATGACCGCGGCCAGAAGGTCGAAAAGAAAAACCAGTATCGTGAGCATCGGGAAGTTGGATGGCATATGGGGCGGGATTCTATGGCGAGCGCGTGTTTTCTGTGCGGCGGCGTGTTGTCCGTGCCGTGAAATCAGTCAATTTTGCGGATATTTAAGGAAGTGCGCGACGGTCTGCGCCAGCGAGTCGTCGATGCCGTAGGGCGGGTTCCAATTGAGCAGGTGGCGGGTATGTTCCATGTCGACCCGCATATTGGTTTTCAGCCGCTTGACGAGCGCCCGGTGCTCGGATGGGATGCGCTTCATGAGCAGCCATGCGGGTTTGTGGGACAGTTGCGGGGGCTTTCCAAGCGCCTCGCCAAGTTTTGACAGCAAGGCGGCGATTGATAAATCCTCGCCGTCGCTCACATGCAGGATGTGGCCCGCCACGGCGGGGTGGCGCAGGCAGAGCGTGAGCGCGTCGACGAGGTTGCTGCGCGAAATCAGGCTGCGGCGGTTTTTGGCGTCCGCGAGCGGCAGGGGCTTGCCGGCGCTGAGCAGGCGCATCAGGGCATGGAAATCGCCTTTCACGCCGGGGCCATAAACAAGGGGCGGGCGGACGATGACGGCTTCCATGCCGCTGCTCGCGGTGAGGGCGAACAGGGCGCGTTCGGCTTCGAGTTTGGAAATGGCATGAAAGCTGGTGGGCGCGGGCACGGAGTCGACGGAGAAGGGCTGGTCGGGCGGGGTCTCCTCGCCGCAGACCTCAACCGTGCTGACGAACACGAAGCGCCGCACCCCGGCGCGCGCGGCTTGGCTGGCGAGGCGGACGGTGGCATTGACATTGCAGCGCCGATATTCGGCCAGCGGGTCGGCTGCGGTTTCATTCATGGCAGGGGGGGGAGCCGCGCAATGGATGACGGCATCGATGCCCTTGAGGGCTGCTGACCAGTCCGTTGGAGCTTCAAGCCCATCGAAATGGAACACCTGTGCGTTGTCCGATTCCCATGAAAGTTTCGACCTGACCGGCAGCTTCAGGCGATGCCCTTCCACGAGGAGCCGCTGGGCCAGAGCTTGCCCGATAAAACCGCTGGAGCCGGTAAGGAGGATTTTGCTCATGGATGAAAAAGCGGGATGTAGCGGGCTGCGGGGCGCGGCATGGCTGTTTCGGGAAGGAAAGGCAGAACCGTCATGCTGCAATCGCGTGGGCAATATGGAAACTAAGGGATAAGTATAATCCGTAGCCTGTTTATTTGAAGGGTGGGCATTTCCATATTTCGGGGAACATCCATCCACAAAACTTCTCCATCAAGCCCGCCATGCAATCCTTGTGGATGATCGTTGCCAGTTTTTTCTTTGCGGGCATGGGCGTGTGCGTCAAGCTCTCGGCCTCTGCGGGCTATTCGCTGGCCGAAATCGTGTTCTATCGCTCGGCCATCATGTTTTTCATCATGCTGGCGTTCGTGCGCTGGCGCAATGTGCAACTGGCGACGCCGCACTGGCATCGGCACGTCAAGCGGAGCGTTACGGGCTTCTGCTCGCTTTCAGTCTATTTCTACGCCATTTCCCTGCTGCCGCTGGCAACGGCGGTGACGCTCAATTACACCTCGCCCGTGTTCCTGATGCTGCTGCTGATGTTTTTTCGCGGGCTTAGGCTCAATTTGGGAATCCTGTTTGCGCTGGGGCTGGGATTTGTGGGCGTGGTCTGCCTGCTGCGCCCTTCGTTTGACGAAGGCATCCTGTTCGGCGCGGCGGTGGCGCTTGGCTCCGCCGTGCTGACGGCAATGGTGTATTTCGATGTGAGCGATTTGGGGCGGCGCGGTGAGCCAGCGGCCCGCACGGTGTTTTATTTTTCGCTCATTTCCACCTTGCTGGGGCTGGCGTGGGTCGCTTTTTCGCAGATGAGCCAGATTACATTCCGTGGGGCGCTCATGCTCGCCGGAACGGGGGGATTCGCCACGCTGGGGCAACTGGCGATGACCCGCGCCTATTCGAGCGGAAAAGTGCTGCTGAGCGCGAGCCTTACCTATACGGCAGTCGTCTTTGCCACGCTGTTCGGCGTCCTGCTGTGGGGCGAGCGTCTTGGCTGGATGGAATATGCGGGCATGGCGCTGGTAATGGTTTCCGGCGTTTCCGCCAATTATTTTTCGTCGATGAAGAAAGGAACATGAACCCGAAAGAAAACGAAATCCGCTTTTTTGAGCACATGGCATTTCTTTTCCGCGTCCATTTGCGGCTTGCTGCCTTTCTTTCCTTGCTCCTCCTCTGCGCGGGGTCTGCGCGGGCGGACGATGCGGCTTATCCGCCGAAGGGCTTTGTATTTGTGCGGGACATGATTCCCGACGCGGCGCTCGATATTCGTTACTTTGGAGAAAACAATTTCATCGGGGCTAGGGTCGATGGCTACGAAGCGCCGCAGGCTCTCTTAAGCGTAGAGGCGGCGGCGGCGCTCAAGGCGGCTGGCAATAGCCTGCGCAAGAAAGGCTACGGGCTGAAGATTTTTGATGCCTACCGCCCGTCTCGGGCAGTGCGCCATTTCGTCCGCTGGGCGGAAGATTTGAATGACATACGGATGAAGGTGAGCTTTTATCCCGACGTGGACAAGGCGATGCTCTTCAGCCTCGGCTACATCGCCAGCCGGAGCGGGCATTCACGCGGCAGCGTGGTGGATGCTACTTTGATTGACCTGAAAAGCGGGCAGGAAGCCGATATGGGTTCGCCTTTCGATTTCTTCGGGAAAATCTCGCACCACGGCGCGGTGGCGGTGACTTCGGCACAGGCCGAAAACCGCGCAATGCTGCGCGAGGCGATGGAAGCGCATGGCTTCGTGTCCCTGAAAGAAGAATGGTGGCATTACCGCCTGAAAGACGAGCCTTATCCAAAGATTTTTTTTGATTTTCCGGTTCACGCGCCTATGCGGGTCGATGCCGCCACGCAGCAGGCTTTGGAGAAACTTGCGGATGGGGCGAATCGGCTTCTCGTCGTGACCGACGGAAAGAAAAACCGGGCGCTTGTGCACGCTTATGCTAAGGCCGACGGTGCATGGAGCCTGCGTTTCAGCACGGACGGTTGGCTCGGGAAAAACGGGTTCAGCAAAGACAAGCGGGAAGGCGATGGCGCAACGCCCGTCGGGGCGTTCACGTTTGACCGCGCTTTCGGCAACGCAGGCGACCCAGGTGTTGCCGCGTTCCCGTACACGAAAGTTTCCCCAAACGATGTCTGGGTGGATGACCCCGCCTCGAAGTCCTACAACCAGTGGGCGCGGGCGGACGCGCCGGATGCCGACTGGTCATCCGCCGAGCGGCTCGCGGACTACAAAAAGCAGTACCGATACGCGCTCTCGATTGGCTACAACACAGCGCCCGTCGTGCCGGGAAAAGGCTCGGCCATTTTCCTGCATGTCGCGACCGGCCGTCCCACGGCGGGCTGCGTCGCCGTGCCGGAAGCGGCAATGGTTTTTTTCCTGTCTTTCGTCGAGCGGAATACCCGAATCGTGCTGACCCCTTCGCTTGAAGGGATGTGAACGCCGCTTCCCGCGTAAAAAACGCCCCGCGCTGACAAGCAGCACGGGGCGGATTATATGTTGCCCTGAAAGCAGGCAGGAGGCGCTTTACACGACGCCCTGCGCCATCATGGCGTCCGCGACTTTCAGGAAGCCGGCGATATTGGAGCCGAGCACAAAGTTGTCGGCATAGCCGTATTTTTTGGCCGCGCCAGCGACGTTGCGGTAGATGTTTTCCATGATGCCTTTCAGGCGGGCATCTACGTCCTCGAAAGCCCAGGACAGCCGTGCGGAGTTCTGGCTCATTTCCAAGGCGGAAGTGGCCACGCCGCCCGCGTTGGCCGCTTTGCCGGGGCAGAAGAACACTTTGTTCGCAATCAGGTAATCGGTCGCTTCCAGCGTGGTGGGCATGTTGGCGCCTTCGCCCACCGCAAATACGCCGTTCCTGACCAGCGCCTTGGCGTCGTCCAAGTTCAGTTCGTTCTGCGTGGCGCAGGGCAGCGCGATGTCGGCCTTGACGTGCCACAGGCCCTTGCCGTCGTGGTACTCGGCGCTGGGGCGGTAGGCGAGATATTCCTTGATGCGGCCCCGGCGGACTTCTTTGATTTCCTTCGCCACCGCGAGGTCGATGCCATCCTTGTCGTAGACCCAGCCGTTGGAATCGCTCAGCGTCACGACCTTGCCGCCAAGCTGGATGGCCTTTTCCGTCGCGTAGATGGCCACGTTGCCGGAGCCGGAGACCAGCACGGTTTTTCCTTGGAGGGATTGGCCGTGGTCCTTGAGCATGGCATCTACGAAATAGAGCAGGCCATAGCCAGTGGCTTCGGTACGCGCCAGCGAGCCGCCGTAGGAAAGCCCCTTGCCAGTCAGCACGCCCTCGTAGACATTCTTGAGGCGCTTGTACTGGCCGTACATGAAGCCGACTTCGCGCCCGCCCACGCCGATGTCGCCAGCGGGCACGTCGGTGTCCGCGCCGATATGGCGGGCGAGTTCGGTCATGAAGCTCTGGCAGAACGCCATGATTTCGCGGTCGGACTTGCCTTTGGGGTCAAAGTCGCTGCCGCCCTTACCGCCGCCAATGGGCAGGCTGGTCAGGGAATTCTTGAAAACCTGCTCGAAGCCCAAGAACTTGATGATGCTCAGATTGACGGAAGGGTGGAAACGGATGCCGCCCTTGTAGGGGCCAATCGCGCTGCTGAACTGCACGCGGTAAGCCCGATTGACGCGAACATTGCCATTGTCATCAACCCAGGGTACGCGGAACAGGATTTGGCGCTCCGGCTCTACCAGGCGCTCCAGCAGCCCGGCTTTTGCGTACTTGTCGTCGTTATCGACAACGGGTTTCAGGGAATTCAGCACCTCGGTGGCGGCTTGGTGGAATTCCGGCTGGTTTGGGTTGTTGGCGATCAGCTCGCCCAGAACTTTCGCTACATACGACATCGCTCGTTTCCCCATCAAAAAACAAAACCTTCCTATTATATTTTTGAAATTCGCTCTGTCAATGCGCAGTGCAAAACAAAATTCAGAAAAATTATCCGGCAACAGAAAAAAGCATGGAGGTGCATGAACTCAAGTTCATCTCCGCCGCTTCGCGGATACGCGAAAAGCTGTCACGGCTCAAGCCGATGTTGCGCCAGACGCGCGGGTCGATGCGCAGAATCGCCGCCTCGCTCGATTCGCTGTAGCGGTCGGCGTGGCTGACCGCGAGCGCGACATGGAGCAGTTGCGCTTCGAGAGCGTGTTCGCCTGCCCGCAGCGGCGTGGCCTGCGCGGCAATGATTTCAGCGAAGCTCGGGGGCAGTTTCCAGCACTCCATCAGCGCCGCGCCGACTTGTGCCGAATCGCAGCCGACGATGCGGCGCTCGGCCTCAAAGAGCGGTTCGCCGCTCGCGTCGGCAAAGTTTTGGGCTTCGATGGTCTGCTCGGGCACGGTCTGGTACATCACCAGATGCCCAATGTCGGCCAGCAGCCCGATGACGAACAGGCGTCCCGCTGCGGGATTGCAGGTCAGATGAGCCAAATTGCGCGCGGCAATCGCGGTCATCATGCAGCCAATCCAATACCGCCTCATGTCCATGTACTGCGGGCGGATGCCGTTGAACACGTTGCTGATCGTGATGGCCAGCACCATTTCATGCGTCTGCCGCAGACCGATGACGAGCACGGCGCGCTCGACGCTTTCGATTTTCCGGGCCAGGCCGTAGAAGGCGCTGTTGACGAGCCTGAGCACGCCCGCCGTGAGCGCGGGGTCTGTTTCGATCAGGTGCGCGACTTCGGGAATGGTGGCATCCGCCCGCTCAAGCTGCTCGCGGACTTGGTAATACACTGAGGGCAGGGCGACAAGCGATTCGACGCTGGCGGCAAGTTCTTGGGATGATGATGGCATGGCGCGGCTTTTTCAGGCGCGGGCGTTCCAGCGCGATTGCACGGCCAGCAGCAGTTCGGTAAACACTTTGGGCGTTCCAGCGACGATGTTGCCGCTGTCGAGGTAGCCGTCCTCGCCATCAAAATCTGCGGCGAAGCCGCCCGCTTCCTGAATCAGCAACGCGCCAGCGGCCATATCCCAGGGCGAGAGTCCGATCTCCCAGAAACCGTCCAGCCTTCCGCTGGCGACATAGGCGAGGTCCAGCGAGGCCGCCCCGGCGCGGCGCAGACCGACGCTCTTTTGCGCAAGCTCGCGAAACATGGCCAGATAGGTGTCAATGTGCGCGAACTGCCGGAACGGAAAGCCCGTGCCGAGCAAGGCATCGGCCAGACGCAGGCAGCGCGAGACGCGGATGCGCCGATCGTTCATGTACGCGCCGCGACCGCGCGAGGCGGTGAAAAGCTCGTTGGAAACTGGGTCGAAGATGACTGCGTGCTCAGGTACGCCCTTGCGGGTGAGCGCGATGGAGACGGCGTATTGCGGGAAGTCGTGGATGAAATTGGTCGTGCCGTCCAGCGGGTCGATGACCCAGACATACTCGCCATCGTGCCTGCCCTCCGGGTCGGAGCGCCCGGACTCCTCTGCTAGAATGCCATGCCCCGGAAAGGCTTCGCGCAGGATGTCGACGATGGCCGCCTCGGCGGCGCGGTCGACTTCGGTGACAAAATCGTTGTGCGCCTTGGCCTCGATATTGAGCAGATCAAGCTGGTTGGCGGCCTGGTTGATGACGGACGCGGCGCGGCGCGCGGCCTTGATGGCGATGTTGACGGCGGGGTCGAAATTGGGGCGCATCATGATGGGACTGTTTCCAAATTTGGGCGGAAAACCAACTATTTTAGCTTATGAACGGCCTCTCTGCGCTTGACCGCGTCCGCGTGGTGCTCTCCCGCCCCAGCCATCCCGGCAATATTGGCGCAGTGGCACGGGCGATGAAAACAATGGGGCTTTCCCGCCTCTGGCTGGTTTCCCCCGCTTTGTTTCCCGACCCCGTTGCCGATGCGCGGGCTTCCGGCGCGGGCGATGTGCTCGCCAGCGCCCGCGTGGTCGGCTCCTTGCGGGAGGCGCTTGCCGGAACCGTGTTCGCGGCGGCGCTAACGGCGCGTCGGCGGGATTTGTCATTGGCGCGGCGCGACCCGCGCGCAGCAGCAGCCGAACTCGTGCAGCGGCTCCGGGATACGTCCAGCGAAGTGGCGCTGGTTTTTGGCAATGAGGCAAGCGGCCTTTCCAACGAAGAATTGGGGCTTTGCGCCCTGCCGGTCACGATTCCCGCCAATCCCGCCTACGCATCGCTCAATCTCGGCGCGGCAGCGCAACTGATGTGTTACGAACTGCGTCTGGCGGCGATGGGGGAGGAGGCCGGAACGCCCTTCCTGCCTGCCGAGCCTTTGCCCGAAGCGGCGACGCACGAAGAAACCGAAGGTTTTTTCGCGCACCTCGAATCGAGCATCGTGGCAAGCGGCTTCCTCGACCCCGCCAAGCCCCGCCGCCTCATGCCCAGGCTGCGGCGGCTCTTCGGGCGCGTGCGGCTGGAGAAAGAAGAGATTGCCATCTTGCGCGGCATTCTTTCCAGTTTCGACGCGGGCGTGAAGAATAATCGGCAGAGCCAGTAGAATAGGGCGCACGGAATTCTGGCCGTGTGCGCCGGGGTTCTTTTGTCGCCAAAGGGGCGCGTGCCGTTCCTGCGGAATCCAAGGGTTTCAATTTCAATATTTCGGGAAATACTTCCATGTTCGAGCATCTGCGAGAAGATTTGGCCAGCGTGCGCGAGCGCGACCCGGCGGCGCGTTCGACTTGGGAAGTGCTGACCTGCTATCCCGGCATCCATGCCCTGATTCTTCACCGTTTCGCGCACGCGGCTTGGCGGCGGCGGTTTTTCTGGCTGGGGCGTTTCGTCAGCCATGTCGGGCGCTTTCTGACGGGCATTGAAATCCATCCGGCGGCGGTCATCGGACGGCGCGTGTTCATCGACCACGGCATGGGCGTGGTGATTGGGGAGACGGCCATCGTCGGCGACGACAGCACCATTTACCAAGGCGTCACGCTGGGCGGCACGTCGCTCTACCGTGGAACCAAGCGCCATCCCACGCTTGGGCGGGGCGTTGTGGTGGGCGCGGGCGCGAAAGTGCTGGGCGGGTTTGAAGTGGGCGACGGCGCTCGGATTGGCTCCAACGCGGTCGTCATCAAGCCCGTGCCCGCTGGCGCGACGGCGGTGGGGAACCCCGCGCACATTCTTGGCACCGAGCGCAAAGAGGAGTCCGGCGGCGAGCCTAAGCATGATGTTTTTTCGGCCTACGGCGTTACACGCGACATGGATGACCCGTTGGCGCGCGCCGTTCTCGGATTGCTCGAACACGCCTCCGACACGGATCGCCGCTTCGCCCTCTTCGTCGAGAGGCTCGCGCAAGCGGGCATTGATTTTGGCGCGGCGGCGGAACCAAAAGACGGCTTCGACGCGGATAAACTGTCAAAAATAGTGGATTGACAGCGGGGCTGATCTTGTACGTTTCGCGCTTCTTCGCATGAAATGTGAAGTCATCCAGTTCTATCTGATGTCGCAATGAAAAAAGCCGGCGCGTTTTGTGCGCCGGCTTTTTCATTTTTAATTCTTCCCCCATTTGCAGAAGAGGCAAAAGAGAGGAAATAAGAATCAAGAAAAGCTCAATCCTGTTCTTTCCCGATGGCCTTGTAGATGAGCGCACCCAGGACGCCGCCCACGATGGGCGCGACCCAAAACGCCCAGAGCTGCGCAAGCGCCCCGCTTCCCGCAAAGACAGCCACGGCGGTGCTCCGCGCGGGGTTGACCGATGTATTGGTGACGGGGATGGAGATCAGGTGGATCAGCGTCAGGCACAGGCCGATGGCGATGGGGGCGAATCCGGCAGGCGCGTTCTTGCTGGTCGCGCCAAGGATGACGAACAGGAAAATGGCGGTCATGGCGATTTCGCAGACGAGCGCGGCGCACAGCGAATAGCCGCCGGGCGAGAGTTCGCCGTAGCCGTTCGACGCGAAGCCGTCCAGCGCGAAGTTGGGCTGCCCGCTGGCAATCAGGTAGAGGATGCCCGCTGCGGCGAGGCCACCGAGCACTTGCGCGGCGATGTAAGGAGGCAGTTCTTTTGCCTCGAAACGCCCCGCCGCGAACAGGCCAATCGAAACTGCCGGATTGAGATGGCAGCCGGAGATGTGCCCGATGGCATAGGCCATCGTGAGTACGCTCAGGCCGAAGGCGAACGAAACGCCAAGGAAGCCGATGCCAAACGTCGGAACGCTCGCAGCTAATACCGCGCTGCCACAGCCGCCAAGGACGAGCCAGAATGTGCCAACAAATTCAGCCGCATATTTTTTCATGGTGTGCCTCTGTAAGATCAGGTGGGAAGAAATGAAAGACTGGGCGCAAGGAAGACAGCGGGCGCAGCGCGGCAATAGGGTCTCATGTCATGATTTTTCCTCGCGTCGGTCATGCCATAGGAAATCATCGCGCCTCCCAGATGACCGGCTCATGGGCGGCAAGCGAGCGGCGCATCAGATCGAGCAGCGGCCACGCGCGTTGGGCAAGATTGACGGTTGCCGCCATGCCGATGCGTCCGGCTTCGATGTCAGCTTCTTCCTCGGTTTCGCGCTCGGCCATGTCCTTGGCGCTTTCTTGCGCCCGTTCAATCTCGATGGCGGCTTCCAGGCGCTTGACGGCATCCGGCAACTGTTCCAGGGTCATAATGCCTTGTTTGGCGTTTTCGTCCTTGCCGAGGAGCGCGAGCAATTGTTTGGCGGCATCGCCGAACATAAGCACGTCCGCGTCGGCTTTGGATTTGAAGGTTGTCAGCATCGTGGCATCCGTTGCTAGTTCATCGCCTTGGGTTCATAAGCCTTTGACGGCATAGATTCCATCGGCATTTCTCCAGAATCCGCGATAATCCATCCCCGAGCCAAACAGGAAGCGGTCGGGGACTTCCAGCCCGGTGAAATCCGCCTTGAGGCCGGGGCGGGCCTTGCGGTTGTGCCGCTTGTCGACGAGCACTGCGGTGAGCACTTCGGCGGCGCCGTCGGAAATCAGGCGGTCGACGATATTGAGCAAGGTATGCCCAACATCGAGAATGTCATCGACGACGAGCACGGTGCGCCCTTTGACATCGGTTTTCGGATTCGCGTGCCATTGAATCTCATTGCCTTGGCAGTCGTTGCCGTAACGGCTTGCGTGGAGCCAGGAAAGTTCGAGCGGGAAATCGAGCCGGTGCAGCAGCCGCCCGGTTAGAACGAGGCCACCGTTCATGACAGACAAGACGAGCGGGCCGGCGCTGGACAATTGCCCGGTAATGTCAGAGGCCATACGGTCGATGGCGGCATCCACTGTCAGCCCGTCCGCAAGGCATTCGGCCTCGTCGCGCATGAGCCGGATGTCGTTCAGGCGGAGGGTGTTCAGGCTCATCGTTCCGGTTCCGATTGAATGGGGGTGTTGGCGGATTCTAGCCCAATCGGATTCCGTAAGGCTAAACTGCGGCAGATATGGGTTTGCCGAATCGGGAGCAGCATGCGGGACACTCGTCTGAATGGCGCGGCGCAAACAGCCAATCCTCTGGAGGCCGTCGTCGATGGGCTGGAAGCCGCCGTGTACGTGGCGGATGCGCGTAGCGGCGAAACCCTGTTCGCCAACCGCGCTTTCCGGGCGCTGCACGGGGACGATGCCGTGGGGCAGGTTCTTCGCGGGCTGATTGTGCCTTTGCCCGAACGCGGGGATTATCGGGTCGCCCCGCGCGGGGTCGAGGCTCAAGACGCTCCGTGCGAGCTTTTCGACGGGGAATTGCTCCAGCCTCGCACGGGCCGCTGGTATCACGTGCGGGAACAGGCGGTTGCGTGGGTGGATGGCCGCATCGTCCGGCTGGGCATTGCCACCGACATTACAGAGCGCAAGAAAACCGCTGAAATCGCCCGCCAGCAAGAGGAACGCATTGCCCGCACGTCGCGTTTGGTGACTTTGGGCGAAATGGCCTCGATGCTGGCGCATGAACTCAACCAGCCTTTAGCCGCCATCGCCAACTATTGCAACGGCTGCGCGGCGCGGATACAGGCGGGCGCTCCCGCATCGTCTCTGCTGCCCGCGATGCAAAAAGCCGCCGGACAGGCCGAACGGGCGGGCAAAGTCATTGCGCGTATCCGCGCCTTTGTGAAGAAAAGCGAACCGCACCGCCGCGCAACGTCCGTTGCCGCTATTCTGGAAGAGGCGCTGGTTCTGGTCGAAATAGATGCCCGCCGGCGCGGCATCCGGCTCTCCGTTGAGCTTGATGACGGCTTGCCGGATGTCCGCGCCGACCAGATCATGATTGAACAGGTGCTGCTCAACCTCACGCGCAACGGGCTTGATGCCATGAGCGATGCCCCGGACGACGCGCGCGCGCTGGTGGTGAAGGCACGGAGAAGCGGCGACCATTTCGTGGAAATCGCGGTCATCGACCGGGGGCATGGCATTAGCGGGGAAGGCACGGAATGGGTGTTTCAGCCCTTTGTGACAACGCGGGGCGAAGGCATGGGCTTGGGGCTGGCCATTTGCCGCTCGATCATCGAGTCCCACAACGGGCGCTTGAGCGTAAAACCCAATCCAGAAGGCGGCGCTATTTTTACTTTTACCTTACCCATCGAGGAGACGGCTTGTGAGTGAAGTGCCAAGCGGGGCGGTGCAAGAGGCAGAAGTCGGACAGCAAGTTTTCGTCGTCGACGACGACGATGCCCAACGGGATTCCTTGGTCTGGCTGCTGGAGTCGCATGGGTACGCGGTAAGAGCTTTTTCCAGCGCCGAAGCCTTTCTCGCGGCTTGGAACGGAAATTTTGTTGGCTGCCTCCTGCTCGATGTTCGCATGCCGGGCATGAGCGGGCTGGAACTGTTCGGGTGGCTTGCCCGAAGAAATTCGGCGTTGCCGGTCGTTTTCATCACTGGTCATGGCGACGTGCCGATGGCGGTTGAGGCGCTCAGAAAAGGCGCGGCAAATTTCATCGAAAAACCGTTTTCTGCCGAAGAAATGCTGCGAATCGTCGAAAACTGCTTGGCGCAGGAGCGGGAAGGGCGGACGCAGCGTCGCAATCAGGCCGACACGGCGCATCGGCTGGCGCAGCTAACCGTGCGCGAGCGCGAAGTGCTCGACCTCGTCATCGCGGGCAAGCTCAATAAACAGATTGCCGACGTGCTGGGCATCAGCATCAAAACGGTGGAAGTCCACCGCGCGCGGGTCATGGACAAGATGGGCGTCACCACCATGGCGAGCCTCATCCGGCGGGTCATGTCTGCCGGACTGTGAGGGGGCGGGCTGATAAAATCAACATTTTTCCCGAAACGGGGAGGGGCAGATGGGCGGACAGCTAATTGACGGCAAGGCTTTGGCCGAAGAACTGCGCGAAGCGTTCAAGCCGCGCACGGCGGCGCTGGCGGCAAAGGGGCATCGTCCCGGTCTCGCGGTGATTTTGGCCGGAGAGGATCCGGCCTCGCAGGTTTACGTGCGCAATAAAGTCAATGCCTGCGAAGCGGCGGGCATTTTTTCGCTGGAAGCTCGTTATTCGGCGGACGTGCCGCAAGAAACCCTGCTGGCGAAAATCGCCGCGCTCAACGCCGACCCCGCTATCCACGGCATCCTCGTGCAGCTTCCGCTGCCGCGCCACATGGACGAAAAAACCGTGCTCGAAGCCATTTCGCCGGAAAAAGATGTCGACGGTTTCCACGCGGCCAGCCTCGGTGCGCTTGTGCAGGGGCATCCCTGCTTTATTCCCTGCACGCCGCACGGCGTGATGAAAATGCTCGAAGCGCACGGCATTGACCCGTCGGGCAAGGAAGCGGTCATCATCGGGCGCTCCAGCATCGTGGGCAAACCAATGGCGGCCTTGCTGCTCAACGCGAACGCGACAGTGACGGTCTGCCATTCCAAAACGCTTGATTTGCCCGCCCATGCCCGCCGCGCCGACATTCTTGTGGCGGCGCTGGGCAAACCGCGCTTTGTCACGGCAAGCATGGTCAAGCCCGGCGCGGTGGTCATCGACGTGGGCATCAACCGCTTGCCGCCGGAAGAGGGCGGCAAACTGTGCGGTGACGTGGATTTTGAATCCGTCCGGGAAGTCGCTTCCCTGATTACTCCCGTGCCCGGCGGCGTGGGACCGATGACCATTACCATGCTGCTGGCGAACACCATCGAAGCGGCAGAGCGGAGGGCTGGAAAATGAGCGCCACAAACAGCGAAGCGCCGATGGTCGGCGTTGTCATGGGTTCCGATTCCGACTGGCCGACGATGCAGGCGGCGGCGGGCATTCTCAAAGATTTTGGCGTGCCGTTCGAAACTAGGGTCGTCTCCGCCCACCGCACGCCCGACCTGCTTTTTGAGTATGCCGAGACTGCTCGCGCGCGCGGCATCAAGGCCATTATCGCGGGCGCGGGCGGCGCGGCGCACTTGCCCGGCATGCTGGCCGCCAAAACGGAAGTGCCTGTTTTGGGCGTTCCCGTCCAGTCCCGCGCCCTTTCCGGCGTTGATTCCCTGCATTCCATTGTGCAGATGCCTAAAGGCATCCCCGTCGCCACCTTCGCCATTGGCGAGGCGGGCGCGGCCAACGCCGCTCTCTTCGCCGTGGCGCTGCTGGCAAATGAGGATGCCGCCCTCTTTGAAAAACTGCGGGTGTTCCGCCAAAAGCAGACCGAAAAAGTGCTGGCGATGCGCCTGCCGGAATTGTAGGCAGACGCATCGTAAAACGGGCTGCTTGGAGCTTATTTATATAATTTCATGCGCCAAGGATGGCGCTTGTGTAGGTAAATGCGGGGTAAAAAGTATTTCTTTTATTTTAATTATTCAAACCAATTTTAGCCTGCCTTTCGCATACAGTCCTGTTATGTGAAGTTGCGGCATACTCCATAATTTATTCCCACGGGAATTTTTTCTTTTCAATGCACGAGTTAATAATATCTTTAATTGTGTATACATCTAAGTATTTCTTATCAAATAATCGACCGGAAATGCCAGCTTCTGATTTAAACATCAAGTTCATTTTTTCATCACTTAGAGTTTCTATCAAGTAACCGTTTTTCAATAATTCAATAGAAAAATGAAGTCCAATCCTTACTTCATCGTCGTGTTCGATATTATATTGTTGTTCCAATAAAGGTAACATTTGATTGAAATTTAATCTCAGGCAAACATCCGCAACCTTTTTTCTTACTTTGCTGCTTTTATCATGATAGGTCTTTTCTAATATATATCGGATAATATCTTCCGGCGGACGGTCTAACGTTAAGGTAACAGCGTTATATCTTATTGCACTACTTTTATCATTTACAAGTCGTTTGTATATCACCCTTACCTCTTCAAAATGGTATGACAGGCGACATATAAATTTACCGGAATATGTGCTAAACACTAACTCGCTTGATTGTCGCATACCATACTCAAAAATATCAAACTGTGTTTTTGTCAAATTCTTTTTTATTTGTACACTATATGCACAATCAATCAGTTTTTGAAGAATATCTTTATACTTTTGTACCCCGTTTTGTTCAAATAGCTTAATGCAAGGGCTAATTCATTTTCTGTATCTTTTCTAAGTCCTAAGTCAAACTCACCCATAAAATTTGTACATCCGGTCTGGTATTCTTCACTATATATATTTTTTATATATAATCAACAAACTTTAGAGGCGATTTTACATAACTTGTATTTATGCGAAGTAAGGGCGTACCCTATTATTCTCTCTCAATTTTCTTTTTTATTTCATCAAGTTGTTCTGCTACTGCTTCCTGATATAGTTCAGGTCCATCATGATCACAATTCCAAAAATTCGTATACCCAGTTGATTTATTTAAATCATTGGGATTGGGTTTTACTGCTTCTGTTGCTTCTAATAACCCTAGTTTATTATTTTTTGAATATTCCAATGCTTTTATAAATACATTTATTCTATTATGTGAATAATAACTATTCAAACTGTCTTTTATTTTATCCTTGGTATTATAATCTTCTAATAATTTAACAACACCTTCAAAGGGAATATATATGCCGGAACAATAATTTTCAGTGATTCTATTGTTTGTTTTGTTTTTAATTTTCCGACTAATAATATCTTCCCATTTTTTTGTATATTTTATAAAATCATTGTTTTCTTCAATCAAAAACGAAAATGCTGAGCCACGAGTGTAAAAAAATTTCCTGAAAAATCCTTGAACAATGGCTATATAAAATCCATGTGTTTTATCAAATATTTTCCTATCGTCAACCTGCAACCCTGCCATAATGCAATTAGTATATTTGTTTTTATAAAAATCGTCCATATTATATTCTTTAGCGAGCGTATCTATTTTTTCTTTATTTAGAAAAATGTCAAAATACCATTCTTCAATTTCTTTTTCAGAAATTGGATGATAGGTTATATCGTATCCCACAACTTCACCCCCCAAAAAATATATTCATTGTATACCTTTTTTAAAAAAGATCAACTATTATTTTTATATTTTCAAGCCATTTTTAGCGCCTATATCACATAACTTGTGTATACCCCTACCAAAGGTGTGGGTATACGCCCAAAATCGGATGTATACCCACACCTTTGGTAGGTTTTATTTTTTTCCCCGCTTGCCTCATGGTGTACTGACATTTTTGATGCTCCTTGCGCTGACGTGCGCGTAGATTTTGATTGTGTTGCTGCTTCCAACAATTTTTGAATATGCCGCAAATCCGTGCGGTTTTCAACAGGCGCGGGACGTGGCTGCGAACTGTGCCGCAGCTTGTAAGCGCAAGTTTGCCACCCCCCACTCCCACTGTTGCCTAGCGGCGACATTCCCTTCCAGGAGGGAGGCTATTAAAAACCTTCTCTCCTAGAGGGAAGGAGTGCGAAGAGCCAGAGAGGCGTGCAATGCCTTAATTGCCGGTAGGCGACGCGATGCGGTAATGCCCCGTGATTTTGAATTTGTGCAGCACGTCCTCTTCCTGAGTGCCGGCACTGATGTTGTGGATGATGAGCGGGCGCTGGTCCAAAAGGGTTTTTCGGTCGGAGACGATGCCGATATGCCCGACCTGCGGGCGCAGTTCCCAAGTCACGATGTCGCCGGGCTGGAACGCGCCGTCGGCAACTGCCCAGCCTTGGCGCTCGAAATAACGTTGCAGGTTGGGCACGCGGCGGTGGTCGATGCTGGCATCCGGCTTTTTCATTCCCCATCGCGGCTGATTCGGATAACGGCGGAAATTTTTCTGCATGTCCTCATGGACGCGCTGCTGCAAGTCTACGCCCTGATGGCGCAGGGCGCGGATGACCACGTCCGTGCAGACGCCCCGAATGATGGGAAGGTCGCCCATCGGATAGGAAAGCCGCACGTAGGCGGGGTCATAGAGGAGAGTCTTGCCGATTTGCGAGCGGGCGTCCTGGACGAAGCGTTCCGGCGAAAAGGCAAAAGCCGCTTGCCATGCGAAAAGCATAAGCAGCAAGACGGCGGTGCGGACGAAGAAATGTCTCATGCGAATGTTCCGGTAAAAGCCGCTGGCGGCGGGGCGGTACGTGAAGGCGGCGGGCTGTCCGTTTCGCGCCGCCTGAACCCTTTATAATGCGGCCTTCGATTTTAATGCGAGAGCACGATGCGCTGGAACAAGCAAAAAGCGGTGCGGTGGGGAATTTATTCAGTTGCCGGAATGGCGGTGATGGGCGTGATTGGGCTGGCCACGCTGGTGACGGCATCCATCCTGATTTGGCCCAAACTGCCCGACCTCGGCACGCTCACCGACTACCGCCCCCGCGTTCCCCTGCGCGTCTATACCGCCGACAACTATCTGATTAGGGAAATTGGCGAGGAGCGCCGAGCACCCGTCAAAATAGAGAACGTTCCCGTCGCGCTCAAAAACGCGCTGCTCGCGGCGGAAGACCTCAAATTCTACGAGCATATTGGTATCGACCCCAAAGGCATCCTGCGGGCGACCTTGGCGAACATTCGGGCGGGCAGGAACGTGCAGGGCGCATCGACCATCACGCAGCAGGTGGCGCGGAATTTTTTCCTGACGCAAGACAAAACGTTGATCCGCAAGCTGTACGAGATGCTGCTCTCGCTCAAGATTGAGCACAACCTGAGCAAAGACCAGATTCTTGAGCTGTACATCAACCAGATTTACCTCGGGCATCGCGCCTATGGCTTTGAAGTGGCCGCCCGCACCTATTTTGGCAAATCGCTCGGCGAACTTTCGCTTGCCGAGATTGCCATGCTCGCGGGGCTGCCCAAGGGACCGTCCAGCATGAACCCGATTACCAACCCGGCGCGCGCGAAAAGCAGGCAGGGCTATGTGCTGGGTCGGATGCTGGCGGTCGGGTTCATCGAGAAGACCGCTTACGACGCGGCAATGGCGGAGCCTCTGAAAACGGCCTCTGGCAGCGCCGCCCGCGACCCGAGCGTGCTCAGCCCCGTCCATGCCGAGTATGTGGCGGAAATGGCGCGGCTGATTGCTGTCAACCAATTCGGCGAACAGGCCACCCAGCGCGGCATGAAGGTCATCACCACGATTACCCGTGCCGAGCAGGAAGCCGCCTACGATGCCCTGCGGCAGGGCGTGACGGATTACGACCGCCGCCACGGCTACCGTGGCCCGGAAAAATACTTGCCCCTGCCGGAAGGCAAGCTGGAAGCGGGGCAAATCGACAGCGAACTTGACCGGGTGCGCGAAGATGGCGCACAAGACTATGGCGACCTGCTTCTGGCGGTGGCCATCGACGCTTCGCCGAAAGAAGTCACCGTGTACCGCAACGGCGAATTCATCAAGATTGAAGGCAACGGGCTGAGTTTCGCCGCCCCCATGCTCCAGCCCAACGCGCCGCAGACGCGGCGGGTGCGGCGCGGCGCGGTGGTGCGCATCCGCAACGGCGGCGGAAACAAGGGATGGGAACTGACGCAGGTTCCCGAAGTGGATGCCGCCTTGGTGTCGATTGACGCTCGGACGGGCGCTGTGCGCGCGCTGGTCGGCGGGTTCGATTTCAACCGCAACCAGTTCAACAACGTCACACAGGCTAAGCGCCAGCCGGGTTCCAGCTTCAAGCCCTTCATCTATTCGGCGAGCCTTGAACAGAAATACGCGCCGGGTTCCCTGATTGCGGACGAGCCTCTGTATTACCCGGCAGGGGTGACGGGGCGCACCGCCTGGGAGCCGAACAATTACGACAGAAAATTTGCCGGCATGATGACGATGCGCGAGGCGCTGGCGCGTTCAAAAAACATCCCGGTCATCCGTGTGCTCGAAGACATCACGCCTTCCTACGCCCAGCGGTACATTGCCAGTTTTGGCTTTGATGGCGGCAGCCACCCGCCCTACCTAACGATGGCGTTGGGCGCGGGCGTGGCATCCCCTTGGGAGATGGCGTCGGCTTATGCCGTGTTCGCCAACAGCGGCTACCGGGTCAACCCGTTCGTGGTCAAGGAAATTCAGGATGTGAACGGAAACGCGCTGGCTCATTTTGAATCGCAGGTGGCCGGGCAGGACGCGCCCCGCGTCATCGACGCGCGAAACGCCTGGATTATGGATTCGATGCTCCAAGATGTCGTGCGCCGTGGCACGGGTTCGCGCGCGCGCGCGCTGAACCGCAAGGACATCGCGGGCAAAACCGGCACGACCAACGACTACGGCGATGCCTGGTTCTGCGGCTATAACCCTGCTGTGGTGGCCGTGGCGTGGATTGGTTTCCCGACACCGCGCAACATGGGCAGCAGCGAGACGGGCGGCACGGCGGCGCTTCCGATGTGGATTAACTACATGAAGTCCGCGCTAGCCGACAGCCCGGAAGTTTTCCTGCCCCGCCCGGACGGCATCAGCACCGCCTTGGCAGGCGAGGGGGATCACGAAGACTTTTACTACTCGGGGAACCCCCCGCCGGAACTGGCCACCCCCATGCTGGACGGCGGCGGCATCCTGAATGACATCTTCAACGTTCCCGCCGACGCGCAAGCCTACGTCCCGCCCGCCCCCGTTTTGCAGACCCCGCAGGACGCTTCGGGAGGTTCGCCGCGCCCGCCATCTGAAGCAAACGCCCCCGTCCCCCTCGCAAGGCCCGAGGACGTGACTTCTTTGGGGGAGCTTGGGTATTGAGAGCGGGGTGCGCTTGCTAGTATGGCAGTGGTAGAAATTGGACGGATTTGGTTTTTTTGGTAGAAAAATGGTGGAGATTCGGGGCTGGATCGGTAGTTTTTTACCGATTTAGTCCCGGTTGAAACCGCTTCAATGCGGGCTTGGAGTGCCGCTCACGAAAGGCGCGTCGGCGTTGATGTTGTACCCACCGACTACCTCATATTCCTGCCGGACAGCATTGTCTACAGCATCCTCCTGTTCCTTCATGCCGATCTTGCGCCCGGCGAGGTCGTGACCAGCAAAGGCCGTGTTGGCCATCTGCGCGAGCCAGTAGTAGATACCTACAACCCCTGTCTTTTCCGGGTGCAGCAAAACCCATCCGAAAAACTGCACCAAACAGGAAAGCCCGTGGCGCTTATGGAGGCTCTGGTATCCGCCTGCGGCGGCATCTTTGACCCATTAATGGGCTTCAGGTACAACAGGATCTGCCGCATTGTCCCAAGGCAAGGATTTCGTCGGGATCGAGATCAGTGAGCACTACCACCAAGTCGCTGCCAACCGCCTTCAAAAGCTGGAGATACTTGCTAGTTGATGTATGGGGGAAAATCGTTAGAAAAGTGGCAGTTTTCCCCATCCAGAAATCATTCAAAAACAGGCGAAATTTCAATCTGAAAATTAAACTATACTCGTCCGAGAATTATACGTTCTTTACTATGGAGTGAGTGAATAGAACAGACAAACGCAAGGTTTTTATATTTGATGCAAGAGGTCAAAAATTCATGACAATATTAGAACTTTATTGAATATTGTAATCAACGCACAGGACGCAAACGGCAAAACACTGTTAATCATTGCAACTTGGGAAAGTTACCTTAAAACTGTCCGACAACTGCTGAAATCGAGGGCGGATATTTACGTTATAGATGTCACAGGCGCAAATACCCTGCATTACGCCGCTAGGTAAAACGATTCCGCAGTATTGAACGTCATTCTGGATGTAGGTATTGACATAAATATAAAAGAGATTGGTGGCTATCAATCTGCTACTATTCATACACCTACCGAGGTTGAAAACATTCCAATTTTACGGACTCTATTGGAGCGTGGTGTGAATCCTGATGTACAGGACAAATACAAAATGACCGCTGTGCAATTGGAGGCATAGCAGAGACAACTTGAAGCAGTAAAAACACTTTTAGCTTTTCATACTAATGTGAATACAAAAAATAATAAAGGTGTTACGCCGATGATGTCCGTTGCCATTAAAGGTATTTTTGAATTTGTCATGATATTGGTTGAGATTAGCACTGAAATCAATGCCGCTATCAATGCCGCTGCCAAAGACGGATTTACAGCCTTAATGTATGGCGCGTATTACGGACACACAGAAATTGTCGCTTATTTGCTCAATCAAGACGCAGATAAAAGCACGGTGACAAAGAAAGGCGAAACCGCCTTATCTATCGCGGAAAAGAAGACGTTTGGCGCTGTTGCGGCGCTTCTGAAATGATGAGGATTTACGCACCGAATTAGTTCCAGCATTCCCTAAAAAGACAAACGGTCATCGTTCGGCGATGACCGACAATAACGGCGATTCAAACATCGCTTGCGGTGAAATCACGGTTTCTTCCAGCGGTATTTCGTTGCCGTAGCGTTCCTGCAATTTCTGTTTGACGGCGGGCGCGTCCAGATTGAATTCGCTGATTTTCTGCAATGTTCCAATGCGAATCCTCAGTGCGCGGTCGTAAATTTTCCAGACCAGTTCCGAGCAGTAGATGCGTTTGTCCGTCCATTCAAAAGTCAGGTCGTAAGCCCTGCCCGCGAAAGTGTCCGCCGTTTTGCGCAGTTTTTCCAAGGCATCTGGCGTTAGCGTTTGCTGGGCGGTTTTTAGGCGCTTGACAACAAAGCGCCCCTCCGTACCACGGGCAATCCATTCGTCCAGCGGGGTGTATTTCACTTTGGCGGACGCTTCAAAAACATGGGGCTTGCCTTGCCGGAACAGGATGATGCCCATGTGGCTGTAGCGGGAGTTTGTTGCCTGTTGGATAGCTTGGCTTTGCGCCGAGCGCGAAGTCTGGAAAATGATGTCGCCTTCATTGACGACGGGCGCGGCGGGCGTGCAGCCGCCGATGCCGACGCTGGCGAGGAAGAGAAAACTGGCCAGTCCGATGCGGGCTGGCCAGCGGAAACGATACGGAGAATCCATGCCGGTTATGTTTTCTTTCTGATGATTTCCGCTTCGTCGTTGTTGGCGATGCCCGCCGCGTTGGCCTCATCGGTGTCGATGTGGAATTCGCGGAAATGGCCCACGGCGGAGCGGATGAGCACGTCCTCAAAAATCAGCGGCCTTGTGCCGCAAGTTTTGACATCGACGAGGTCTTTATCCTGAAGCCCCGCCTCCCGCGCCTGTTCGGGCGAGAGATGGATGTGGCGCAGCGCCACGATAGCGCCTGATTTCAAATCGACTTCGCCTTTGGGACCGACAAGTTTGATGCCGGAGGAGCCTTCGAGTTTGCCGGATTCCCGCACGGGAGGGCTGATGCCGAGCGCGCGCGCATCTGTCATCGATACTTCGACCTGCGTTTGCGGACGGGTCGGCCCAATGATGCGGATGTTTTTGAACGAACCCTTGGGACCGACGATGTCGACCTGTTCGTTTGCGGCATATTGGCCGCGCTGCACAAGCTCTTTGTATGACGTGAGCTTGTATCCTTTGCCGAAAAGCGTCTCCATATCCTGCTCGGACAGGTGAAGGTGCTTGTTTGAGATGCCGATGGGGACTTTGTAGTTCATGAGTTCTCTCCGTAAATGGTTTTTGCAGCCTAGGTGTTGTGGTTGCGCAGCGGGCACGTATGCTGCCGTATCAGAACCGGGAACGCATTGAAGCGTTCCCGGATGGAGGCGTGATGCCTGCGGCGATGCTACCGATAAAAATTGACGTGCTCCGTGAAGGGTTTTACAGCCCCAATACTTCGGCGGTATAGCGGGCGATCATGCCTTCTTCGTTGGTTGGCACGACGGCGACGGCAACACGGCTCTTCGCGCTGTCGAGGCGCAGCTTGTCCTCGGCATTGGCCGCCGGGTCGATGTCGATGCCAAGCCAAGCGGACAGGGCGCAGACGCGCTCGCGGATGACGGCGGAGTGCTCGCCGATGCCGCCAGTGAAAACCAGAGCGTCCAGCCCGCCTGCCGCCGCCGCGAGCGAGCCAAGCTCGCGGGCGATCCGGTAACAGAACAGGTCGACCGCCTCTCGGGCTTCGGGCGTGTCCGAGGACAGCAGGTCGCGCATGTCTTGGCTCTCGCCGGAGACGCCCAGCAAGCCAGATTCCTTGTACAGCAATTGGGTGAGCGACTTGTAGTCCATGCCTTTCTGGTCAATCAGGTAGAGCAGGACGCCGGGGTCGATGGAGCCGCAGCGGGTTCCCATGAGCAGCCCGTTGATGGTGGAAAAGCCCATCGTCGTCGCCACGCCCGTGCCGCCGCGCACGGCGGCCATCGAAGCGCCGTTGCCCAGATGCGCGATGACGACGCCGCCCTTGGCTTTTTCCCCGATGGCCTGGGGCAGGGTGCGGGTGACGTAGTCATAAGACAGGCCGTGGAAACCGTAGCTCTTGATGCCGCCCTGCGTGAGCGCGCGCGGCAGCCCGTAGATTTGCGCGACTTCGGGGTTGTGCCGATGGAAAGCCGTGTCGAAACAGGCGACTTGGGGCACATCGGGCAGCAGCTTAAAAATTTCGCTGACCGCTCGCAGGTTGTGCGGCTGGTGCAGCGGCGCAAGCGGGATGAGGGTTTCGAGCTTTGCCAAAATGGCGGTGTCGAGCTTGACCGGGGCGCTGTAGCCTTCACCGCCATGCACGACGCGGTGGCCAGCGGCGGAGATTTTCAGTTCCGGCGCGTTGGTTTCGAGCCAGCGGAACAGGTAGGCGAGGGAGGCGCGGTGCTGTTCGGTTTGGTCGCCCGTGAGGGAAACGTTTTCCTGATAACGTTTGCCGCCGGATGTTTTGGCGGAGAGCTTGGGCGTGGCGCCGATGCCTTCGATTTGGCCCGAGAGCGCCGGATGTTCGGCCAGCGCGGGTTCCAGAGGGAATACGGCAAACTTTAGGCTCGATGAACCTGCGTTGAGGACGAGGACGGACTTCATGCGTGGCTCCTTTTTATAATGCTCAGTTATCGCCCAAGCATGACTGTTCCGTTTTGGAATGAAAAGGACATGAAAGTCAAGGGCGAGCGGCAATTCTAGCTGAATTCGTTTCAATCTTGCCAAATGCTAGAATGCCCCAGTTTTTTTATTGGAAAACTCATGGAAGTTGTGATTCTCGCCGCCGGACAGGGCAAGCGAATGCGCTCTGTTTTGCCCAAAGTGTTGCAGCCGCTTGCGGGTAAGCCCTTGCTGGCTCATGTGCTGGCCAGCGCCCGCGCGCTTGGGGCGCGGCGTATTTGCGTCGTTCATGGGCATGGCGGCGAGGCGGTGCGCTTGCGCCTTGATGCGCCCGATCTCGTCTGGGCGGAGCAAAGTCCGCAGCTTGGGACGGGACACGCGGTGCTACAGGCGATGCCGCATTTGTCCAATGAGGCGCGTGTGCTGGTGCTCTATGGCGACGTTCCTCTGATTGGCACGGCCACGCTTGCGCGGCTGATGGACGCGGCGGGAAAAGACCGGCTGGCTTTGCTGACGGTCGAAGTGGGCAATCCGGCGGGCTATGGGCGCATCTTGCGCGATGGCGCGGGGCGTGTGACGCGCATCGTCGAGGAGAAAGATGCCACGCCCGATGAGCGCCTCGTGCGCGAAATCAACACGGGCATCCTCGTCGCTCCCGCGAGTCGGCTGCGCGATTGGCTTGCCCGAATCGGCAACGACAACGCCCAGGGCGAGTATTACCTGACGGATATTGTCGGCCTTGCGGCACAAGACGGCGTGGAAATCGTCACTGCCGCGCCTGATGACGTGTCCGAAACGCTTGGCGTGAATGACAAGGCGCAATTGGCCGCCTTGGAGCGGATGTTTCAGGCATCCGTGGCGCGGGGCCTCATGGATGCCGGAGTGACGCTCATCGACCCGGCGCGGATTGACGTGCGCGGCGAGCTTCACTGCGGGCGCGATGTCGAAATCGACGTGAATTGCGTGTTCGAGGGGCGGGTCGAACTGGGCGACGGCGTTGTCATTGGCGCGAACTGCGTGCTCCGCGATGTCCAGATTGGCGGCAGGACGCATATCGCCCCATTTTCGCATCTTGATGGCACGGTAACGGGCGAAGCCTGTTCGCTGGGGCCGTTTGCCCGCACCCGCCCCGGAACGGTGCTGGGCAATGAGGTGCATGTCGGCAATTTTGTCGAAATCAAGAACAGCACGTTCGCGGATGACGCCAAGGCGGGGCATCTGTCGTATATCGGCGATGCCAGCGTCGGGGCGCGGGTGAATATCGGCGCGGGAACCATCACCTGCAATTACGATGGCGCGAACAAGCATCGCACCGAGATCGGGGACGATGCGTTCATCGGTTCCGATACCCAACTGGTCGCGCCCGTGCGGGTGGGTCGGGGTGCGACACTGGGCGCGGGCACGACCCTGACACGCGACGCGCCGCCCGACCAACTCACGGTGTCGCGTGCCCGGCAGCAAAGCCTCGCGGGTTGGGTGCGACCTGTCAAAAAGAAAAAGTGATTCGTTCATTGGAGAAACCGCATGTGCGGCATCGTCGTTGCCATTGCTACCCATAACGTGGTTCCCGCGCTCATTGAGGGTTTGAGCAGGCTTGAGTATCGCGGCTACGATTCGGCGGGGCTGGCCGTGATCGGAGAGCAAGGCGATGCCGCCGGAATGCTTGTTCGGCTGCGGGCCTGCGGGCGCGTTGCCGAACTGGCGGCGCGGGTCGAATCCAGCCGCCTGTCGGCATCCCTCGGCATTGCCCATACGCGCTGGGCGACGCACGGCGCGCCGTCGGAGCGCAATGCCCATCCACACCTGTCGGAAGGCGTGGGCGTGGTGCATAACGGCATCATCGAAAATTTCGAGTCGATTCGGGCGGGGCTACAGGCGCGTGGCTATGCGTTCGTCTCCGATACCGATACCGAAGCCATCGCGCATCTCATTCACCACAAGCTGCAAACAGTACCCGACCTGTTTGAGGCCGTGCGTCTGGCGGTCAGCGAATTGAAAGGCGCTTATGCAATCGGGGTCATTTCGGATGCTGTCCCCGACCGGGCGGTGGTGGCGCGGCATGGTGCGCCCCTGCTGTTGGGCATTGGCGAAGACGGCATGTACGCGGCCTCGGACGCGGCGGCTTTGCTTCAGGTGACGCGCAAGGTGGTGTATCTGGAAGATGGCGATGTCGCGGAACTGGCGCGGGAGGCTCACCGCGTCACGCGCGTGAGCGGCGAATCCGTTGCGCGTCAGGTGCATCTTTCCGGCCTTTCCGCCAACGCGATGGAGCTTGGTTCCTATCGCCATTTCATGCAGAAGGAAATTTTCGAGCAGCCGCAGGCCATCTCGAACACGCTGGGGCTGGTTCCGGGCAGCCATTCGGTTCCAGAAGGGCTTTTTGGCGCACGGGCTGGCGAGGTGTTTGCCGGGGCGCGGCGGGTGCTGATTCTGGCTTGCGGAACCAGCTATCACGCCGGGCTGGTGGCGCGTTATTGGCTGGAAACAGTCGCGGGTTTGCCTGCCTCGGTGGAAATCGCCAGCGAATATCGCTACCGCAAGCCTGTGGCAGAACCCGATACGCTGGTGGTCGCGGTGTCCCAGTCGGGCGAGACCGCCGATACGCTGGCGGCGCTCAAGTATGCGCACGGGCTTGGCATGGAGCGCACGCTGGCGATCTGCAACGTGCCGGAATCGGCCATCGTGCGCGAAGCGGCCTTGCGGTTCATTACTTGCGCGGGGCCTGAAATCGGCGTGGCCTCGACTAAGGCATTTACAACGCAGCTTGTGGCTTTCGCGTTGCTGTCGCTGGTTTTGGCCAAGCGCAACGGTCGCCTTTCCGAAGCGGAGGAAGAAAAGCATCTGGCGGCGCTGCGCCATTTGCCTGTCGCGGTGCAAAAAGTGCTCGAACTTGAACCGCAAATCGAGGGCTGGGCGCAGCGTTTTGCGGGCAAGGAGCACGCGCTGTTCCTCGGGCGCGGGCAGCACTGGCCGATTGCGATGGAAGGCGCGCTCAAGCTCAAGGAGATTTCCTACATCCATGCGGAAGCCTACGCCGCTGGCGAGCTTAAACACGGGCCGCTTGCGCTTGTCGATGAGCGGATGCCGGTCATCGCGGTGTCGCCAGCCGATGACCTGCTTGAAAAACTCAAATCCAATTTGCAGGAAGTCCGCGCCAGAGGAGGGGAGCTTTACGTGTTTGCGGATGCCGATTGCGGGATTGGCGCATCGGAAGGGCTGCACATCATGTGCCTGCCCGAGCATTACGGCATGTTGTCCCCGGTGCTGCATGTCGTCCCGCTGCAACTGCTTGCCTACCATGTGGCTTTGGTGCGGGGCACGGATGTCGATAAGCCGCGCAACCTCGCAAAAAGCGTGACGGTTGAATGAGAACAGGCTTGGCGCGATACCGTGGTGCGCTGAACGCGCTAGTAAGCGATAATAGCGGGATGCGTCAGAACGGATATGGCTAATGAAGCGTGTTGATGATTTCCGCCTGCGGCTCGGCTCGCACGAATTGATTCCGATCATGGTGGGCGGCATGGGGGTCGATATTTCGACTTCCGCGCTGGCTGTCGAGGTGGCGCGTCTGGGCGGCATCGGCCATATTTCGGATGCGATGGTGCATACCGTCACTGATCGGCGCTTCCATACGCATTACGTCAAAGACCGCCTCAAGCAGTACAAATCCAACGTCGGCAACCTCGATAAGTCGGTGGCGCAGTTCGACCTTGGGTTGCTTGCCGAGGCGACCCGCCTGCATGTCGGCAGCACGATGGAAGCCAAGCGCGGCGCGGGGCTAGTGTTCGTAAACTGCATGGAAAAGCTGACGATGAATAGCCCGCGCGAAACCTTGCGGGTGAGGCTGCGCTCGGCAATGGATGCGGGCATCGACGGCATTACTTTGGCAGCAGGGCTGCATCTTGGCTCGTTCGCGCTGATTCAGGACCACCCGAGGTTCCACGATGTCAAACTGGGCATCATCGTTTCTTCCTTGCGCGCCTTGCAGCTTTTTCTGAAGAAAAACGCGCGCGCCAGCGGCAGGCTGCCTGACTACATCGTGGTTGAAGGCCCGTTGGCGGGCGGGCATCTTGGTTTCGGGGCGGATGACTGGATGCGGTACGACCTTGCGTCCATCTTGGCGGAAATCCGAAACTGGCTGCAAGCGGAGAAGCTCGATATTCCGTTGATTCCCGCCGGGGGAATTTTTACGGGCGGCGCGGCGGCGCAATATCTGGAGCAAGGGGCGGCTGCCGTGCAGGTGGCGACCCGCTTTACCGTCACAAAAGAATGCGGCTTGCCGGACGATGTGAAACAGGCTTATTTCCGGGCGACCGAAGACCAAATCGAAGTCAATAACGCCTCGCCGACGGGCTATCCGATGCGGATGATAAAAGGCTGTCCCGCGCTGGGCAGCGGAACCCGCCCCAATTGCGAGGCGTTCGGCTACCTGCTTGACGCATCCGGGCATTGCCCGTATGCGGAAGCGTGGGAGCGGGAGCAGGCGAAACTGCCGGAAGGGCAAAAGATTAGGATTTGGGATAAAACCTGTCTATGCACGCATATGCGCAATTTCCACTGCTGGACTTGTGGCCACTATGCGTGGAGGCTTAAAGAAACCAGTTTGCGGGAATCGGGCGGCGATTACCGTTTGCTCAGCGTCGAGCATGTTTTCCGCGATTACCAATATAGCGTCGGCGAGCAAATCCAATTGCCTTTTCAGGATTGAACTCAATGGTTTTTCTAGAAAAAAGGCGGCATTATGGAGCTTGACGGGTGCTAGAATGCCTGCTTAGGCATTGGATGGTTCAGTGGTGAGAATGGCAGTGGACAGGAACGAGAACGGTATCTTGGAAGTCTCTGGGCAAGCGGGCAAAGTGGTTGTGTTTGCCGATTTGACTGGCAGCACAAAATTGTTCGAGTCCCAAGGCAACACCATCGCCACTCAGATAGTGACCCATTGCACCCAAATGCTTGGCAAGCATTTCGTCCAGGCGGGGGGGCGCGTCGTCAAATTCCTAGGTGATGGCCTGCTCGTGCTGTTTGACCAGAGCGATGACGCTGTCGACGCGGCGTCCCACACCCGCGACGTGCTTTACGAGTGCAACATGGAGCACTTCGACAACACGAATACGCCGCTGGGGCTGAAAGTTGGAATCGAATTCGGCTCCGTCATCGAACAGCGCGGCGATTGCTACGGCGACGCGGTCAATGTCGCGGCGCGTCTCGGCGACCGCGCCGAGTCCAATGAAATCCTCCTCGGCGAATCTCTGTACTCCCGCTTGCCTGAATCGAAGCGCCATCTTTGCACGAGCATCGACCGTATCACCATCAAGGGCAAAGTGGGGCTTTTCAGGGTATGGCGCTTTGATTGGCGGCATACGGCGGAGACCACGATCACCGGCCCGCTCGACCTGCTCAACGAACGTCTGGGCATGGCATCGACGCAGAAAGCCAACATTGATGCCAACGGTCGGCATGTGCAGCTTCTGCCCACCAGCGGCGCGCTTGTCATCGGGCGCAGCGAAAGCTGCGGGCTGGTCATCGACGACAGGCGGGTATCGCGCCGTCATGCCCGCATAGAGTGGGTTGGCGGTCAGTGTACGCTGACCGATTTCAGCACCAACGGGACTTGGGTGAAGTTCGGGCGCAAAACCGAATTGGTCATCCTGAAACGCGACCGCTGCGTGCTGCATGGAGAGGGCATGATCGGCCTGGGAGTGGCTCCCGATGACCTATCCATAGCGACATTCAATTTCCAGATCGTCAGCGAAGACGAGTGACGCGCAGGCGCGGCGGGTTCAGCCGCTCACGCCGTATTGGTCCACCTGAAGATAAAGGAATCGCCCAGATTGCGGCTGGCGGTGGCGATTTCTTCAAAGCCGTCGACCACATTGCGGAAAACATTGATGAGGTTCGGGTCAAAATGTTTGCCGCTGCCATCCAGAATGATTGACCTTGCCACGTCGAGCGGCATTTCATCCTTATAGGGACGGGCGGAAATCAATGCGTCATAAACATCGGCAATCGCCATCAAGCGGCCTTGCAGCGGGATGTCTTCGCCCGCCAGCCCATGCGGGTAGCCCGATCCGTCCCATTTTTCGTGGTGGTAGCCTGCGAAACGTTTTGCGTGGTGGAGGAAGTTGTCCTCATGGGCGGCGTGTCGGGTTTCCTGCTCGATTCTTTCAATGGCATCTACCCCGCGAGCCGAGTGTGTTTTCATAATCTCGAATTCTTCCGGTGTCAGTTTTCCGGGTTTATTCAGGATGATGTCGCTGATGGCGATTTTCCCTACATCATGGAGTTGCGCGGAAGGGATGAGGAAAGTCAAATCCCAGTTTGAGATTTCGTCAAGATAAATCCCGTCATCCAGCATTTTCTGGACGAGAAGCTCCAGATATTGCTGCGTGCGCGCAATGTGGCTTCCGGTCTTATGGTCGCGGAACTCAACCAATTCGGCCATGACGTTCAGGATGGCGAACTGCATCTGTATGATTTGTTTTGCTTTTTGGTCTACTTTGTGCATCAGGTTGGAATTGAGTTTTTTCAGTTCCTTTTCCTGCGTGGCAATGAGCAGATGATTTTCAATCCGCCGCAACAGCAGGGGCGGAGAAAAGGGTTTGGTGACGTAGTCGATCGCGCCGAGCGCCAGCCCTTCCAGTTCGCTGCCGTCATCGGTGCGGGCGGTGACGAAAATGACCGGAATGTCGGACAGGCGTTTGTCGGATTTCAACCGTTTGATGGCCTCATAGCCGCTTATCCCTGGCATTTCAATATCGAGCAGGATGAGGTCGGGAGTAATCTTTTCCAGCAGATTGAACAGCACCGCGCCCGAAGGGATGGCGTAGGTGTCGTAATGCCCCCGGAGAATGTTGCGGGCGATATTCAGGGTGGTCACGTTGTCGTCGACCATGACAATGGTCTGGCGACGGACGGCAGGCATGGTTTGTTCCGTCATATCGTTTCCCCTAGGGCTTCCCGCTTCCATTTTGAGAGCCGTTCCTGTATGGCGATGTATTCCATCTGGCTGGTTTTTTCGTGCAGCCAGTTGACGAGTTCCGCTTGTGTTTCGTATTCAAAACATTCAAGCGATTTCAAGGTTTCTTCCATTTCATCTATCTTGAAATTTGCGGCGGCGGACTGCATCCGTTCCAGCAGCGTTTCATCAGGCGCATGCCGAATTGGTTTTTCTTCTGTTTCGGGTGCGTTGGCACGCAGAAAGCCAGTCAGCGTATTTAATAGTTTCCGGGTGTTTTCAACAAAGAGAGGAGTGTTCCGGTTCACGATCTGCAAGTCGCCCGCTTTTGCGGCGTGTTCGAGTTCTTCGGCCTGTTTGGCGATTTCACGCGCTTCGATGGCATAGCTGCTGCCCTTGATGCCGTGAACGTGGATTGCGTAATCGGAAAGCGTCTCGGCAGTAACGTGGCTGATCGTATTGATGAGGTGAGCCGTGTTGTCGACATACGAACGGAGAACGGAAAGATAAACGTCCCGATCCCCGGAGAAATAGTCCAGCCCCGCTTGCCAGTCGATGCCTTCTATTGAAGCGGCTTTCCCTTCTTCGCCTTTCTGCCGTGCTTCAGCGTGGCTTGCCGACATGGAAGCGGGCAGAGCGCCCGCTTTATTTTCCTGTTCTTTGTCGCGTACCCATTGCCGGAGAATAGCGTCCATCCTGGCGACATCGACTGGCTTGCTCAAGAAAGCCTGAAAGCCCTTTTTCAGGAATTTCTCCTCGTTGCCGACAATGGCGTTGGCGGTCAGGGCGATGATGGGGATGTTCATAGCGTAATTGCTGCCGATCTCTTCCCGGATGATGCGCGTCGCTTCGATACCGTCCATTTCCGGCATCATGTGGTCCATGAAGATAGCGTTGTAAATGACTGTTTCGCTGCGTATGCGCTTGATGGCTTCCGTGCCGCTGGTCACGCAGTCGACCTGCATCCCGTAGGGTTTCAGAATGCCTTTGGCAATATCGAGGTTGGTTGGCACGTCGTCTACGATGAGCAGCTTTGCGTAGGGCATTGGGATGCGCGTAAATTTCATGGCGCGGAGGCGCTTGTTCGTCGTGTAGTTTTTGCCATCCACGTTCTTCAGGGATTTGACGATGTCCACGCCGATGGAGGGAGAGGGCACGTATTTTTGCTGGATGCGCACGGTAAACGTCGTGCCCTTGCCGTAGGCGCTGGACACCGAGATGGAGCCGTTCATGGCTTCTACCATGCGGCGGGTGATGGCAAGCCCAAGCCCCGAGCCATGCGTCTTGCGTTTGTCTTTGAAATTTTGGCCGCTATAGCTGGAGAACAGCTTTCCGAGTTCTTCTTCGCGGATGCCAGAGCCGGTGTCCTTAATGCTGCTGATGAGCCAGACCTTGTCCGCGTCCCGCTCCCAGTTGATTGACCACTCGATGCTTCCTTTGTCCGTGTAATTGCAGGCGTTGCTCAACAGATTGTTGAAAATCTGCTTGACCCGCAGTTCGTCGCCGACCAACTTTGACGGGATGGCCTCGTCAATCATTACCTGGAAGCTGACGGGCTTTTCCGCAATCCGCAGCCTGTTCAGGCTTTGGATGTCGTTAATCATGCTCGGCACGTCGTATTCGGACAGGATTAGCTCGAATTTCGCGGATTCGATTCTGGAAATATCGAGGATGTCATTGACGATGCTTAAAAGCGTCATGCCGGAGCCATATATTTTTTCAAGGTTGTCGGCAACTTCCTTCGGGAGGCTGTTTCCGTACAGCATCAGCTCGCTCAGGCCAATGATGGCGTTGAGAGGAGTGCGCATTTCATGGCTGGTATGGGTCAGGAAGTTGCTCTTTGCCGCCGAAGCGTCCTCGGCGGCCTGCTTCAGTTGACGAAGCGCCTCAAATGGGCGGGCGATAATCGTCGCGGCCAGAAACGCCAAGCCCCCCCCGATTGTCAGGATGAGGACGCCAGAGGCCAGCAGCCCTTGCTTGCTCAGGCTGTCCTGAACGGAAAAAAGCCCTGCCAGCAAGCCCGCTACGGTAATGATTGCAGCGACGGCAACGATGATGAGCAGCGCCGTTGTTCTGATTTTCAAAATGCCCGCCTCCTCAGCGACTAGGCATCTTGGGGCGAACCCGATGCTTAGTCAGATATTCCCGGATTGATGTGCATCGGGAAGAGAGCCATTGCGCATCTCGTCATCGCAAGCACATTTATAACATTTTGTCAATTAGTATAAATACGATAACTCAAGGGTATTTTACTAACGTTAGGCAGTGAGGGCGTGATTTTTGTCACAGAAACGGCATTGGGTATGGGTTGGATGCTGAAAAATGCAGATTTTGCACGGACGGCTTCCGTGTTTTGCCGGACGCATAAACTACAAACCCCTCGCTGCGTACCCGAGAGCCGCAGCGAGGGGGAATAATGGCCGTGCCAGTCTTGTTTGTTTATTCGCTGTTGGCGAACGAGCGGCGTGTGCCGGACAGGGGCTGTGTGCTGGAGGCGGTGTTTTGCGTTTCCAGCAGGGCGTTGATGGCGCGAACATCTTCTTCGCTTAAGGTTCCGACCGCAGCTTTCAGCCGCAATTGAGCCAGCAGGGTGTCGTAGCGGGCACGGGAAAGTTTTTGCACGGTTTCCGCAAGCTGGCTTTGGGCGTTGAGAACGTCGATATTGATGCGCACGCCCACCTTGTAGCCCAGCCGATTGGATTCGAGCGATGAGGCGGATGACACTTTCGCCGCTTCAAGCGCCTGCACTTGCGCCATGCCGCTGGTTACGCCCAGATAGGCTTCACGCGCCGCCAGTGCTGCGGCGCGCCGGGCTTCTTCGAGGTCGGAGTCGGCCTTGAGCTTGAGCGCCGCCGTTTCGCGTGTGCGGGAGGAGACGTAGCCGCCCTGATAAAGAGGAATGTCGAGCATTACGCCGACCACGCTGCCTTCGTTGCGCTCAACCGTGGCCGAAGGGCGGGTATCGCGCCCATAGCTTGCCACTAGGTCCAGTGTCGGCAGATGTCCCGCCCGCGCCCGAAGGTGCTCGCGCCCCGCGATTTCACGGAGCAGGGCTTTGGACTGTACGCCGTAATGGTTTTTCTCGGCGGTCTCCACCCACGAATTGATGCTGTTCGGCTGGGGGGGGGAGATCATGACGCCGGGCTTGAAGCCCGCCAATTCGTCGGGCGAGTGGCCAATGATGCGCGCCAATGCTTCCAGCGAGACATCCAGCGTGTTGCGGGCGGCGATTTCCTGCGCCGAGGCAAGGTCGAAACGGGATTGCGCTTCATGCACGTCCGTTACCGTTACCGTGCCGACTTTGAAGCTGGTGCGGGCCAGTTCAAGCTGCTCGGCGGCAGCGGTGCGCAGTTGCACGATGGCGCGTAGCGAGTCCCTCGCGTTCAGGACATCGAAATAGGCTTCCGCCGTGCGCAGGATTAAATCCTGCGTTTCTTGGCTGAAAATGTTGTCGGCCAGTTCGGTCTGTAATTCGCCTTCCTTGTATTGATGCCAGTTCTGCAACCGAACCAAAGGGGCGTTCAGTTGCACCGCATAGCTGTTGCTGCTGTAGCGGTAGTTTGTCGCTTGGCTGGGAACGGGGGTTTTAGGAGTGACATCGAAGTCGTTCCGTAGCGCATCGGCGGAGACGCCCAGTGTTGGCAGCAGTGCGCTTCGCCCTTGTATGCGTTTTTCTTGGTCGGCTTCGTGCTGCGCGCGCGAAGCGGAGTATTGGGCATCATGGGCAAGGGCGTCAAAGTAGACCTGAAGCAGGTCGGCAGCGCATGCGCCATTTGCCGTCAGCATGAATCCTGCCGCCAGGAAGGCGCGTGCGAGCGATTTGCGGCGAACCCCGAAACATATCGAAGCATTCCTGGTCGGGAGGTCAGGGCGGTTAGGAGCGAGAGAAGTCACGATGAGAGCCTAGAAATTGAATATGGGCATTTGCGGGACGTGCCGCAGCATTGGCACGACTGTTTCAAACAGAGCGGGCGGTTGATCCGCTTTTTTGCTACTACGTAATATTACACATGCTTTCATCGCGGGGGAAGCTCCCGTGAAAGCGAACAGGCAGCCTTCGGGCTTGAGCTGCAAAAGCAGTTCCTCCGGGATTTCGGGCAGCCCGCCGGAGACGACGATCACATCATATGGCGCTTGCGTATACCAGCCTTGGGAGGCGTCGCCTTCTTCTACGGTTACGTTGCTGACGCCATTGTTCGAGAGGTTGTTGCGCGCAAATTTTGCAAGTTCCGGGTCGATTTCGATGGTGTGGACGTGATCCGCGTTGGCGGCGAGCAGGGCGGCAAAATAACCGCTGCCCGTGCCGACTTCCAGTACCGACTTAGTATGTTGGGTTCCAATGGTCTGAAGGATGCGCCCTTCGATAGCTGGCTTGAGCATGACTTGCCCGCAGGGCAGCGGAATTTCAATGTCGGCAAAAGCGAGCGGGCGCATTTCGGGCGGCACGTAGTCTTCGCGCCGTACCGTCATCAACAGTTGGCGCACACCCGGATCTACCACGCCATAAGGGCGAATCTGCTGCTCGATCATGTTGAAACGCGCGTGTTCAAAGTTCATCGCATCCTTCCTGTAAATGAGTACGTCATGACAAATGCACACCGCATGGCACGGCGGCTATTTTAGGGAAATTCGAGATGCGCGTCACTCTCCCACGCCCGCTTCCCGTGCGGAAGAGCGGGCGTAAAGACTAACTAGAATGGCGCTCCCTTTGCGTCAGCCCAGTACGGAACCAGCCAGCCCATCGAAACCGAGATCGGCAAGAACCGCCCGCTGCTCAGGGCGGTCGATGTCTTTCGCGATGACGATGAAGCCGAGCGTGTGGGCGAGCATGACTAGGCTGCGCACAAAGCTCTGGTTGCCTTCGTTCTGGTCGATGTCGCGCAGCAGCGAGGTGTCGACCTTGAGGTAGTCAAGGCCGAGGTCATGCAGGTCGCCCAGTGCGGAGAAGTGCGGGCCGGCATGTTTGATGCCAAGTTTGCTGGCGAACGGTTTGATCGCCAAGCAGAAAGCGCGGAAGGCCGTTGGGTTGCGTATTGCGCCTTCTTCGGGCACTTCCATCCAGAGACGCCCAACCACATCAGGGCTTGCGCGCAGCAAGGCAATGAGTTCGGTTACGAAATGCCCATCTTCAAGCGTTTGCGCCGAAAGGGTGACGGCAACTGATTCCTCGCCGCTCTTGACGCGGTTGAGGGCTGTTTTCACCATGCCGTAGTCCATGCGGGCAACCAAGCCGAGGCGCATGCCCCACGGCAGGAAGTCGCCGGTTTTGTACAGGACGCCATCTGAGGGCAGGGCGACGACTTCCTCGTGGTGGATAGGTGCGCCCTGCATCGTGCAGACCGGGCAAAACTCCGCTTGGAATGCGTCGTTGGCAAGCGCCGCCGTGAGGAGTTCGCGCCACTGTTCCTGAGTGCGGGTGGGCAGTGCGCTGTCGCGCTGCTCTTCAATTTTCAGCCCCCGGCTGCCTTCCAGTTCGGCCTGCGCCAGCGCCGTGTCGAGCCTTGCCAATATGGTGGCCAGCGCATCGTTTCGGGAATAAGGCACGGCGGCGATTGCCAAGGTCAGCGTGTCGGCGTTTGCTTGTTCATCGGCGGCTGCATAGACGCGCTTGGCAACCGAGGCTGCCCACGATTGAAATTCAAATCCAGCGACGGACGGGGCGAGCAGGGCCAAGTCGCTGCCGTTGAGGCGGCCTCCGATGCTGCCGTCGTCGTCGGCATCGTTCCTGCCAAGCGCAAGGGACAGAGCGTTCAACAGTTTGTCGGTTGCGCCCCGTCCAATATCGCGGTTCAGTTCAATGAGCTTGCCTATGCGCAGGATGAGCAGTGCGCTTTGCGCGGGCGCGCTCGGCGCAGCCAGACGGGAAGAGAATGCGTTCAGGAATTGGCGGCGTTCGAGCAGGCCGGTGACGGAATCTTCGTGTATCTGGCGGCGCAGGTTTTCGAGCCGCTGTGCTTCTTCGGCAAGCATCTGCCGCACCCGGTCGGAGAGCGTGTTCATTGCTCGCACGACCACTCTCAGTTCGGCGGTTCTGGGTTCCGGCGTGGTGATGAAGCGGCGCTCGCCAATCGCCTGGGCGTGCATGACAAGGGTGCGCAATGGTGCGGTAATCCGGCTCAACAGGAGGCTGCCGGTCAGCCCGGCGACAATTGTGATGACTAGGAACCACCACAACAACTGGAGGGTATTGTTCCAGAGCGCCTGATAGACGTAGCCGCTGTGGCTCTCTACCGTGAGCGTGCCAAATTGATGCCAACCGTTCTGCACGTGGGCGACGCCTGGCCGCCCCTCGATGGCCGCCCATTTTACGAACCAGTCGGGCACATGCTCGATGCGCGCGTCGGCGCGAAGATCGACGACTTCCTCACCGTCTGGGCCGACGAGGCTGATATTGCGGTAATGCCCAATATCGAATTGGGCACCGAGCGTGGTCTGGGCGACGCCTTCAGTATCGCCATTCGCGCTGGCCTCGGCTTCCTCGAGCGAGGACTGCAAGGCTTGCGCTAGGATGTTGGCATTGTCGGAATTCTTGGTGGTGAGCTGCTGTTCGAGATATTGCCGCGCATTCAGCGTGCTCACGAGCAGGCTGCCCCCGAGAGCGAGCAGAGTGATGGCCGCAATAGCGATCCAGAGTTGTTTTATCAGAGACATGGCCGAAACTTCCGAAAAAAGCCGCTGGCGCAGAGGTTAGATTTTACCGTCGAGCGATTCTCCGCGATAACGGTCGGGATTTTGCCGCTTTTATCCTTTTTTTCGCAGAAGCGACGCGCTTGGAAGCGATTTTTTTTGTTTTTGAATGAGCTTGGCGTTTTGCGCCTAGCTTCGACGAAGATCGGGATTTTGCAACTTTTTTCAAGAGCGGGCGGGTTTTTGGGTATTTCCATGACATCGACGAGCGGGCGCTGATCCGTGTTATGGATGGGTCAATCCCTTCGCGGCGCATCCGTTGCAGCACGTCGCGCCAGCGGGACAGACGCGCCGAGGGGTCTCCTGATGACCCCCGTTCGCTCCCAATCCACAGCCCTTCATGGTTAAAGCTGAATACCGGGTAGAGATCAGGCCGCTCTGTGGCCGGAAATATTCGGTCGATCAAATTGTCCAGAATCAATGGGTCGTCCGTGGGGGTCTTGAAATAGCTCAGCACCATGTGCGATATGGTTTGCGAACCCAATCGCGCACGAACGTAGACCAGCCGCAGTTTTTGCACGGGGACGCCCATCAGCAGCAGGGAAACGTATTTTGTGAGCGCGTAGTCCTCGCAATCGCCCCGTCCTTTGCCGAGGGCTTCCAGCGGTGTCGTCCAGTAGTCCTCCGCTCCCCATGTGTCCCGATCCCCAGTGTAATGTATGTGGTCGTTGACGAAGGTATTGGCGCGATCAACCCTGATGTTTTCGGGCTGCTGCCGATTTCTCTCGAGCATGTCGCGCCATGCCTTGACCCTAGTCGCGCCGTCTTGCCCGTACTCCGTCGCCGCTAGCCGCTCCATGCGGGCAAAGTCGGTTTGGGCATTGCTTATTCCCGTCAAGCTGGCAAGAAAAATTACAACGAGCCTGCTTATCCACACTGTCCAGCAAGATGGTGGAGGGCGTCGGAAATGGGCAAAAGTCCTGCAAGTCTGCCCTTGGGTCGTTGCGATAGGCACTTTTGATGGCGGATGCTGAACGATGGTTTCTACCTCTTCATCTACCGGAGAGCCACGCGAAGGTAATGTGATGTACTTCACGTAGATGATGAAGAAATAGTATCGTCAATACGATAAATAGGAAACGGGATGGTCAAGTTAGCTTCGTTTAAGTATCCAGATGTTGTGTCAATACAACGTACCTCCTTATGATTAGATGCCTAGCCGCAAGCATGTTCCTGGTAGTGTCTGTAGTGATAAAGGGCTGCTTTGGGTGCGTGATGATGTCTGCTTGCCATGAATGGTGCCACGGGCGGCGCTTGCTCAATGCAATAGGGGTATCTCCGCGTAGCACGTATCAATGAGAGTTGTCCGAAGGGTGTTGTACTAACAGCAGTTTTTTTGATGAAACCGTAAAATAATTAGCAATAGCCCTCATACCGGGTGTAGACTCAAAGGCACTTATAATCTTGAACCGGCTATGTACTAAGTTCGGATTCATAACGAGATGCGCAGGAAAGATTTGCAATTTGCAACTACTTGGAGATAACTCATGAACAGGATGAAGACATTGGTCTGTGTGGCGGTTGCTTCCGCCCTGCAAGCCTTGTCCGGAAGCTCTGGCGCACAGGAACTTGCCGAAGCTCCCAAGGGGGCTTTGGTAGAGGCGGTGCGCAAGGCTGTGGTCAGCAACCCCGAAGTTCAGGCGCGTTGGCATGGATACCGTGCCGCGACAGCGGCTCGGGATGTTGCCCGCGGCGGGTTTCTCCCGCGCATTGACCTGAATGCCGGATTAGGGCACAGATGGCGCAAGGATCCCGACCAAGACCGCGACGACTGGGGCTATGGCGGGGCGGGTCTTGATCTCAGGCAGATGATTTATGATGGCTTTGCCACGAGCAGCGAAGTCAAGCGCATGAGCTATACCCGGCTTATGCGCTATTACGAGTTGCTTGATGCGTCAGAAAATGCTGGCTTGGAAGTTATGCAGGCATATGCCGATGTCGAGCGGCAGCGCGAACTGGTTGAGCATGGCAAAGCCAATTACGCAACCCACAAGCAGTATCGTGATGACCTCGAAAGCCGTGCCGGAGCCGGCGTAAGCCGTCGGGTTGACCTTGATCAGGCGAATGGCCGTCTGGCTTTGGCCGAGTCCAATCTGCTGACCGAAATTTCAAACCTGCATGATGTCAGTGCGCGTTTCCAGCGTCTTGTCGGCGAGGTTCCGCCCGACGCGCTGCCGCCAATCGCGGATAGCTTCAATAACGTGCAGCTTCCCGAAAACGTCGTTGCCGCGTTGCAGGCTGCGTATGTGAACAATCCGGCGTTCAACGCTGCGATTGAGAATGTCCGCGCCAGCATGGCCAACCGCGATGTGGCTCGCTCCAACTACCATCCCAAGCTCGACCTGCTTGCGAGGACGGGGGTTGACCACAATGTCGACAATGACGAGTACTACGATAACAACGGGCAGAGAACCGGCGGCTACAAGGGCAACAGGCGCGAGAGTTCGGTCGAGTTGCAACTGAACTTCAACATTTTCCGTGGCGGTTCCGATGCGGCTCGTGTCCGTCAGGCGGGCGAAGAGGTCGACCAAGCAAGGGATCTGCGCGAAAAAGCCTGCCGCGATCTGCGCCAGACCTTGACGATCGCGTATCAGGATACCCGTAGCCTGAATGAGCAGTTGGGCTATCTTGAGCGGCATTATCTGATGACCGAAAAGGCGCGCACCGCCTTCCGTGACCAGTTCAAGATTGGCCAGCGCACCCTGCTTGACCTGCTTGACACCGAGAACGAGTATTTCACTTCTCAGCGGAACTTCACGAACGCGCGCTATAACCTGCTGGTCGCGCAAGCCCGTACTTTGGCGGGAACCGGGCAGTTGTTGCGTACCCTTGGCGTCGTGCGCGAGGATCTGCCCACGGCGAAAGAGCTTGGGCAAGATCGTGAAACAGTCGAACCGGCGGACATGTGTCCGGCTGACGCGCCTGTCCAACTCGAAGTCGACAAGGACAAGATAGCGGCTCGCTGATTTAGGCTCGTGTAAGTCAACGCCGGGTTTGTGTGAAATGTGAATCTGGCGAAAAATGGCGCAACCTTTACGTTGCGCCATTTTTTTGCCCATAACTCAGACAGGCACGTTTTTCATCGCCGCTTTGTGGGTTTGCTGGCTTGAGAATGCCGTCTGTAGGCTGCTATACTTAGCAGCTTGTCTTTATGGAATTTATCCTGAAGATAAATTCACACGCTGGATCGATCAGGGTGCGCCGCTCCGCAGGAAGGTGTCACTGGTGGGGAAACTTCCCTGCCCGGTTCGGCGGAGGTCAAACCCTGAAAACTGGAGTACCGCAATGTCAGTCTCAATGCGCCAAATGCTTGAAGCAGGTGTCCATTTTGGTCACCAAACCCGTTTCTGGAACCCGAGGATGGCTCAGTACATCTTCGGCCAGCGGAACAAGATTCACATCGTCAATCTCGAAAAAACACTCGCCAAGTACAACGAGGCGATGGATTTCGTGCGCAAGCTCGCTGCTAAGCGCGGCACAATCTTGTTCGTAAGCGCCAAGCGCCAGGCGCGCGAGATTCTTGCCGAAGAGGCGCGCCGCGCCGGTATGCCGTTTGTCGACGAACGTTGGCTTGGCGGCACGCTCACCAATTTCAAGACGGTCAAAACTTCGATCAAGCGCCTGAAAGAACTCGAAGCGATGATCGAAGACGGTTCAATCGAGCGCCTCTCCAAGCACGACGCGCTGATGACGCGCCGCGAACTGGAAAAACTGAATAAGTCGATTGGCGGCATCAAGGACATGGGCGGTTTGCCTGACGCGCTGTTCGTGATTGATGTCGGTTATCACAAGATTGCTATCACGGAAGCGCAAAAACTGGGTATTCCTGTGGTGGCGGTGGTGGATACCAACCATTCTCCCGAAGGCGTGAATTACGTGATTCCCGGTAATGACGACTCTTCCCGCGCTATTCGCCTTTATGCCCGTGGCGTAGCGGATGCCGTGCTTCAGGGGCGTAGTCAGGTACAGATGGAAATCATCGAGGCAGGCAACGAAGAGTTCGTCGAAGTCGAAGAAGAGAGCGTTGTCGAGGCGGATGCCTGATTCCGCGCCTGTATTCATCGCGGCGGGCTTGTTCCGCCGCTGCAAGAAAACGAGCATCAAGGAGCAAAGCATGGCGGAAATTACCGCAAGCATGGTCAAGGAACTGCGCGAGAAAACAGACGCGCCGATGATGGAATGCAAGAAAGCCCTGTCCGAAGCCGACGGGGACATGGCCAGAGCCGAGGAAATCCTGCGGGTCAAATTGGGTAACAAAGCGACGAAAGCCGCTGCCCGCGTGACCGCCGAAGGGATGGTCGCAATCCATATCTCGAATGGCGCTAAGCTGGGCGCGGTTCTGGAAGGCAACTGCGAAACCGATTTCGTCGCCAAAAACGATGATTTCATCGCGCTGGTCAAGAATACCGTTGCGCTGGTCGCGGACAGAGCGCCTGCCGACGTTGCGGCGCTCTCGGCGCTGCAAATGGGCGAGGGTACGGTGGAATCAACCCGTACCGCGCTGGTGGGTAAGATTGGCGAAAATATCACCTTGCGCCGTTTCCAGCGCGTTGAGGCAAAAGGCCAGCTTCATTCCTACATCCACGGTGGGGCAAAGATTGGTGTGCTGCTTGATCTGGTTGGCGGCGATGCGCAATTGGGCAAGGATTTGTCCATGCACATCGCTGCGGCCAAGCCGAAGGCGCTGGATGCCAGCGGGGTGGATGCCGCGCTAATCGAAACCGAACGCCGCATCGCCATCGAGAAAGCGCGTGAATCCGGCAAGCCTGAAAACATGCTGGAGAAAATCGCCGAAGGCACGGTGCAGAAGTTCCTCAAGGAAGTGACCCTGCTCAATCAGGTCTTTGTGAAGGCCGAGGATGGCAAGCAGACCGTAGAGCAACTGCTTAAGGCCAAGGGCGCGACAGTTGGGGGCTTCACGCTTTACGTGGTTGGCGAAGGGATTGAGAAGAAAAGCTCCGATTTCGCCGCCGAAGTCGCTCAGCAGGCCGCAGCCGCCGCGCAAAAGAAGTAAGAGAAGGAGAGCTTCCTGCCCATGACTGCCCCGCCCGCCTACACCCGCATCCTGCTCAAACTTTCGGGCGAAGCCCTGATGGGCGAAGACAGCTACGGCATCAATGAAACCGTTGTCTCGCGCATCGTTTCGGAGATTGCCGAGGTTTCGCGGCTGGGGGTGCAGGTCGGGGTCGTGATTGGCGGAGGCAACATCTTTCGTGGTATGGCGGGCGCGGCGAAAGGCATGGATCGCGCCACTGCTGACTACATGGGCATGCTCGCCACGGTGATGAACGCAATGGCGCTCGCGGACGCGATGCGCCGTGCGGATTTGCCTGCCCGCGTGCAGTCCGCGCTACAGATCGACCAAGTGGTTGAGCCTTATGTCCGCGCCCGCGCCATCCGTCACCTTGAAGCGGGGCGGGTGGTGATTTTTGCCGCTGGCACGGGCAATCCGTTCTTTACCACCGATACGGCTGCCGCCTTGCGCGGGGCTGAAATCGGTGCGCAAGTCGTGCTCAAGGCGACCAAGGTGGATGGTGTCTACACTGCCGACCCCAAGAAAGACCCTGAAGCGAAGCGGTTTGCCCGCATCAGTTTCGACGAAGCCATTGGCCGCAGCTTGGCCGTGCTGGATGCCACCGCGTTTGCACTGTGCCGTGACCAAAATCTGCCGATCAACGTTTTTTCGATCTTCAAGCCCGGTGCCTTGCGCCGCGTCATCATGGGCGAGGACGAAGGTACGCTGGTTCATTCCTGAAGGTTTATTTTTAAGGTTTCCGTGATGATTTCTGAACTCAAGAAACTGATCGAACACAAGATGCAGAAGTCGGTCGAGGCGCTCAAGAACGATCTCATCAAGATACGGACGGGGCGCGCCCATACGGGCTTGCTCGACCATATTCAGGTAGAGTATTACGGAAGCATGGTTCCGATTAGCCAGGTTGCCAATGTCACGCTGCTCGATGCCCGTACCATTGGCGTGCAGCCGTGGGAAAAGCCGATGGTGGCAAAGGTGGAAAAAGCCATCCGTGATTCCGACATCGGCGTGAATCCCGCCAATATGGGCGACATCATCCGGGTTCCAATGCCGCCGCTGACCGAAGAGCGCCGCCGCGAACTCACCAAAATCGTCAAACACGAGGGCGAAGCCGCCAAGGTGGCCGTGCGCAACTTGCGCCGCGATGCCAACCACCACCTCAAGGAAGGGGTCAAGGACAAGACTATTTCGGAAGATGATGAACGGCGGGCCGAGGAGGACATCCAGAAGCTCACCGATCACTATGTCGTCGAAATCGACAAGCTGCTTGCCCAGAAAGAACAGGAACTGATGCAGATCTGATCTGCCGGACAGCCCCGGCTTTTCCGGGTCATGCGTGGAGAATGCCCGATGGCAGATCAAGCCTTTACCAGTTCCACCTTGGCAGTGCCTAGCCTGAACAAGGTTCCGCAGCATGTCGCCATCATCATGGACGGCAACGGGCGCTGGGCGCGCAAGCGGTTTTTGCCCCGAATTGCCGGTCATAGCCGTGGGGTGGAAGCGGTGCGCGGAATTATCCGCGCCTCCATTGAGCGCGGGGTTGGATACCTGACCCTGTTTGCGTTCAGTTCCGAAAATTGGCGACGCCCCGCCGAAGAAGTCTCTTTCCTGATGCAGCTTTTCATCAAATCGCTGCAAAAAGAAGTGAGCCGCCTGCACGAAAACAATATCCGCTTTCGCGTCATCGGCGACCGTTCGCGTTTTGAGCCGATACTGGTCAAAGCCATCGAAGCCGCTGAGGAACTCACCGCCAGCAATACCCGCCTGCATTTGACCGTGGCCGCCAATTATGGCGGACGCTGGGACGTGCTGTCCGCCGTGAATCGCATCCTTGCCCGTCAGGCGGGCATGGAGGGAATCAGCGAGGAAATGATTAGCGCCGAACTGTCGATGAGCTTTGCGCCGGAGCCTGATTTGTTCATCCGCACTGGTGGGGAGAAGCGAATCAGCAACTTTTTGCTCTGGCAATTGGCGTATACGGAGTTTTTCTTTACCGATGCCCTGTGGCCGGATTTCGACGCGAAGGCGTTCGATCAGGCCATTGCTTCCTATCAGGAACGCGAACGCCGTTTTGGCCGCACCAGCGAGCAATTGGCGAACGCCACAGACAGCAAAACGGAACACCATGCTTAAAACACGGATCATCACGGCGACCGTGCTGCTGGCAGGATTGCTGCTGGCGCTGTTTTTTCTTCCGCCATTGCCTTGGGCAGGGTTTTGCTCGTTGATTTGCGCGCTCGCGGCTTGGGAATGGGGCGCTCTTGCGGGGTTTGGAAGCAAGCTCAGGGTCGTTTATGGCATCGCTTTGGGATGCCTGTGCCTGTATTTGTTGCTGCTTGCTTCTGACTATTTTTCTCAACCGGGGTTCCAAGTTTTTGGTTCCGTTTTTTTTTCAGTCACATGGTTTGCCATAGGTATTTTTTGGCTGTTGATTGTGCCTTTTTGGCTACGGCATAAATGGCTCTTGAATTCCCGCCCTTGGTGTGCAGCACTGATCGGAATCATCGTGCTGGTTCCGCCGATGTTTGTGTTCTTCATGTTGCGCTACAGTACTGGCCCTTGGGGTGTCTTGGCGGTTTGTGCGCTGGTTTGGGTCGCTGATATTGCCGCCTATTTTTCCGGACGGGCGTTTGGGGGCAAGAAACTTGCGCCCAGCATCAGTCCGGGTAAAACGTGGGCGGGTGCAATCGGTGGGATGGTTGGAGTTTTGCTGTATTGCAATGCGGTTTTCGTCTCACTTTTCAGTTTTGGTTGGTATGCAGCAAAAGGTGTGTCTACATGGTGGGCGTTGCTGATACTTCAGTTCTTGTTTATGAGTTTGGCCACTTTGAGCATTGTTGGAGACCTCTTTGAATCGCTGCTCAAGCGCCAAGCGGGAATGAAAGACAGCAGCAATCTTTTGCCGGGGCATGGCGGCGTGCTTGACCGGGTCGATAGTTTGGTTTCGACTTTGGGGTTTATAGGTTTTATTTCTGAAGTTCATTGGTTTTTTTTGTTTTATTTTTTTAGCTAGCATGCCCGCAGCCTCTCTCCAGCAGATCACTCTCCTCGGCGCGACGGGTTCCATTGGCGCGAGTACGCTGAATGTCATTTCCCGCCATCCTGAGCGTTATTCGGTTTTTGCCTTGACCGCACATCGTGCGGCGAAGCGCCTAGCTGAACTGTGCTTGCGGTTTTCCCCGCTCTTTGCGGTGATGGCAGACAAAAACGCGGCGCGGGAATTGCAAGCGATGCTGCATGCTGCCCGCTGCCCGACAACGGTGCTGGAAGGCGGGCGAGCTTTGTGCGAAGTGGCGCAAGCGCCCGAGGCCGATGTGGTGATGGCGGCGATTGTGGGAGCGGCAGGGCTTGAGCCGACGCTTTCAGCCGTGCGCGCGGGCAAGAAGGTGCTGCTTGCCAACAAGGAAGCCTTGGTGATGTCCGGCCAGCTTTTCATGGATGCCGCAGAAGCGTCCGGCTGCCGCCTGCTTCCAGTCGACAGCGAGCACAACGCGGTGTTTCAGTCCTTGCCGGAAAGTTTCCGGCGCAACCCGTGCGCGCATGGGGTGCGGCGCATTCTGCTGACGGCCTCGGGCGGCCCGTTCCGCAGCACGCCTCTTGAGAGGCTGGAAACGGTGACGCCGGAAGAAGCCTGTGCGCATCCGGTCTGGTCAATGGGACGCAAAATTTCGGTCGATTCCGCAACCATGATGAACAAAGGGCTTGAAGTCATCGAAGCCCATTGGTTGTTCGGTGTGCCGCCTGCGCAGATTGAAGTACTCATCCATCCGCAGGGCATTGTTCATTCAATGGTCGATTACGCCGATGGTTCGGTTCTGGCTCAACTTGGCAATCCCGACATGCGCATCCCGATTGCCAATGCTTTGGCTTGGCCGGAGCGGGTTGATTCGGGCGCTCCCGCGCTCGATTTTTTTGGCATGGCGGACTTAAAATTCGAGAGTCCCGATTTCAGCCGTTTTCCCTGCCTCGCCTTGGCGTATCGGGCGCTGGAAGCGGGGGGGGCGATGCCCGCCGCGCTCAATGCGGCCAATGAAGAAGCGGTGGCGGCTTTTCTGGAAGGCAGGCTGGGTTTTTGCCGCATTGCCAATGTAATTTCCACCGTGCTGGAACAGGGCGGGTGGGCGGGCGCGGAAACGCTGGAAGCGGTGATGGAAGCGGATGTCCGCGCCCGGACGCTTGCCCGCGCCGAAATCCAAAAACGAGGTTGTGCATGAGTTTCTTTTTTCATTACATCGTCCCGTTCATTGTTGCTCTTGGGATACTCATACTGGTTCACGAATTGGGGCATTACCTCGTTGCGCGTTGGTGCGGGGTCAAGGTTCTGCGTTTCTCGGTGGGCTTTGGCCGCCCCTTGCTGAGATATCAGGGAAAGGGCGAAACCGAGTGGGTGCTTGCGGCGTTCCCGCTTGGCGGCTACGTCAAGATGTTTGGCGAAAGCGAGGACGAGGGCGAAATCGAAGAGCATGAATCGTGTCGGGCGTTTAGCCGCCAGCCTGTCGGGCGTCGGTTTGCCATTGTCGCCGCCGGGCCGATTTTCAATCTGCTGCTGGCCGTTGTCTTGTATTGGGGGCTGTTCGTGGGTGGCAGCGATGAGTTGCGCCCCCTGATTGCGCCCGCCGAGGCGCAGAGCAGTTTGGCCCGCGACGCGGGCGTGGAAGAGGGCGATCTCGTCTTGAGCGTCGATGGCAATGAAGTCAGAAGTTGGCAGGATTTGCGGTGGGCATTGCTGCGCCACGCGGTCGACCGCAGCGAGGCGCTCTTGCAGGTGCGTACGCGCTCAGGCAGCGATGCCGTTCGGCGGCTGGATTTGCGGAATTTTTCGCTCGACGACATCGGCAAGGAAGACCCGGTTTTTCGCATGGGCTTGCAGCCCGCCCCCGCGCCCGCGCTCATCAAGCAGGTGGAGCCGGACAGCGCGGCGGCTAAAGCAGGCATGATGGCGGGCGATGAAATCGTCGCCATTGACGGGCAAGCGAAAAACCAGATTCACGAAGTCGTCGAAACCGTGCGCGCCACGCCGGGGCAAACGCGGATGCTGACCGTGCGGCGAGGCGGGGAAGAGCGGGTGCTTTCAGTTGTTGTGGGCGAAAAAAAGAATGTGGATGGCGCGGCAGCCGGTTTTATTGGCGTGGCTTTTGATACTTCGGCGCTGTTTGCCGAGGTGAGCTATGGGCCGCTCGACGCTCTGCCGCGAGCCGTGCGGCTGACTTGGGAAACCAGCCTGCTCACCCTGAAATCCATCGGGCAGATGATTCTCGGCAAAATCTCGCTGAAAAATATTTCCGGGCCGATCACGATTGCCGACTTTGCGGGAAAATCGGCCCAGCACGGAACATCAGCGTTCATCCGTTTTCTGGCACTCATCAGCATCAGCCTTGGGATTTTGAATTTGCTACCCATCCCTGTGCTAGACGGCGGACATTTACTGTATTATGCAGCGGAATTTATAAAAGGCAGTGCGCTTTCCAGCCGCGTCATGGAGCTTGGGCAGAGAATTGGCATAGCCCTCCTCTTCATGCTGATGGCGTTTGCCATTTATAACGATATCAACCGTCTCATATCCTGAATATCCGCATGATATACAAACGCCTCGTCGGGCTGATTGCAGCCCTCTTGGTTTCCATGCCGGCCTTGGCTTTCCAACCGTTCGTGGTCAAGGACATCCGGGTGGAAGGTTTGCAACGCACCGAGGCAGGGACGGTATTCAATTACTTGCCCGTCAAAGTGGGCGACATGTTCGACGAGGCGCAGGCCGCTGAGGCAATACGCGCCTTGTTTGATACTGGGTTTTTCCGGGACGTGCGCATCGAAACCGAAAACGATGTGCTGGTCGTCGTGGTCGATGAGCGCCCATCCATTGCGAGAATCGACTTCGTCGGCGTCAAGGACATCGATGTCGAGGCGCTTAGGAAAGGGCTGAAAGATGTCGATTTGGCCGAATCCCGCACGTTCGACCGTGCGCTCCTCGACCGCGCTGAACTGGAAATCAAGCGCCAGTACCTTGCGCGCGGCAAGTTCGGCGCAACCATCACGACCACGGTGACACCGCTTGAACGCAACCGCGTTGGCATTGCCTTCAACGTTGACGAGGGCGATGTTGCCCGCATCCGGCAGATCAAGATCGTTGGCGCAAAAGACTTCAAGGAAGGCAAGCTGCTTGATCTCTTCGAGCTTTCCACGCCGGGCTGGTTTACTTGGTATACCAAGCGCGACCAATATTCGCGGCAGAAACTCGCCGCTGACCTCGAACGTCTGCGTTCCCACTATCTTGATCGCGGCTATCTCAATTTCAACATCGAGTCCACGCAGGTTTCGGTTACGCCGGACAAAAAGAGCATCTACATTACGGTCAGCCTTCTCGAAGGCGAACGCTATACCGTGACCGATGTGCGCTATGCGGGCAACCTGATATTGCCCGAGGAAGAATATCTAAAGCTGACGACTATCCGTCCCGGCGAGACTTTTTCGCGTGAGCGCCTGACCCAGACGACCAAGGCCATCACCGACCGCTTGGGCAATGAGGGCTATGCTTTTGCCAACGTCAATGCCGCGCCCGAAATGAACGAGCAAAAGAACGAGGTTGCCTTTACCATCTATGTCGACCCGGGTCGCAAGGTGTATGTGCGCCGCATCAATGTGCAAGGCAATACCAAGACCCGTGACGACATCATCCGCCGCGAAGTTCGGCAGATGGAAAGCGCGTGGTACGACGGTGCGGCAATCAACCGCTCGCGTGACCGTATCGACAGGCTGGGCTTTTTTGAAGAAGTGACCGTTGAAACGCCGCCTGTCGCGGGCGTGACGGATCAGGCCGATGTCAATTTCACGGTCAAGGAGCAGCGCACCGGCAGCCTGATGCTCGGCGTGGGCTATTCCTCTGCGGAAAAGGCCATCCTCCAGGCGGCGATTTCTGAGCGCAATCTTCTGGGTTCCGGCAAGAACGCAGTTCTGGCGTTCGACACGTCCAAATCTTCGCGTACCTTGTCCCTGTCCCTGACCGACCCGTATTTCACGGTGGATGGCGTGAGTTTGGGCGGAGATATTTATTACCGCACCTATGACCCGGCGGAAACTTTGTCGGTGTCGCCCTACAAGATGGTTTCGGCGGGCGCGGGGCTGCGCGTGGGCTATCCGATTGCCGAGGACGACAGCATCAGCTTTGGCTTGTCTTTCGACCGCACCCAAATTACGACGTATGCCGACAGCTATCGGCTGTACAAGGAGTTTTGTAAGGATTTTGGCTGTACCGGCCCGAACGGGGAAATATCTACCACTGGCATCGGCGAAGTTGAAGTGAACAGTTTGGTGACCAGCATCGGCTGGGGGCGTGATACCCGGAATAGCTATTTCTATCCAACCAAGGGTACTTACCAGCGCATCTATGCCGAGATCGCGACGGCACCGGCGGATCTCCGCTATGGCAAGGTCACTTACCAGTTCCAGCACTGGATACCGATTGCCGAAACCCAAGCCCTGATGTTCAACGCCGAATTTGGCTGGGTCAAAGGCTATGACAAACAGCCGGTTCCGTTCTACAAGAATTTTTATGTGGGCGGCATCAGTTCCGTGCGCGGATATGAAGCAAGCTCCATCGGTCCCAGAGATAGCGAGGACAACGCCCTTGGCGGGACGCGCAAGTTCGTTGCCAATCTTGAATACTTCTTCCCGATGCCCGGCACAGGGCGGGACCGTTCGTTCCGTATTTCAAGTTTTGTCGATGCGGGCACGGTCTGGGGGGAAGACCCGCTCACAGGGGAAGAACAGCCCATCCGAGCCGAGTTTTTGCGCTACAGTGCGGGCTTGGCGCTGACATGGAACGCGCCGATCGGCCCGCTCAAGTTCAGCTTGGGCTATCCGCTGAACAAAAAAGAGGGTGACAAAACCCGCCCGTTCGATTTTCTGCTCGGCGCGACATTCTGATGAGTGCCGTGCCGCATAAAAAACGACTTACTTGGAGAAATGTGTGAAAGTCCGTGCCTTTTCCGTACTCGCCCTGATTCTGATGGGGGCTTCCCAGTTGGCGCTTGCAGAAACCAAAATTGGTTTCGTCAATACCGAACGTGTGATGAGGGAATCCGCGCCCGCCGTGCGCGGACAGCAGCGCATCGAGAAAGAGTTTTCCAAGCGCGACCAAGAGTTGCAGCGCATGGCCAAAGAGTTGGAAGCCCTCCAGAAAGAACTGGGCAACGAAAACTCGAAAATGAGCGCCACCGAACGCCAAAAGAAAGACCGCTCCTTGGGCGAGCTTGGCAGAGAGTTCCAGCGCAAGCAACGCGAAATGCGCGAAGACCTCAACCAGCGCCGCAACGAAGAAATGGCCGCGATTATTGAAGCGGCCAACAAAGCCATCAAGCAGATTGCGGAAGCCGAAAAGTTTGATGTCATTTTTCAGGATGTCGTGTATGCCAATCCGCGTATCGACATCACTGACAAAGTGATCAAGGCGCTGGCTGACGCCAAATAAGTTTGCCGTTCAAGCGATGCCACGGATCGACGCACTGGCTGCCAGACTTGGGGGCGAACTGCTTGGAGACGGCAGCGTTGAGGTACGCCGGGTTGCCCCGCCGGAGCAGGCAGGTGAGGGCGACTTGGCGTTTCTTGCCAACCCGAAATACTTGGCGCGGCTGAAAGCCAGCCAGGCAGCGGCGTTCATCGTTAAACCCGTGCATCGGGACGCGCTCGGCGATGACCGCCCGCGCATCCTGACTTCTGACCCTTATTTGTATTTCGCCCGCGCCGCGCAGTTTTTCAACCCGTTGCCGCCCGTCGTTCCCGGCATCCATCCGCTCGCTTCCGTGCGCTGCGCGATACCGGAGACGGTTGAGGTTGATGCGGGGGCCGTCGTGGAAGAGGGGGCGGAAATCGGCGAAGCGGTGCAGATTGGCGCTAATTGCTATATTGGGCGCGGGGCGCGCGTCAGCCGTGGCACGCGGCTCATGCCCAACGTCACAATCTATGCTGGTTGTATTCTTGGTGAGAATTGCATCATCCATGCGGGCGCGGTGATTGGCTCGGATGGCTTCGGTTTCGCGCGGGAAGCCGATGGGCGCTGGGTCAAGATTCCGCAAACAGGCCGGGTCGTGATTGGCAACGACGTGGAGATCGGAGCCAATACTTCGATTGACCGTGGCGCACTGGAGGACACCGTGATTGGCGATGGCGTCAAGCTCGACAACCAGATACAGATTGCCCATAACGTGCGGATTGGCGCACATACCGCCATAGCGGGCAGTTCCGGCATCGCGGGCAGCGCGAAGATTGGCGAGCGTTGTATGATTGGCGGGCAAGCGGGAATTGTCGGGCATTTGAGCATCGCGGATGATGTGGTCGTTTCGGGCTGCACAATGGTTTCAAAATCCATCCGTGCGGCGGGCATCTACACTGGCAGCCTGCCGCAGCAAACGCATGGCGAATGGGTCAGAAATTTTGCCCATCTGCGCCATCTCGACGCGCTTGCAAACAGGATTCGCCTTCTCGAACAACGCTTGGAGCAGCAGGAAACAAACAAGGAAGCACTCTGATTATGGTCATGGACATCAACGAAATTCGCCGCTACCTGCCGCATCGCTACCCTTTTCTGCTGGTCGATAGGGTGCTTGAGATTCAGGAGAACCGCATCCTCGCGATCAAAAACGTCACCGTGAATGAGCCGTTTTTCACCGGTCACTTTCCCCATCGTCCGGTCATGCCGGGGGTGCTTATCGTCGAGGCGCTGGCTCAAGCTGCCGCGCTGATGTCGTGCAAGGCCGAGAATGTCGTTCCCGATGAAGAAACGGTGTTTCTGTTCGCGGGTTTCGACAAGGTTCGCTTCAAACGCCAGGTCGTGCCCGGCGACCAACTGCTGTTTGATGTTTCCATGATGCAAAACAAGCGCGGCATTTATAGATACAAAGGGGTCGCCACCGTTGAGGGCGAACTGGCCGTCGAGTCCGAATTTCTGTGCGCGTTCAGACCCAAGTCATGATTCACCCAACAGCAATCATTCATTCTGGCGCGAAAATCGGTAACGGAGTTGAAATCGGGCCGTACTCGGTTGTCGGCGAGCATGTCGAGATTGGCGACAATACTAGGGTCGGGCCGAATGTCGTGCTCGAAGGCCACACCCGTATCGGGCGCGAAAACAGGATTTTTCAGTTCAGTTCGATTGGCGGGGAACCGCAGGACAAAAAATATTTGGGGGAACCCACCCGGCTTGAAATAGGCGACCGCAATACCATCCGGGAATATTGCTCTTTCAGCACAGGCACGGCTCAAGATAGCGGCGTGACCCGCATTGGAAATGATAATTGGATTATGGCCTACGTGCATGTCGCGCATGATTGCCAAATCGGCGACAACACCATCTTTGCCAATGGCGCTTCGCTTGCCGGACATGCCCGTGTCGGCGACTGGGCCATCCTCGGCGGCTTTAGCGGCGTCCATCAGTTCGTCCGCGTTGGCGCGCACAGCTTTGTCGGCGCGTTCACCCTACTGCTTCAGGATTTGCCTCCCTACATCACCGTAGGCGGCAGCCCCGCCGCGCCGCATGGCATCAACAGCGAAGGCTTGCGCCGCCGGAATTTCTCGACAGAGTCGATTGCCGCGATCAAGCGGGCCTATCGCATCCTTTACCGTAATGGCCTTTCACTTGCGCAGGCGCGCGAACAGATTGCCGCGCTTGCCGCCGATTACGCCGAAGTTCAACTTTTTGCCGATTTCATTGAGGTATCGGGACGCGGATTGGTACGCTGACATGACACATACGATTGCCATGGTAGCCGGGGAAGCCTCCGGCGATTTGCTGGCCGCCCACTTGATTCGCGCCATTCGCGCCCGTTTGCCCAAAGCGCGTTTTTATGGCATTGGCGGGCCGAAGATGCAGGCGGAGGGTTTCGAGGCGCTCTGGCCTGCCGAACTGCTCTCGGTCAACGGCTATACGGAAGCGATTGGCCGCTATAGCTCACTGGCCGGCATTCGCCGCAAGCTGCTCAAGGACATTCGGCGTACCCAGCCCGACGTGTTCATCGGGGTCGATGCGCCCGATTTCAATCTCTGGCTGGAAGGCAAGGTCAAGGATGACGGCATTCCGGCCATCCATTTCGTCAGCCCCTCGATTTGGGCTTGGCGCGGCAGGCGCATCAAGACTATCGCCCGTTCGGTGACACATATGCTGTGCCTCTTCCCGTTCGAGATGCCCATCTATGAGCGGGCGGGCATTCCTGCCACTTATGTTGGGCATCCGCTCGCGGATGATTTGCCGGTGGAGCCAAATAAGCAAGA
>JAITVD010000032.1 GCA_031285965.1 Azoarcus sp.
CAGGCGCGCCGGCGCCGGCCCGCTCCCAGGGGTAGCGGATGCTGACGCGGTGGTCGCGGCCCGCCGCGCCGACGACGAACGCCGTCTGCGGGGGCGCGGCGGGCTTCTCCGCCGCCACGGGGACGAGACCGCGCGAGGCCGGCTGCGCAAGCACCGCGCACCGGTAGCGGCCCGCGTCCGGCCGGCCGAGGCGCCGCGCAAGCGCCGCGCCGAGGTTGCTGGCGCCCTCGTGCTCGACCGACAGCGCCGCGAAGCGCGCCGCTTCCCGGCCCGGCGCCGCCCCCGGCCCAAGGAGGTCGAACGCCAGCCCGGCGGCGAGGCGCCGCGCCGTGCCCGACCCGAGCCAGCGCGGAGACTGCGATTCGTGCCCGCGCAGCCGCAGCTCCGCATCCCGGTGCGCCTCCTCGCTGTCCGCATAGGCCGCAGGCGCGCACGCATAATCTTCCATCAGCGGCAGGCCCGCGCGCGCCGCCCCGGACGACCCCCAGGGGGAGGACACCCGTTCGGGGCGCCAGCCGTCGCGCGAGGCGGCGGTCGCATGGACATGCCGGCGCTCCCGCCAGGACTGGAGCGCGTCGTCCGCCTCCGAGGCCGTGAGCCGGCAGCGCGCCGCAGGCCCCTCCGCGGGCAGCCCGCGCGCGCCGTCGAAGACCACCAGGCGGTGGCGCGCATGCGCCGCGCCGTCGCCCGCGCACGACACCTGGTCGTGGTCGAACCGCCACGACAGCCCCTCCTCGGACAGCAGCCGCCGCGCGAACGCCAGGTCGCTCTCGCGGTACTGCGTGGCCGAGGCGCGGCGCCGCAGCGCGCGCGGGGATTCGAGGCCCCAGGCCGCCGAAGGGAGGGCGCCGAACAGGTCTCCGAGTATCTCCAGCGCCGTCATGCCGCGGAAGACCCGGCAGTCGTGCCGCAGCCCGAGGAAGGCGAGCCACGGCTCCAGCACCAGCCGGTAGCGCGCAAGCCCCCCGTCGCTGCCCAGCGACGACGCCTCCGTGACGACGCCGTGCCAGCGGCGCTCCCCCCCGCCGGAGAGGCCCAGCCGCAGCGTGATTTCCTCGCCAAGGAGCGGGCGCAGGTCGAGATGCGCGTCGCCGGACAGGCACTCGACGCTGAAGCGGAAGCACTCCGAGACCGCCTCGCGGCCACGGAACCGCTCCGCCACCAGCTTCTCGCCGCCCAGCGGCGTCGCCACGCTGAGGAGCCGGTGCCGCTGCCCGGGCAGCCCGTCGAGCGGCGCGCACGCCTCCATCGCCATCCTCGCCATCCTCGCCGCCATCGCCGTCGCCGCTCCTTTGCCTGGGCGGGGCGGGCGGAAGGGCCGCGCTCCCCGGAATGCCGATTACATCACCGAGCGCCGCGCACGGTCAATGGGCCGCGCGGCGGCGGGCCCTCCGCCAGGGAAACCGCCCGGGGCATGGCTCGGGCGCCCCCCTTTGCCGCAGAGAGCGCCTGGCCCGTCGACAAGAAGCACCTGGAGGAGGATACGAACTGCTTAGGGAGTGCTCCGAAGGACTTCTTTGCTTCAAAAAGCAGCAAAGAAGTTGCCCGCAGCGGGTTCTGCATGATTTCTTTGGGAAATGAGCCGCTAGGCAGGGGCATCCTGATGCTTTTGCAGCGCCTTGCCAATCACTTCCGCCACGCCGTTGGAAAGCGCCTTGTTCGCCCTCACCCGTTCAAGCTGGGCGCGGATGCTTTCCCGCAGGGGCGTTGGGTAGTGCTGCCAGTTTTCGAGCGCCCGCGCTATCCGCGAGGCAATTTGCGGGTTGCGGGCGTCGAGCGCACAAACTTGGTCTGCCCAAAAGGCGTGGCCGCTGCCGTCCCCGGCATGAAATTCGCCCGGATTGCCCCGGAAGAAAGTTCCCAGCAGGGCATAGATTCTGTTGGGGTTTGAGAGGCTGAAGGCGGCATCCCGCGTCAGGTCGCGCACGATGTCGAGGGTTGGGCGGGCGCGTCCGCCCCAGCGCCACGCGCCCGCTTGAAGGGCGAACCATTTGTCGAGCGCCAAGGGGTGGCTGTCGAAGCGTTTGCGGAAAGTAACGAGCGCGGCGTGGCGCGCCGCTTCGTCCGTGCCGACCATCAACGCGCCGAGCGCGCCCATGTATTCCGTCATGTTGTCGGCGGCAGCGAAGCGCCCAAGGGCAAGCGCCGCGCCGCGCTCGTCGCCCCCGGCAACGAGGTAGCGCAGCGCGAGGCTGGCGAGCGCGCGCCATCCGGCATCGAGCGGGTGGTAGCGGTAAGCGCCCGTCACCCACAGGCTTTGGGTCAGGCTATGGAAGTCCTCGGCCAGCGCCGCGCCGAGTTCTCGCGTGAGGTGGATGAGCGCCGCCCGCAGGGCGATGGGGTTCGCGTGGCGCATGCGTTCGAGCAGATAGATTTCCGATGGCAGGGCAAGCGCCTCGGCGCGGAACGCGGGGTCGAGCCGCTCGTCCGCGAGCAGGGCGCGGAAGGCTTCTATCCAAGCCTGCGGCGTTTCCGTGTCGGGTTCCGCCGCCCGAGCGAGAATCACCCGCTCGCTGTAACGCTGCGCGGCATCCCAGCGGTTGAAGGGGTCGGAATCGTTTGCCATGAAGAAGGCAAGCCGCGCTTCGTCCTCCTCCTGTTCGAGGATGACGGGGGCGGAAAAGCCGCGCAAGACCGAGGGCAGTGGCTCAACGTCGATGCCAACGAAGCGGAAGGTTTTTTCGGCTTCGTCAAGCGTCAGCACTTGGGTGAATGCCGGCTCATCGCCGCCTTCTTCCGGCTCATCTTCGAGGCGCAGCGGCAAATCGCTGCCATCGGGAGCCATCAGCCCGACAGCCACCGGAATGACCAGCGGCAACGGCTCGCCCTGCCCCGCCGTGGGCGGCAAGTGCTGCGAGAGCGTGAGGGCGTAGCTGGCGCTGGCGGCATCCCACTGCCCCCGCGCTTTCAGCCTCGGCGTACCCGCCTGCGCGTACCAGCGCATGAAGGCGGAAAGCTCGCGTCCGTTCGCGTCGCTCATGGCGGCGACAAAATCATCGCAGGTCACGGCTTGCCCGTCGTGACGGCGAAAATAAAGGCTCATCCCCGCGCGGAAACCTTCCGCGCCCAGCAGGGCATGGAGCATACGGATAACTTCCGCCCCTTTCTCATACACCGTGGCGGTGTAGAAATTGTCGATTTCGCAGTAGCTTTCGGGGCGGATGGGATGCGCCATCGGGCCGCTGTCCTCCGGGAACTGCGCCGAGCGCAGCCTTTTCACGTCGCTGATGCGCTTGACCGCCCGCGCCGAGGCCGCGCCCGCTTTGCCCGCTGCCCGCGCCAGCATGTCGGCGGAAAATTCCTGGTCACGGAAAACCGTCAGTCCTTCTTTGAGGGTGAGCTGGAACCAATCGCGGCAGGTGACGCGGTTGCCCGTCCAGTTGTGGAAGTATTCGTGCGCCACCACGCTTTCCACGCCCGCGTAATCGGCATCGGAGGCCGTCTCGGGACTGGCCAGCACGTATTTCGTGTTGAAGATGTTCAGCCCCTTGTTTTCCATCGCCCCCATGTTGAAATCGGACACGGCGACAATCATGAAGCGGTCGAGGTCAAGCTCCAGCCCAAAGCGTTCTTCGTCCCAGCGCATTGCGTGGATGAGCGAGGCCATCGCGTGTCCGGCTCGCCCGAGGTCGGATTCTTCTACCCAAACCTGAAGCGTCACTTCCCGACCGGAAGCGGTGGCTTCCACGCACTCCAGCGCCGCCAGATTGGCCGCGACCAGCGCGAAAAGGTAGGACGGTTTCGGGAAAGGGTCTTCCCAGCGGGCAAAGTGCCAGCCATCGGGCAGTTCGCCCGCTTCAATTAGATTGCCATTGGACAGCAGCACCGGGCAGCGTTCGCGCTCGGCTTCGATGGTGACGGCGTAACGCGCCATCACGTCGGGACGGTCGGGGAAATACGTGATGCGCCGGAAGCCTTCCGCCTCGCATTGGGTGAAGAATCCGCCGTTTGAAAGGTAGAGGCCAGAGAGCGCGGTATTGGCGGCGGGATTGATTCGGGTGACGGCTTCCACCACGGCTTTGCCGCAGCCTTGGGAGGAATCGAGGTCGAGTTCAAAGCTGCCGTCGCCCGCCTCGCGCAAGGTGACCGCCTGCCCGCCAACTTGCAAGGACAGGCATTCAAACGCTTCGCCCCACAGCCGCAAAGGGCCGTCCTCCGTTCCCGGATTGCGCGCGCACACCATGCGGTTGGTGACGACGGTCGCGTCCGGGGCGAGGCGAAAATGCAAATCGACGCGCTCGACCGTCCAGGCCAATGGACGATAATCAGCGCGATTGACCGTTGCAGGAGCCTTTTTATCCGCCTTGATATTCATGGAGCCACCCGTTGCGACAGCGCAAAAGCGCGTAGTGTAATTGCCATATGCGCCCGGATAGCAGAAACTCTCACCATTTCGTATCGGGTTCCATCATCCGCCTCATCGCCCGTCTTACCATCCACAAGATCACGAGGGAGAAAGCAACATGACACCCAGTTCCGTCCACGACATCCGCAACCTGTGCCTCCTGGGCCAGACTGGCAGCGGGAAAACCGCCCTGATCCGGGCGCTGCTCGCTGCCGCAGGCGTCGATAACGGCAGCGGCAACGCGCCCGCCGGACAGTCGTTCACATCCACGCTGTCGCATCTGGAATGGGCAGAGCACTGGATTAACCTGCTCGACACGCCGGGATTGTCCGATTTGGCCGGGCGGGCGCTCTCCTCGCTGACGGCAGCCGAAACGGCAGCCGTCGTCATCAGCGCCCAAGCGGGCGTCGACAACAGCGTGCGGCGGCTCATGGCGGCGGCGCACGATAAATGCCGGATGATTATCGTCAACAAAATCGACGCGGGCGGCGATTTCGGCGCATTGATGGAATCCATCGTTTCCGCTTTTGGGCGCGAATGCCTGCCGCTGAACCTGCCCTCGCCGGACGGCAGCGCCGTCGTCGATTGTTTTTTCGCCCCCAAAGCGGATGTCGCCACGGCGTTCTCCAATGTCAGCGCCGCGCACGAGGCCATCGTCGACCAAATCATCGAGCTTGACGAAGACCTCATGGCGCGTTACCTCGAACAGGGCGAGGCGCTCGAACCCGAACAGCTTCATGCCCCGTTTGAAGCCGCCCTGCGCGAAGGCCACCTGATTCCCGTCTGCTTCGTCTCCGCCCAAACCGGCGTGGGCATGCGCGAGCTGCTCGATATTCTCGGCAAGCTCATGCCCGACCCCACCGAAGCCAACCCCGCGCACTTCCTCAAAGGCTCGGAAATGGCGGAAGTCGTACCCGACCCGGAGCGCCACGCGGTCGCCCACGTTTTCCAAATCAGCAACGACCCTTACCGGGGCAAAATCGCCCTGTTCCGCATCTATCAGGGAACGGTTTCACCGGGTACGTCGCTGTTCGTCGGCGATGGCCGCAAGCCTTTCAAGGTTGCCCATCTCCTGCGGATGCAGGGGCAGAACACCTCGGAAACCAAGCTCGCCGTGCCGGGGGACATCTGCGCCGTCTCGCGCATCGACGAGCTTCACCACGATGCCGTCCTGCACGATTCCCACGACGAGGATTATTTCCATCTGGTTCCGCCCGCCTACCCGCAGCCCGTCTATGGGCTGGCGCTCATCCCCAAAAAGACGGCGGACGAACAGCGTTTGGGCGAAGCCCTCTCCCGTCTGGCGGATGAAGACCCTTGCCTGGAAATCGGCTATGACTCCCGCAGCCGCCACACCGTGGTGCGCGGGCTTGGCGAGCAGCACTTGAAAATCGCCCTTGGCGAGCTTTCCTCGCGCTGGAACCTCGAACTCGATACCGCGCCGCCCGCTATCGCCTACCGCGAAACCATCACCAGCGTTGCCGAAGCGCGTTACCGCCATAAGAAGCAGAGCGGCGGCGCGGGGCAATTTGGCGAAGTCGCGCTGCGCGTGGAGCCGCTGCCGCGAGGCGAAGGGCTTCAGTTCGGCGACGAAGTCAAAGGCGGGACGATTCCGACCCAATACATGCCCGCCGTTGAAAAAGGCGTGCGCCAAGCCGTTGCCGACGGTGCGTTGGCCGGTTATCCGATTCACGACCTGCGCGTGGTCATCACCGACGGCAAGCACCACCCCGTCGATTCCAACGAAATCTCCTTCGTCACTGCGGGACGCCACGCCCTGATTGACGCCGTGCTGTCCGCCCGCCCGCAAATCCTCGAACCCATCGTCGAAGTCCAAGTGCGGGTATCGGACAACTACTTCGGCAACGTCAGCGCCGAAATCTCTGGCCGCCGTGGCCGCGTAACCGGCACAGACAGCCCCGCGAGCGGCTGGACGCTGATTACCGCCTTCGTGCCGATGGCGGACATGGACGGTTTCGAGGCGCGCCTGAAATCGCTGTGCGCCGGGGAAAGCGAGTTCGCCATCGCCGCTGGCGGCTATGAATCCGTCGCGGGCGACGTGCAAGCGAAGCTGGTGAACGAATACGCCAATCGGGCGCAATAACGGCCACGCAAAAAACGCGGGAGCGGGATTTTTCCCGTTCCCGCGCAATCATCTAGGCGCTTACGGTTTCATGTGCGCGGCGGATTGTTTCATCGTCTGCCGCCCTTGAAAACGGATTTCAGCACTTCCCGCGCAACTGGCAGTACGACGGATGTGACAAGGCCACTCCAGAATTTTTTGCTCTGCGCGGCTTCCCGCTGGGCTTCCTTTTCTTCGGCGGCGCGGGCTTTTTCTTCCGCTTTGCGCTGCTGTTCGTCGGCTTTGGCGCGGGCGGCAAGCTCTTTTTCGCTGGGCGTGTTTTTCAGCCTTTCTTCAAGCGCCTCATAGGCGGTGACACGGTCGATCGCTTGCGCGTAATGGCGGTGGAGCAACGTCCCCTGCACCATTTTCTGCCGCTCGGCGGCCTCCAGCGAGCCAATCTGCCCTTGCGGCGGCAGGATGAAAGCGCGTTCAACCTGCTGCGGCGTGCCCTTGGCATCCAGCAGGGAAACCAGCGCCTCGCCGGAGCCAAGGCTGGAAATAGCTTCCTCCGTGCTGAAAGCGGGATTAGCGCGGAAGCTCTCGGCTGCCGCCTTGAGCGCCTTCTGGTCTTTGGGCGTATAAGCGCGCAGGGCGTGCTGCACCCGGTTGCCAAGCTGCCCCAGCACCGAATCCGGCATATCCGCCGGGGACTGCGAAATGAAGTAAATGCCCACGCCTTTTGAGCGAATCAGCCGAACCACCTGCTCCACTTTGGTGACGAGCGCCTTGGGCGCGTCGGTAAAGAGCATGTGGGCTTCGTCGAAGAAAAACACCAGCTTGGGCTTTTCCGCGTCGCCCACTTCGGGAAGCGTTTCGTAAATTTTGCTCATGAGCCAGAGCAGGAAAGTGCTGTACGTTTTGGGCGAGCGCATCAGCCGATCCGCCGCCAGAATGTTGATGATGCCTTTGCCGCCGGAGGTTTGCAGCAAATCGTCGATATTCAGGCTCGGTTCCCCGAAAAACATGCCCGCGCCGTCCTGTTCAAGCGCAATCAGCCCGCGCTGGATAGCGCCGATGCTGGCCGTGGAGATGTTGCCGTAGGCGGTGGCGAGCTTCGCGCTGTTGTTGCCCGCGTATTCCAGAATCTTTTGCAAATCCTTCAGGTCGACCAGTTCGAGCTTCTCGTCGGCGGCGAGTTTGAAAACCACGGTGAGCACCGCGCTCTGGGTATCGTTAAGTTCCAGCAGCCGGGAAATCAAGAGCGGCCCCATGTCGCCGATGGCGGCCCGAATCGGCGTGCCTTGCTCGCCGAACACGTCCCAGAACTGCACGGGGAAAGGCTGGAAGGCAAAGCCTTTTTCCGCCAGTTTGTATTCCTCCGCCCGCTTGGCGACGCTTTCTTTGTTGCCGCCCATTGCCGCTACGCCCGAAAGATCGCCTTTCATGTCGGCGGCGAACACCGGGACGCCCATCTGGCTGAACGTCTCGGCCATGACCTGAAGGGTCACGGTCTTGCCCGTACCGGTCGCCCCGGTAATCAGCCCGTGGCGGTTGGCCATTGAGGGGATGAGGCAGATTTCCGCATTCGCGTTGGTGGCGATGAAAGCGCGTTGCTGGTTGTCGAACATGATTGCCCCCTTCTGAAATGCCTGACGCCGCTTTGCCGACGCCAAGCCAAAACCAAATCTGGATTACGCCCGTTTTTTGAGCCGCCCGACGAGAGCTTTGCCGCCCGCCGCGCCGAACAGCGCCAGCGCCCCCGCCGCCACGCCCAGCAGGATTTCCGCAAGCAACGACAGGATACCGCCCAAAAGCCCGCCGATGGCAGGAACGGGCGCAGCCCATGATTGCAGGCTTTCAACAAAATGGTGCATTGGGGCAATGTTGTGCATCAGGATGCCGCCGCCCACCATGAACATCGCAATCGTGCCGACAATGGACAGCGTTTTCATCAGCATCGGCGCGGCTTGCAGCAAAAAACGACCCGTCCGCCGCAGCAACCCGGCTCCCGTCCCATTCCCCGAGCGGCTTTGCAGATACAGCCCAATGTCATCGAGCTTGACGATGCCCGCCACCGCCCCATAAACGCCGACGGTCATGATGAACGCGACCCCGGCCAAGACCGTCGCCCGAACGGGAAGCGACGCGCTCGCCATTGTTCCGAGCGTGATGACGATGATTTCCGCCGAAAGGATGAAATCAGTGCGGACAGCGCCCCGGATTTTCTCTTTTTCGGAAAGAACCCGTTCGGGCGCGCTCGCGCCGCCGCTTTCCTGCCCCGTTGCCGCACCATGCCCGGAAACGCGGTGATGCGCCAGTTTTTCGACCCCCTCATAGCATAAGTAGAGGCCGCCCAGTATCAGCAAAGGGATAATCGCCCATCCCGCCACCGCGCTGATGAGCAACGCCGCCGGAACCAGAATTGCCTTGTTTCCAAGCGAACCTTTGGCAACCGCCCAGACAACCGGCAATTCCCGATCAGCGCGAACGCCAGCGACCTGCTGCGCATTGAGCGCCAAGTCATCCCCCAAGACACCCGCCGTTTTTTTGGCGGCGACTTTGGTCATCACCGACACATCGTCAAGAATCGAGGCAATATCGTCGATTAAGGCAAACAAGCTGCTTCCGGCCATTGGCGCACCGTCATCGTGAGGCGCTGCATTTGCCCTGCTTTGCCATTTCTAGCACCGTGACATCTTTTTTACCTTGCTCTTCAGATACTTGTTCTAATCCAGCCCCTCCCACAAAGACCCCTATTTTTATGAACTGCCGAATGAAATAGTTCTTCCCGGACTCGAACATCAGTTCAAGGGCATTGGGTGAAAACTCCGATTCCGTATCGAGTTTATGAGTTTTCCCGCCATCAACCTCCGTATAGAAAAATACATCTGGCGCACTCTCGCCAATACACTTTCCATCAAGCCAAATATCTTTTTTGAGGACTTGCCCAACGAAACTGTTACGGTAAATGTACACGCCCGCGTTGCCTTCGCTGGGCGGGTTAAATTCTTTTGCCTTTGATGATTCTTCTTTTGAAGCCATGTCTACGGACGCACACCCAGAGATGAGAAGCACGGCGGCAAGCGAAAGGATGGAAACGATTTTCATGGCGCGGAACCTCTTTAAGTGTTGAAAGTGGTCGGCATCATGCTCGCGGTATACACCGCGCCTAGCCAAAGCGGTGGGCTTGGCAAGTTGATGCAGGTCTAGCCGACTTGCGGATAGTACCCTAAGCATTCATTCAGACCGTACTATCGCGGTCAATGCTACAAAATCACAAAGTAAGGCTCAACCCAATGAATTTTTCCCCGCCCCTGCCCAGCTTCTCCGCCTGCCTGATTGACTGGCAGCGCGTTCATGGTCGGCACGGCCTGCCGTGGCAAGGCACACGCGACCCTTACCGCATCTGGCTTTCCGAAATCATGTTGCAGCAGACGCAGGTCTCCAGCGTCATCCCGTATTACGCGCGTTTTCTTGAGCGTTTCCCGAATGTCGCCGTGCTGGCTGCCGCGCCGGTGGAAGAAGTCATGGCGCTTTGGAGCGGGCTTGGCTACTACGCCCGCGCCCGCAATCTGCATCACGCCGCACGCGTGGTAATGGAAAAGCATGGCGGGCGCTTTCCCGTCACATCATCGGCGCTGGCCGAACTGCCCGGCATCGGGCGCTCAACGGCGGCGGCCATTGCGGCATTCGCCAATAATGAACGCGCCGCCATTCTGGATGGCAACGTTAAACGGGTGCTGTGCCGCGCCTTCGGCATCGAAGGTTTCCCCGGCGAACGCGTCACAGAAGAACGCCTCTGGGCGCTGGCCGAATCCCTGCTGCCCGAAAAGCCCGAAGAGATAGGCATCTACATTCAGGCACAAATGGATTTGGGCGCAACCCTGTGTGTCCGCGCTCGCCCGGCATGCGGCGCTTGCCCGCTCGCGGAGCGGTGCGTCGCCCGCGCCACAGGGCGGATAGCGGAACTGCCAGCCCCTCGCGCCCGAAAAACACCGCCGCGCCGCGCCGCCCAAATGGCTGTCGTCATATCAAGCGGCAGCGTGCTGCTGGAGCGCCGCCCGCCCGCCGGAATATGGGGCGGCCTGCTGGCCCTGCCTGAAATTCAGGAAGGCATCCCGCCCGAAATCTGGAGCACGCGCCATTTCGCGGTACAAAAAGCCACCGTGCGGGATTTGCCGCCGCTCACCCATGCTTTCACGCATTTCACGCTGGAAATCGCCCCTTGCCGCATCGACCTGCCCGCCGCCCCCCGAACGCTGTCTGAACCCGCATGGCTATGGCTTGCGCTCGACCAAATCGGCTCCGCCGCCTTGCCCGCGCCCGTGAGAAAAATTCTAGAAAGCCTCCCCGAGTTGCGGGGAAGCTCCGCTGCTAAAGCGGCTTCGTAAAGCGACCAAGACGGGCGCACGGCACGAAACCGCCCGTTTCGCCTATCCCATTTGCAAATAGGCGGGCAAGTTTTTTTTCGCAAGGACCGGTGAAAAAATCTCCGCCCTACAAACATAACGCTTTATTGCTTATTACCTCTTGTAATCCGTCTTATCCAAAGAAATAGGATTGGGGTTTTTAAGCACCCATTTTACCGCCAATTCACAAAGGCGCTCGTCGCCGTCACTCTCGCCTTTCGGGCGAATATCTGCTACCAATGCTGCCACTTCACTTAATTCAATTGCCGAAAGAGATGTCCCAAAAGCAAAATACCTTAATAACACATCCAGCATTTTACGATAATATGTATCCCAGTTTGCGCCGCCATTTCGCTGCAATTCATCAGAAACACGCCCTGTAATGCGAATAACCTCTCCTTGAACCGTTTTTGCCGCGCCTTGTGACGGAACTAACAAATTCCAAAGTTCTGCGTATTGTTTTTGCCATTTTGCGGCGGAGACAGCAATGGGAGAAATTCCATCGTGCATTTCCCTTTTTGCGATAACTTCTACATTAAAAATGGAGTACAGTTTTGACAAACCTGCATCAGTTTCAGCAAGATATTCTTCATTGAAATTAGCTCTATGAAATTCAAACCCCTCACCAATACGCTTGACGCTTTTCGCCATATCCGGCTTAACTCTTGCGCCTGCTTCTAGTAAAATCCGGGCGATTTCTGCCATGCCTGATATGTTTATGTTTTCACAGCGGGCAAGAGCATAACTGAGCGGCGTTTGATTTGCCCTATTTTTTGCATGAATATCTGCGCCGTGCTCGATCAAAAGCTGAACCGCATCCACACGGTGATAACCCGCCGCCTTATGTAGTGGTGTATCTCCGTTATAATCCGCCGCCTCTACGTCTGCACTCAAATTCAACAACAACTTTACGGTCTTGTCGCCGAATGTCGCATGTTCATGCAAAGGCGTTCGCCGATAGGTATTTGAAGGCGTATTGATGTCTAATCCCTGCTCCACAAGCCAACGGACAAGTTCGTCCGGCACGTTATAACAATGTAACGCGGTTTCCTTATCGTAGCCACCGGTTGCGGCTAGCTCACAATCATCATATACGGCTTTCAGCGCCGCCATATCTCCGACTTCAATCAATTCTTTGAAGTTTTTCGGCAGTGTTTTTCTTTTCTTCTTAGCCATTATTTCCATCCTCCGTAATACTGTTTGCTGGTTGAAAAATATAAAAGCAGTTCGTTTGCCCATCAGCCGAACGTTGAATTCCTTTCGACTATGCCATGCATCATACGCTCAAAAAAAAGCCCCCGAAATGAATCTCGGGGGCTTTTCGTCAAAACCAAAAACCAGAGAGCCGCGAGGCTCCGTTGGGCTTTACTCCGTTACAGGCGCTTCCAGGCTGGCATCGGCTGCGGCAACAGCCTCTTCCGGGCGGTCGAGCAGTTCGATGTAGGCCATTGGCGCGTTGTCCCCGTCGCGGAAGCCGCACTTGAGGATGCGCAAGTAGCCGCCGGGACGGCTGGCATAGCGTGGGCCAAGCTCATTGAAAATCTTGACGACAATCTCGCGGTCGCGCAGGCGGTCAAAGGCCAAGCGGCGGTTAGCGACGGTTGCCGTTTTGCCAAGGGTAATCAGCGGTTCAACGACCCGGCGCAGTTCCTTCGCCTTGGGCAGAGTCGTCCTGATGACCTCGTGGCGCAGCAGCGAGTTCGCCATGTTGCGGAACATGGCCTGACGGTGGCTGCTCGTCCGGTTCAGTTTGCGAAGACCATTACGGTGACGCATTGTCAAATCCTCACTTGTATCGTGGACGCCTTAACCGAGCCTGTCCAGCCCGGCTGGCGGCCAGTTTTCGAGTTTCATGCCAAGCGTCAGCCCACGGGAGGCCAACACTTCCTTAATTTCATTGAGCGACTTGCGTCCCAGATTCGGTGTCTTGAGCAACTCCGTTTCCGTGCGCTGAATCAGGTCGCCGATGTAGTAGATGTTCTCGGCCTTCAGGCAGTTGGCCGAGCGCACCGTCAATTCGAGGTCATCGACCAAACGCAACAGCACGGGGTCGACCACGATGTCGTGCTTGATGGGCGCATCGACGCGGGTATCCTGCAAATCGGCAAATACCGCTAGCTGATCCACGAGCACGCGCGCCGCGTAGCAAACTGCCTCTTCAGGGTCGACCGCCCCATTGGTCTCGATGTCGATGACCAAGCGGTCAAGGTCGGTGCGCTGCTCAACACGGGCGCTTTCCACCTGATAGCTAACCCGGCGTACCGGGCTGAACGAAGCATCGAGCATGATGCGCCCGATAGATTTATTCTCGGAACTGACCGGACGGGAATTACCGGGAACATAGCCGCGGCCTTCCTCAATCTTGATCTGCATGTCGAGCTTGCCGCCCGGTGCCAGATGCGCAATCACATGCTCCGGGTTGATGACCTCGACATTCTGATTGGTTTCAATATCGGCAGCCGTCACCAGCCCTTCGCCGTTTTTCGTCAGGTGCAGGGTCATTTCGCCCCGGCTGTGAAGTTTGAACACGACCCCTTTCAGATTGAGCAGCAGATCGACAATGTCTTCCCGCATACCATCCAGAGTCGAATATTCGTGCAGCACGCCTTCTATCGACACTTCCGTCGCGGCATATCCGGGCAAGGATGAAAGGAGGATGCGGCGCAGCGCGTTCCCAAGGGTATGCCCGAATCCACGCTCAAACGGCTCCATCGTCACCCTGGCCTGAGCCTGGGAAATACTCTGAACGTCAATGATGCGCGGTTTCAGTAGCTCATTGCTTTGCATCAATATTTCCTCGAAACCAGAAAGACCGCTCCCGCATTAGCGGGAGTACAGTTCCACGACTAGGCTTTCGTTAATCGTGGGCGGCAGTTCATCACGCGCCGGATAAGCCTTGAATGTTCCCTTACCCGCCTTGACATCGACTTCTACCCAAGCGGGGAAACCACGCGACTCGTTAGATTCGAGCGCGGCCTTTACCCGCAGCGTGTTGCGAGTGCCTTCGGCAAGCTGGATGACATCGCCCGGACGCACTAGGTAAGAGGGAATGTTCACGCGCTTGCCATTGACCAACACGCCGTTGTGGCGGACGACCTGCCGCGCTTCGGCGCGCGAGCCGCCAAAACCCATGCGGTAGGCAACGGAATCCAGACGGCCTTCGAGCAGTTGCAGCAAGTTTTCGCCCGTCTGCCCGCGACGGCGAGCCGCTTCGCCATACACGCGGCGGAACTGGCGCTCCAGCACACCATACTGACGACGGATTTTCTGCTTTTCACGTAACTGTTCGCCATAGCCCGACAGGCGTTGGCCGGAACGCTGGCCATGCTGCCCAGGCGCATAGGCATGATGTTCTATCGCGCATTTGTTGGTGAAACACCTTTCTGCCTTCAGGAAGAGCTTTTCGCCTTCGCGGCGACACTGCCGGCATTTCGGGGAGAGGTTGCGAGCCACTATTTACTCCTTGTCCTCAGATGCGCCGCTTCTTCGGCGGACGGCAACCATTGTGCGGAATGGGGGTGATGTCGGTAATGCTGGCGATGCGGATGCCCAAAGCGTTGAGCGCCCGGACAGCGGATTCACGCCCCGGCCCCGGCCCTTTGATGCGCACTTCGAGATTCTTGATGCCGCAATCCTGCGCCACCTTGCCAGCGGCTTCGGCAGCCACCTGCGCTGCAAAAGGGGTGCTCTTGCGCGACCCCTTGAAGCCCGCCCCGCCGGAAGTCGCCCACGAGAGCGCGTTTCCCTGACGGTCGGTAATGGTGATGATGGTGTTGTTGAAGCTCGCATGGACGTGCGCAATGCCTTCCGCGACGTTCTTTTTAATCTTCTTGCGAACCTTGGTTGCTGTTTTAGCCATTGCTCAAGTCCTGTTATTTCTTGCCGGCAACCGCTTTGCGCGGCCCCTTACGGGTGCGGGCATTCGTGCGGGTGCGTTGCCCACGAACCGGCAGGCCACGGCGGTGGCGGACGCCCCTGTAGCAGCCCAAATCCATCAGGCGCTTGACGTTCATGGTCACTTCGCGGCGCAGATCGCCCTCGACCACGAAGCGCCCGACTTCTTCGCGCAGCTTCTCCATATCCGATTCAGTCAGGTCTTTGACCTTTGCCGAACGCGAGATACCAGCAGCGTCGCAAATTTTTTGGGCGCGCGAACGGCCAATCCCATAGATGGCGGTCAGCGCAATCTCGGTATGCTTGTGATTGGGTATATTGACCCCAGCAATACGAGCCATCCGTCTACCTCGAAACGTTAAATGTGAAACGTTGAATTATAACCCAGCCAGACACAACGAATCAACCTTGCCGTTGTTTGTGGCGCGGATCGGCACAGATGACCCTGACCACGCCCTTGCGGCGGATGATTTTGCAGTGGCGGCAAAGCCGCTTGACGGAAGCCTGAACTCTCATGATTTGCTCCTGTTTCTGAATTCTTTTGTCACTTTGTCCGGAAAACGATCCGGCCTTTCGTGAGGTCGTAGGGGGTTAACTGAACAGTCACCTTGTCGCCCGACAGGATGCGGATATAGTGCATCCGCATCTTGCCCGAAATGTGCCCAAGCACCATGTGCCCGTTCTCAAGCCTGACCCGGAACATTGCGTTGGGGAGGTTTTCCATAACCTCGCCCTGCATTTCGATTACATCTTCCTTGGACATTGTCACCGAATCGGGAAGCCCGCCCCCTTGAAATCCGCTTTCTTCAGCAAACCCTCATACTGGTGCGACAACACATAGTTCTGCACCTGGTCTTTGAAGTCGAGCGCCACCACCACCACGATCAAGAGCGAGGTGCCGCCGAAATAGAACGGCACTTGCCACTTCAGGATCAAAAATTCCGGCAGCAAGCAAACCAGAGTAATGTAGGTCGCCCCGGCCAGCGTGAGCCGCATCAGCACCCTGTCGATATAACGCGCCGTCTGCTCGCCTGGACGGATGCCCGGCACGAACGCCCCGCTCTTCTTGAGGTTATCCGCCGTATCGCGCGGATTGAACACGAGCGCGGTATAAAAGAAACAGAAAAAGACGATTGCCAGCGCATAGAAAATCACATAGACCGGTTGGCCGGGCGAGAGCGCCGAGAAAATGTCGCGCAGCCAGACCATCTCTTCTGAAGAACCAAACCACTGCCCAACCGAACCTAGGAAAAGGATGATGCTCGACGCAAAAATCGGCGGAATAACCCCAGACATATTGAGCTTGAGCGGCAGATGCGAACTTTGCCCGCCGTAGACCCGATTGCCGACCTGACGTTTGGCGTAGTTCACCAGAATCTTGCGCTGGCCACGTTCGACAAAAACGACAAACCCCGTCACCAGCAGCACCAACAGGCAGATGAACAATGCGGACAGGGGGTGCATGGATTGCTGCCTGACCAGCTCGGACAGTCCGCCAATGGCATTCGGCAGACCGGCCACGATACCAGCGAAAATAATGAGCGAGATGCCGTTGCCCAAGCCGCGCTCGGTAATCTGCTCACCCAGCCACATCAGGAACATCGTGCCAGTGATGAGCGTCGCAACGGTGACGAAACGGAACACGAAGCCCGGATCAAGCGCCGCGCCTTGGCTTTCCAAGCCAATCGCCACTGCCAGCCCTTGGGCAAACGCCAAGAGCACGGTTCCGTAGCGCGTGTATTGTGTAATCTTGCGCCGCCCCGCTTCGCCTTCTTTCTTGATCGCCTCAAGCTGCGGAACCGCGACGGCCAACAACTGCATGATGATCGAAGATGAGATGTAGGGCATGATCCCGAGGGTAAAAATCGTGAAGCGCGACAGCGCCCCCCCTGAGAACAGGTTGAACATCCCAAGGATGCCGCCGCTGTGCTGCTCAAAGAAAGCCTTTAGAACTTCCTGGTTGACTCCGGGAACCGGCAGGTGCGTACCAAACCGATACACGATAATCGCGCCGAGCAGAAACAGCAGCCGCCGTTTCAGATCGCCGAATTTTCCGGCACTCCCTGACGTAGCAGCAGATTTGGCCACGATGCCTTCCTCGCCCTGTTGCCTGTTACTCAGCCGCCACGGAACCGCCCGCCGCCTCGATGGCAGCACGCGCCCCCTTGGTGGCTCCGATGCCGCGCAGGACGACTTTCCGGCTAATCTCGCCGGAAAGGATGACCTTGGCCGAGAGCGCGTTGCCGGGAACGACGCCCGCTTGCTTCAAGGTCAGAAGATCAATTTCTTCCACTGGCACAGCGGACAGTTCGGATAAGCGAACCTCGACATTGCGGCCACGAGCCAAAGATACGAAACCGCGCTTCGGCAAGCGACGCTGAAGCGGCATCTGGCCGCCTTCAAAACCGACCTTATGGAAACCGCCCGCACGCGACTTCTGGCCTTTGTGACCGCGCCCACAAGTCTTGCCCAAGCCACTGCCAATGCCGCGCCCAACCCGTTTGGGAGCCGTTTTCGAGCCAGCGCCCGGTTTGATGGTATTCAGGCGCATGTCACAGACCCTCGCACTTGAGCAGATAAGACACTTTCGTAATCATGCCGCGCATACGCGGCGTGTCGGAGACCTCGACGCTGTGGTTAAGACGGCGAAGCCCCAAACCGCGCACCGTGGCGCGGTGATCTTGCTTGGTTCCGATCACGCTCTTGACCAGCGTGACCTTGATCTTCTTGTCAGACATCGCTTACCCCAAAATTTCTTCGATGCTCTTGCCGCGCTTGGCTGCAATCTCCGCCGGGGTATTCACCGACAGCAAGCCGTTGAGCGTGGCACGCACGACGTTGTACGGGTTGGCGGAACCGATGCACTTGCAGATGATGTCGGTCACACCCATGACTTCAAACACCGCCCGCATCGAGCCGCCCGCAATGATGCCAGTTCCGCCCGGAGCCGGCTGCATCAGCACGGATGCCGCGCCATGCCTGCCGATCACGGTGTGATGCAGGGTTCCGTTCTTGAGCGAGACTTTTTTCATCCTGCGGCGGGCTTCGTCCATCGCTTTCTGGACGGCGACAGGCACTTCGCGGGACTTGCCCTTGCCCATCCCGATACCGCCGTCACCGTCGCCGACCACGGTCAACGCCGCGAAACCGAGAATCCGCCCCCCTTTGACGACCTTGGTGACGCGATTGATCGAAACCATCTTTTCGCGCATGCCGTCATCGCGCTCCTCGGAGGCTTGCTTGCGCTGATTTTGCTGCTTGGCCATTCGTAAATCCCCTTTAGAACTTCAGACCGCCTTCGCGGGCGGCTTCAGCCAACGTCTTGACGCGACCGTGATAGAGGAAGCCCGAGCGGTCGAAAGACACCGTTTCGATGCCCGCCGCCTTTGCGCGCTCGGCAATCAGCTTGCCCACTTCCAGTGCGGCGGTCTTGTTGCCGCCATTGGGCACACGGACACGCATTTCCTTTTCGAGCGTGGAGGCTGAAGCCAGCACTTTCGAGCCGCAGCCTGAAATGATCTGGGCATAGATGTGGCAGTTCGACCGGAATACGGTCAGGCGCACAGCCTTCAGTTCTGCGAGCTTTGCGCGAGTCTTGCGCGAACGGCGCAGACGAGATTCTTTCTTGTTCATGGACAGCCGCCTTACTTCTTCTTGGTTTCTTTAATCACAACCCTTTCATCCGAATAACGGACGCCCTTGCCCTTGTAGGGTTCGGGAGCGCGATAGGCGCGCACTTCGGCTGCGACTTGACCGACCCGCTGCTTGTCGATCCCCTTAATGATGATTTCGGTCTGGGTAGGCGTTTCAACCTTGATACCGTCCGGCAACTGATACACGACTGGATGGGAGAAGCCCAGCGAGAGATTGAGCTTGTCGCCCTGCGCCTGTGCGCGGTAGCCGACGCCGACGAGGTTCAGCTTTTTCTCGAACCCCTTGGTGACGCCCGTCACCATGTTATTGACCAGCGCGCGCGTCGTGCCGGAGAACGCATCGGCGTTTTCCGCGCCCTCACGGAGCTTGACCACCAAGTTATCGCCTTCGCGCTCCACCGTGACCGAAGGGTGCACCACATGGTTCAGCGTGCCAAGCGGCCCTTTGATCGAGAGGCTGTCTCCAGCAATCTTGATTTCGACACCGCCAGGGATGGCCACCGGACTCTTTCCTACACGAGACATGAAATCCTCCTTAGGCCACTAGGCAGATGATTTCGCCGCCGACGCGGCTAGCGCGCGCGGCACGATCCGTCATCACGCCCCGAGGCGTCGACACGATGGCCACGCCCAGCCCGTTCATGACCTTGGGCAGGTCGTCGCTGCCCTTGTAGACACGAAGGCCGGGGCGGCTGACGCGCTCAATGCGCTCAATCACCGGGCGGTCGGCGTAATATTTGAGCGCCACATCAAGTTCGGACTTGCCGTCCGCTTCGCGGACAGCGTAGGCATCGATATAGCCTTCATCCTGCAAAACCTTGGCAATCGCCACCTTCAGCTTCGACGAAGGCATGCGCACACTCATCTTCCCGGCCCGCTGACCATTGCGGATCCGGGTCAGCATATCGGCGATGGGATCGGACATACTCATCTTTTACTCTCCTTACCAGCTCGCCTTGGTCATGCCAGGCACTTCGCCTTCGAAAGCAATTTCGCGCAGCTTGTTGCGGCACAGCCCAAACTTGCGGAATACCCCGCGCGGACGCCCGGTCAGTTTGCAGCGGTTGCGCGCGCGGACGGGGCTTGCGTTGCGCGGCAACGCCTGTAAATCCAGCCGCGCTGCCATGCGCTCCTCATCGGAGAGCTTCGTATCATTGATTTTCGCAATCAACCCAGTGCGCTTTTCAGCGTACCTCGCTATCGTCTTGCGGCGCTTTTCTTCGCGGTTTATCAGAGACAGTTTCGCCATATTGCCCTCAATTCTTGAACGGGAAACGGAACGCGCCCAAAAGCGCCCTTGCTTCCTTGTCGGTCTTGGCCGTCGTCGTGATGCTGATGTTCATCCCGCGAAGCACGTCGATCTTGTCGTACTCGATTTCAGGAAAAATGATCTGCTCCTTGACCCCGAGGTTGTAGTTGCCGCGCCCGTCGAACCCTTTGGAAGCAATCCCCCGGAAGTCGCGCACACGCGGCAGGGCAACCGTTACCAAACGGTCGAGGAATTCGTACATCTTCGCGCCGCGCAGCGTCACCATGCAGCCGATTGGATAGCCGTCACGGATTTTGAATCCGGCAATCGACTTCTTCGCCTTGGTAATGACCGGCTTCTGTCCGGCAATCTTCGTCATGTCGCCGACCGCGAACTCAAGCACCTTCTTGTCGCCAACCGCTTCGCCGACACCCATGTTCAGGGTGATTTTGGTGATGCGCGGCACTTCCATGACCGACGTGTAGCTGAACTGCTTGAACAGGTCAGGAACCACCGTATTCTTATAAAACTCTTGCAAGCGAGCCATTGCTACTCCTTACGCATCCACCAGCTCGCCGTTCGACTTGAAGAAACGCGCCCTGCGCCCATCTTCAAGCACTTTCACCCCGACACGGTCGCCTTTTTGCGAAGCGGGGTTGAACAGCGCGATGTTCGAGACATGAATCGGCATCTCCTTTTCGACGATGCCGCCTACCTCGCCCTTGAGCGGGTTCGGGCGCACATGCTTCTTCACCCGATTGACCCCTTCGACCAACAGGCGCTCATCGCTCACGCGGCGCAGCACCGTGCCACGGCGGCCACGATCCTTGCCCGTAAGCACCACAACCTCATCACCCTTGCGGATCTTGTTCATTCCAGAACCCCTCAGAGCACTTCTGGCGCGAGCGAAACAATCTTCATGAACCGTTCGGAGCGCAGCTCGCGCGTCACCGGCCCGAAGATGCGCGTGCCGATCGGCTCAAGTTTGTTGTTGAGCAGCACCGCCGCGTTGTTGTCGAATTTGATGAGCGAGCCGTCTGGGCGGCGCACGCCCTTGGCCGTGCGAACCACGACGGCGCTGTAGATGTCGCCCTTCTTGACGCGCCCTCTCGGCGCCGCGTCCTTTACGGTCACTTTGATGATGTCGCCCACGGTCGCGTAGCGGCGCTTGGAGCCGCCGAGCACCTTGATACACATCACCGAACGTGCGCCGGTATTGTCGGCCACATCGAGCCTTGACTGCATCTGAATCATGAAAATATCCCCAACTTGCCCCGCTCTGCGAGCGGTCAGTATTGGAACCCGTTCGGGCAGCTAGCCCCGCATCCCCATGACCTTCCTAGAGACAGCAGAGCACGAAACCGACGATTATAGCAATCCTAGGCCGGACCGCAAGCGGTTTCTGAATAATGCCTTTATGCCCCGCAACGGCGGAAACATGGCGATCAACGTAAACTTGCCTAGCCATTGACAAAAATATGTCATCTATAATATACGCAGTGCACGATATATATTTTTGAAAAATTTCGGAAACTTTTCCTCGCGCATTTAGGCCGTTCAGGGGTGACGCATGGTTCAAAAAACCAAACCGGACATCAGAACCTTGATCGCGGGGCAGCCCCTTTTCAGCGGGCTGCCGGCGGAGAGCATCGCCCGCATCGCGCAGGACGTGCGCGAACTCCACCCCGCCAAGGGGGAGATACTCTTCAGCAAGGGAGATGAATGCAAAGGGCTGCACATAGTCGTCGTCGGCCAGATCAAGCTCTCCTTCATTTCCCCGCACGGGCAAGAGAAAGTCGTCGAAATCATCCGCCAGAACCACATGTTCGGTGAAGCCGTGATGTTTATGGAAAAGCCCTATGTCGTTTCCGCGCAGGCGCTGACCGATTCCTGGGTGCTCTTTTTCCCCAAGACGACCATTTTCACCGAACTGGAGCGCGACCCGCAGCTTGCCCGAAAAATGCTTGCCGGGCTTGCCGTGCGCCAGCACCAGCTTGTCAACGACATCGAGGGCTATTCGCTGCACTCCGGCAAAAAGCGCGTCATCAGCTACCTCCTCCAAGAAGTTTCCGACAACGCCCTGCCCGCCGAAGGCCACGCCTTCACGATTAAGCTCGCCATCAGCAAAAACACCATCGCCTCCCGCCTCAGCATGACGCAGGAGCATTTCTCGCGCATCCTGCACGAGCTTGTGGAGCTTGGCCTGATTACCGTACAAGGCAGGGAAATCCATGTCCCGGACATCCGCCAGCTTCAAAAATACGAAGACTGAAGCGCATCCCTGTACAATCCTTGTCCCGGCGTCACGGCGCTTCTTTTGCCCATTACGGCCATGAATTCCGTCCCATCCCCTTCCCTGAACCGCGCCCTGGAACTGGGGCGTCGCGTGCTCGAAATCGAAGCGCGGGCGGTCGCCTCGCTGGCCGAACGCATCGGAGAAGCCTTCGTCCAAGCCACCGGCATGATTCTCGGATGCAAGGGGCGGGTCATTGTCAGCGGCATCGGCAAATCCGGGCACATCGCCCGCAAGTTCGCGGCCACCTTGGCAAGCACGGGAACCCCGGCTTATTTCGTCCACGCGGCGGAAGCCGCGCACGGCGACCTTGGCATGATTGCCGCCGAAGACATTGTGATTGCCATCTCCAATTCGGGGGCGAGCGCGGAACTGCTCACCATCGTGCCGCAGGTCAAACGGCGCGGCGCGCGGCTCATCGCCATCACCGGCAACGCCGATTCGCCGCTCGCCCTTGATGCCGACGTTCATCTCGATGCCGCCGTCGCCGAAGAAGCCTGCCCGCTCAACCTCGCGCCCACCGCCAGCACCACGGCGGAACTGGCACTCTCGGATGCCTTGGCGGTCGCCCTGCTCGACGCGCGCGGCTTCGGAACCGAAGATTTCGCCCGCTCACACCCCGGCGGCAGCCTCGGGCGGCGGCTGCTCACGCACGTGCGCGATGTCATGCGCCCCCGCGAACATGTGCCGACCATCACGGATGACGTTTTCCTGATCGAAGCCCTGCTCGCCATGACACGCGGCAGCATGGGAATGACCGTGGCGCTAGGAGCCGACGGCAAGCCGGAAGGCATTTTCACCGATGGCGACCTGCGCCGCGCGCTCGAAAAAGGCATCGACGTGCGCACCACGCGCCTCTCCAAAGTACTCACGAAAAACCCGCACGCCATCGCCCCGGATGCCCTTGCGGCAGAAGCCGCCGAAATGATGGAACGGCTGCGCGTCAGCCAATTGCTGGTCATTGATAGCGACGGCACGCTCCTCGGCGCACTGAACACGCACGACCTCATGCAGGCACGGGTCATCTGATGAAAGCATTCCTCAATCTCTTTTACCGTTTCTACCCGCTCGCCATTGCGGCTGTGCTGGCCGCCGGGGCGGTGTGGCTCGAACACGCCACCCGCAGCCCAGAAACTCCCGATGCTCCCACCGTCAGCCAAACCCCTGACTTCATCGCCCAAACGGTGCGCATCACGGGCTTTGCGCAGGACGGCTCGCTGAACTACACCCTCGATAGCCCGCACATCCAGCATTTGCCCGCCACCGACCAGACCCACGCCGACCAGCCACGCCTGATGCTCATCAATCAGGGGCGGCACATGCGCATCAATGCCGACCACGGCGAAGTCGCCCCCAAGGCCGAGCGCGTGGATTTCGCCGGCAACGTTGAAGCCGAACGCGAAGGCGCCCCTGCGGAACCGCCCATGCACCTTTCCTCGGCGCGGCTTACGGTCTGGCCAAACGAGCAACGCGCCGCCAGCGACGTTCCCGTGCGCATCACGCAGGGAGGAAACCGCAGCGACGCCAGCAGCATGGCTGCCGACAACGTATTCGGGGTCATGAAACTGTCCGGGAAAGCCAAGATGCGCATCGCCTCCCGCTACAAGAGAAATTCATGACGCGCCGCCTTGCCGCCCTCGCCCTTATTTCCATCTTGCTGCAAGCGCCCGCGCCTGTTCACGCGCAGTCGCCCGACCGCAGCCAGCCAGTCGACATCGACGCCGACAAAGTGACCGTAGATGACCGCAACAAAGTCCACGTCTTTGAAGGCAATGTCGTGCTCACCCAAGGCAGCATGACAATCAAGGGCGACAAAATCGTCGTCACACAGGACACTGCCGGTTTCCATAACGGCGTTGCCACCGCCGGAGGCGGAAAACTGGTTTATTTCCGCCAGAAACGCGCAAGCGACGGCGCATGGATCGACGGCGAAGCCGAACGCATCGAATACAACAGCCAACACGAACGCGCCAAACTTTTCAACCGCGCCCAAATCAAAAACGCGGGCGACATGGTGCGGGGCCAGTACATCGAATACGACATCGCCGCTGAGAACTACCTCGTCACCGACGCGCCCGGAACGCGCCCTTCCCGCAGCGGCGAATCCCCGCCCGGCAACCGCGTCCACGTCACCATCCAGCCCAAAAACAACAAACCCGACCCGTCAGCGGACGAAGCCCGCTGACGGGGCAGTTTGCCGCGCAGACCGCCGGCTTAAAAACGGCAACGGGAACTTGAAGTCCCCATTGCCGTGTTCATTCGCTAAAATTTTCCGATCAGTTCCGGCGACGCTTCGCAATGATGCCCACGATGCCAAGCCCCGCCAAAAGCATCGCCCATGTTTCGGGTTCGGGAACTTCTGGAACATGAACTGCGTCTTTGTATCCAAAACGCATACTGTCGATTGCAAATCCTGCTGGCTCTGAAGCGACGAGATCGAGAAAAACTCCCGCGATTGCCTCGCTTTGATCGGCAGTGACAAGACCGAGAAATTCAATACCAAAACCTCTATTCGTTACCGTGCCGAGAATCGTTCCATCTCGTGCGAATGCGGTAATGCCCGTGCTGCCTATTTCATCGAAATATCCCGCGTCGAAACCGACAGCAGCAACACCCACATCGAACAGGACAGCCACAGGGCCGTTAAACACTGGCAGTCCAGACAGAACGGGGCTGTTCGGGGCATCACCGTCTGTCACGATGCTCGTGAAAGGAGAATTCGGATCGAGACTCAAGGAGCCGGTTGGTGTCCCGACAATGCAAGCGGTTGCAGCCGCGCCGGGGCAATCGGTGTATTTGGCGTCGCACTCAGGCTCTGCCCTAGAAAATATCCGCCAAAACTGACAACGGGATAATCCAATTGTCCACCATAATCGGCTGGCAAATACACAGGATTTAGGGTATCGAGAGGAAGCTCGCTGAAGGTGATCATGCCAGAGCCTTCTAGAAAATCACTCTCTGCGACACGAATGACACTCGCATTCGCTCCGACGCTGGCAACTCCTAGCAACACGACAGCGCAAATTGACTTCATGGTACTTTCTATTTTCAAATGCATAGATTCCTCCTCGGTTGTTATTGGCAAAACGCCTTAACGTTTGAGGATGCTAGCATGTAACAAAATGAAAATTTTGAATAAACTGTTACGATTTGTAAATGACAAAACCATACGCGAACGAAGTATCCAGAACAACAGCAAGACTGTAAAGGCATCCCTTTGAAATACTCAAAAAACATTTGAAATTTTTTTGTGCGCCTTAGCCGCGCATAAAGGCAAAAACTCAACCCGCGCCCCGTCCTCCGGCGCACGGTTTACTTCGCCGCATCATTCCAACCGCAACCCCAATCCCCGCCAATACCAGCGCAAGCGCATTTCCCCAGCGTACATAGGGCGTCAGCCCCTTGAATGCCGCCACTTCCACTTCCAGTATCCCGCGTGTGAAAGCGGGCAGCATTGCCGAGATGGAGGCATCGGGGAGAATGAGCGCGGTCATGCCGGTGTTGGTGGAGCGCAGCATGGGACGGGCCGTTTCCAGCACGCGGGCGCGGGCGATTTGCAGGTGCTGCGGCTGGGCGAATGAATCGCCATACCACGCGAGGTTCGAGAGGTTGAGCATCAGCCCCGCTCGCGGCAGGGAGGAAATCAGTTCTGCCCCGAAAAGGTCTTCGTAGCAGATGCTCATGGCGATTTCCCGCCCAAACAGCGTGAACGGCGGCTGATTCGCCGGACTGGGGCTTAGCATGGACATAGGAATGTTCGCCACCTCATAAAACCAACTGAAAAACGGCGGCGGATATTCTCCAAAAGGCACAAGGTGGCTCTTCGCGTAATGCTGCCCCGCCCCCGCGCCCAAGGTGACGGACGCATTGAAGAACAGCCCGTCTTTGCGGGTAAATACGCCCGTGATAAGCGAGGCGCCGCGCTCGCTGACAATATCGCTAAGCGTGTCGACATAACCTTCCGGCAGCGCGTCGAGCGGCAGGGGCAGCGCGGCTTCGGGCAGGACGACGAGGTCGCCACGGGCAGCCCGCACCATATCCACACTGATTCGCAGCGTTTCGTTGAAATGCTCGGGATCCCATCTATGCAACTGGTCGATGTTCGTCTGCACGAGCGATACCGTGAGCGGCGAGCCGTCTTGCTCTGCCCAGCGTATCCAAGACAACGCCCATCCAACGGAACAGATTGCAACAATCAGCGCGGCGGACAGCTTCCACTGCCGAGCCGTCCGAACGGCGGCGCAAACGCCGATCAACCCCGCCATGAAGGCCACGCCTCCGGCAACGCCATAAACCCCCATGAACGGAAAATATCCGGCCACGGGGCTGGGCGGCGTCTGGGAATAGCCAATGGCAAGCCACGGAAAGCCCGTCATCGCCGTGCCGCGCAGCCATTCGGCGAATGCCCACAATCCGCCAAAGAACGCCGCCCGCCGCAGCGTTCCGCCATGCCGCCAACGCGCATACGCCGCGCACATGGGTGCCGGGAACAGGGCGAGCAGCGTGCAGAACAGAAAGACGATGAGCACTGAAATCGGCAGGGACACATCGCCGTAACGCCACAGCGCAATGACGAGCCACGCGATGCCCACGCAATACGCGCCTAGCCCCCAGCCCAGCCCGATGCAGAACCCGGCGCGGAACGAGCCTGCGCGTTCCAGCAGCACAACGAGACACGCAAGGCTGACGAACGCGAGCGGAAACAAGCCCACGGGCGCAAAGGCAGGCACGGCCAGCGCACCGGCCAAGACGGCCAGCAGAACACGGAAGAACTTGGTTTTCATGCGTCGGAAGCTCCTAGGCCGGCATCCGCCCCTTCCGGCAAACGTTCGGCGAGCAGCAGGTCGATGCGCCGGCTGTCGGCGCGCAGCACGCAGAAGCGCCAGCCCTCGATGACGGCAATCTCGCCGCGTCGCGGCAAGCGCCCAAAATGGCGGATCAGAAGCCCCCCAACCGTATCGACCTCTTCATCGCTGAAGCCCGTGCCAAATGCCACATTGAAATCGTCGATTGAAATCATGGCTTTCACGCGGTAGCGCCCGTCTTTCTCGGCAACGATGCTGCCGCTGGCCTCAACGCCGGTATCGTGCTCATCCTCGATCTCGCCGACGATTTGCTCCAGCACGTTCTCGATTGTGACCAGCCCCGCCACGCCGCCGTATTCGTCCACCACGATGGCCATATGGTTGCTGTTCAGGCGGAATTCGCGCAGCAATACGTTGAGCGGCTTGGACTCGGGAATGAAGATGGCCGGGCGCAGCATGTCGCGCAGGCAAAATTCCTTGCCCGCGAAAAACCGCAGCAAATCTTTCGCCAGCAGAATGCCGATAACGTCGTCCCGCCCGTTGCCGATTACGGGAAAGCGCGAATGCCCCGTTTTCACCGCGAACGCGACTATCGAAGCCACCGAGTCGTCGATGTGCAGAACATTCATCCGTGCGCCGGGAACCATGATGTCACGGGCGCGGATGTCGGACATTTCCAGCGCACCCTCGATAATCGAGAACGCATCCGCGTCGAACAGATCTCGCTCATGGGCGGCTCGCAGGAAGGCGAGCAACTCGTCGCGGTCTTCCGGCTCCGGCGTGAGCAGCGCCGCTAGGCGGTCTAAAAACGAAAGTTTCTCAGGATGGGAACCGGCTTCTTCCATATCTTGTCAATTGATGCCCGACATTTCAGACGACGTAAGGGTCGGCGTACCCCAGCGCATTCAGAATCTCGCGCTCGCGCGCCTCCATCGCCTCCGCCTCAGCTTTCTTTTTGTGGTCAAACCCTTGCAGATGCAGCATCCCATGCACGACGAGGTGCGCAAAATGCGCATCAAGCGCCTTGCCCTGCTCGCCCGCCTCGCGCGCGAGCACCGGCACGCACAGCACGATGTCGCCGATGAGGGCATCGCACTCGTCGTCCTGTTCGGGAATGGCGCTTTTCGCGTCCTTCCCCTCTTTTCGTCCGCCATATGTGAAGGTCAGCACATTGGTGGCGCAGTCCTTGCCGCGATAGTTTTTGTTCAGCGCGCGCCCTTCGGCTTCCCCCACCAAGCGCACCGTGACCTCGACGCTCCGCTGGAGAAGGGCGGCTTGCGCCCAGCGGCGCACCTGATATTTCTTGGGCGTATTGTCTCTGTCCGCCCCCTCGACCGCTTTCTGGACGAGAAGGCTCAGCACCGGCTCCGCCGCTTCCGAAAGCTCTTCGTCCTCCACGAAATCATCCTTCGATGCCCCTTCCACTCGCAGGCAGACGACATTGCAAGCGCATGGCTGCATATTGAGGATTGGGACGGATTCATCGTTCGCCGCCACCGCTTCGATTTCGAGGTCGTTCCCGCCCGTTTCGGGAAACAGGAAACGCAGCCGTCGGCCTTCTCCAAAATCCAAATCAATCTGTTCGGCTGCCAGCCTGCTTTTCTTGCCTTTGCCATCCGTGATGACAACTTTGGGCTTATTTGTCTGCTTCGCCATGACTGCCTTTCCTCTCTTTATGCTCATAAGCCTCAACGATACGCGCAACGAGCGGATGCCGCACGACATCTTCCTTGCTGAATTCGGTAAATGCCACGCCGCGCACTTTTGCCAGCACCCCGCGCGCCTCGCCCAGCCCGCTGCGGCTGCCGCGTGGCAGGTCGACTTGGGTCAAGTCGCCCGTCACCACCACTTTCGCCCCAAAGCCCATGCGGGTGAGGAACATTTTCATCTGCTCGGGCGTCGTGTTCTGCGCCTCGTCGAGAATCACGAAAGCGTTGTTCAGCGTGCGCCCGCGCATGAAGGCGAGCGGCGCGATTTCAATCGTGCCGCGCTCGAAGAGCTTCATGGCCCGCTCAAAGCCCATCAGGTCATACAGCGCGTCATAGAGCGGGCGCAGATAGGGGTCGACCTTCTGCGCCAAATCGCCGGGCAGGAAACCGAGCCGCTCCCCCGCTTCCACCGCCGGACGGGTCAGCATGATGCGCTCGACCAGATCGCGCTCCAGCGCGTCCACCGCGCTCGCCACCGCCAGATACGTCTTGCCCGTGCCAGCGGGGCCGATGCCAAACGTGATGTCGTGCCGCTGGATATTCATCAGATATGCCACCTGCCGGGGCGTGCGCCCATGCAGCCCGCTATGGCGCGTCAGCAGCTTCAGTTCGGCGGTCGGCTGCGGCGTGGCTTCCTCGCGGGAAACTTCCACCAGCCCTAATTGAAGCTCCTCGCGTGACAGTTCGCGGTCGGCCTGCCCGTAGAAACGCCGCAGCGCCGCCTCTCCCTGACGGGCGTTGCGCCCATGCAGCGTGAAATGCGCCCCGCGCCGCGCAATGGCAATATCAAAAGCGTTTTCGATTTGCCGCAGATTTTCGTCGAGCGCCCCGCACAAACGCGCCAAGCGCCCATTGTCCAGCGGCTCCAAAGTGAATTCCCTCGCTGCCGCACCGCTCATCGCAACGCCTCCGCCGCCACTTCCCCGCGCAAGCTGTGCGGCAGGGCAGCCGTAATCTTTACCTCCACGAACTGCCCCATCAGCCGTTCGCGCACATGCGCGGGAACAGGGAAATTCACCACCCGGTTGTTGCCCGTGCGCCCGCAAAGCTCATCACTGGCCTTCTTCGCCGCGCCGTCCACCAGCACCCGCTCCACGTTTCCTACCATCGCGCGGCTGACGGCCTGCGCCTGTTCGTCGATGCACTTTTGCAGCCGCGCCAGCCACGCGAGCTTCGTCTCCTGCGGCACGGGGTCGGCAAGTTCCATCGCGGGCGTGCCCGGACGGGCGCTATACACAAAACTGAACGCCCCGTCGAAACCCACTTCCTCGATCAGCCTCATCGTTTTCTCGAAATCTTCCGCCGTCTCGCCCGGAAAGCCGACGATGAAATCCGTGCTCAAAGACACATCTGCCCGCGCCGCGCGCAGCCGCCGCACGATGGACTTAAATTCCAGCACCGTATAGCCGCGCTTCATCGCCGCCAGCACGCGGTCGGAACCGGACTGCACCGGCAAATGCAGTTGCGGCGCCAATCCCGGCAGACGGGCAAACGCCTCTATCAGGCGCGGCGTCATCTCTCGCGGATGCGAACTCGTGAAGCGGATGCGCTCGATGCCGGACACGTTCTGCACGCATTCCAGCAGCAGCGCGAAATCGCCCGTCTCTCCGCCCGAATCGCCTTTTTCCAGCGCCCCGCGCCAGGCATTGACGTTCTGTCCGAGCAGCGTCACTTCCCGCACCCCCTGCGCCGCCAGCGCCGAGACTTCCTCAATCACATCATCGAGCGGGCGCGAAACCTCCTCCCCGCGTGTATAGGGAACCACGCAGAACGTACAGTACTTCGAGCATCCTTCCATGACCGAGACGAAGGCCACCGCCCCGCTGGCTTTGGGCTGCGGCAGCGCGTCGAATTTTTCCACTTCGGGAAAGGAAATATCCACCTGCGCCCTGCCGCTCTCGCGCCGCCGCGCAATCAGCTCCGGCAAACGGTGCAAAGTCTGCGGGCCGAACACCACATCCACATAAGGCGCGCGCCGCACGATGGCCTCGCCCTCCTGGCTGGCCACGCACCCGCCCACGCCGATGACAAGCTCTGGCCGCGAGAGCTTCAGCCGCCGCACCCGCCCTAAGTCATGAAACACCCGCTCTTGCGCCTTCTCGCGCACCGAACACGTATTGAACAGGATGATGTCCGCCTCAGCCGGGTCATCCGTCCTGACAAGCGGCTCGGCAGCCCCTAGCGCATCGGCCATCCTGTCCGAGTCATACTCGTTCATCTGGCACCCGAAGGTGCGGATATACAATTTCTTCATGCCCCTGAAACAACCGCGACGCGCCACGCTGGCGCAAAACCGCACGAGCTTACTACAGCTTTTCTTGACGGCAAAAGCCCCGGCGCATAGAATTTCGCGTTTCCCGGTGAAGTAGCTCAGACGGTTAGAGCGATGGATTCATAACCCATAGGTCGGCAGTTCGATTCTGCCCTTCACCACCAATATTCAAAAAACCAACCGCTCTCGGTTGGTTTTTTTTTGCGGAATCCGACCGCCGCCACGCGCCCGGTTCGCCCCTGTTCCGCCCTATCTTCTCTCGAAACCCGCGCCAACTGGCTCAAAGTGGCACTTGCAGCTAGCGTTGCGCATCAACCACTTGTGTGCGTACTGAGGCGAAGGGTTGGCTCGCGTGTTTGCACGAGCAAAGCACAACGGAGAACCCGCGAGGTCAGCCTCCACGTCAGCCCTTGACCGGGAACAGGTCGTCACCGTAGCTTTTGTGCTCACGGATCCGGCCATCACGCCTTTGGATGAACATTTCGCTCCGCTGGTTGATGGCGATGCCCTGTGCGTGGTCGACTCTTTCGATCATTTTTGTCTCACACCGAAAACTCCGCTCTCACAATCCCTTTTGACTCCCACCCCCTCAGATAACCAGACCAGATATTGCCTCTCAAATCTGATTCTGGCTTTATTCGTTTCGCAGTCCACTTTAATGTTTCGTTCGTCCCGTCGCCTTTGTAAAGTACTACCGTAGCGCGCCTTCTTTGGATGAGGAGTCGTTTGAACTCGCCCTCATCGGCAGGACGAAAAATCAATTCTGGCTTTGGTGTCTTGCATACTGGCTGCGGTGCTGAAGCATCGTCAAGTAGGCGCTCAATAACGGCTTCTGGCGTGTCGTTAAATCCGGTTACTCGTTCTTTCAATCGCTGGAAAGTAACATCAGATACATAAATCTTTGGCATATCGTTCTCCTTGGTTATGGGCTTTACGTTTACACATTCTAGACCAAAAATCATATTTGTTAAATATGATTTTTGGCTCGATAGATTTGGTATTTTTAGCTTGCCAGCCCAGATCGATGCGCCATCGCCATCCAACAGCACGGGTTCGTGGAGCACCCGTATCAAGCCGTAGACCGTTAATCGAAACCGCGATGACCGAGAAGAAAATGACCCTCGCGCCGCAAGACGGTATTGCGCTATACGAGCATACAGCCCGCCGATTTTTCCGTGAGGCGCTTGATTATGATTTTGACGACTGCTTGGTTACTGACGAAAGTTACCTGAGCGACTTTTCCAGTTGTGGCTTGCCTGATGAACTTGCTGACGCAACGTCAAGTTTGAAAGAGTTGTACGCCACTTGGGACGTGTGGATGCTGAACGAATTGCGGACACGGTACGGCCTTGAGTACACAACAACAGCGGTTCCTTTATTGAAGGTCTTTGGCGACATCAAGGCATTCTGGACACGGCAGCAACACTGACCGATTTTCCGGCGACCAGTAAACCGGGAGCCAATAGCGTGCCAGATATAGGGCGGCTTGACGCATACGCCCGCGATACGTTTTGACCAAAATTCTCGCTGACTGGCGCTGGTGCGATACACACGCAGCCGACGGCGTTTTTTTGCTTTGCCTTATCCCCCCCCCAAAAAAAAGACTCAGAACGCAACCCATGAATTTTCACTGTAACGCCGACAAAACTAATCCCGTCAAACGGGAAAAGGGGCTATGCCTTGCGCCCGCTACTCTCCGCTATTTCTTTGCCACCGCATGTCGGCGGAAGGCGTTGAGGAGAATCGCTATCGTGCTGCCGTTATGCAGGACGGCGGCGGACAGGGGGGAGAGCAGGCCGAGGGCGGCGGCGGAGAGGATGCTGACGTTCGTCCCGACGGTCAGGCGGTAATTGCTGCGGATACGCGCCATCGTGGCGTTTGCCAGCGCCTTGGCATCCGCCACGCGCCCGATGCTGTCTTCGAGCAAGGCAATGTCCGCCGTCAGCCGCGCCACGTCCGCGCCCTTCTGCATGGCGATGCCGACATGCGCCCCCACCAGCGCGGGCGCGTCGTTGATGCCGTCGCCGACGAACGCGACGCGCGCCCCTTCGTCGCGCAGGGATTGCACGATGGCGGCTTTGTCCTCCGGCAGCAGTTCGGCATGGAATTCGTCTATCCCAAGCTCGGCGGCAAGCTCGGCGGCGCGGTCTTTGTGGTCGCCCGTCAGCATCAGGACGCGCCGCGCGCCCAGTTCGCGCAGGCGGGCAATGGTGGCCGCGGCCTCCAGGCGCGTCGTATCCCGGAGCGCCAAAAGCCCGAGCAAATGGCCGTCGTAGCCGATATACAGCAAGGTTTTGCCCTCGCCGTACAAGGCATCGACGATTTCAAGGTAAGGCTGGATCGAGATGCCTTCATCTTCTTCGATGAAGTGCCGGGAGCCGACAACGATGCGCCGCCCGTCAATCACGCTGGCCACGCCGTGGGCGACGATGAACTGCACTTCGGCATGCTCGAAGTGATGGTTGCGCGTCTCGCGCGCGGCGGCGACCACAGCCATCGCCATCGGATGAAAATAGTGCTCCTCAACCGAGGCGGCAAGGCAAATCAGGTCTTCCGCCGTAAATGAAGCGTCAAACGCAACGGAGTCGGTCACGACCAGCGAGCCGGAAGTCAGCGTGCCAGTTTTGTCGAAGATGAAAGTGTCCGCTTCCGAGAGGCGTTCCAGCGCGTCGGCGCCTTTGACCAAAATGCCGCGTTGTCCGGCGCTGTACATGGACGATTTGAACGCCACCGGCGTGGCCAGCTTGAGGGCGCAGGAAAAATCCGCCTGTAGCACCGCCGCCGCGCGCTGCCAGTCGCCGGAAAAAAGGAAGGCCACGCCCGCCAAACCGAGCACGCTTGGCACAAGGCGGTCGGCCAGCCGCGCCGCTTGCAGTTGGGTTCGGCTTCTGGCGCTGAGCGACTGCTCCACATAGTCGGCAATCCGCGCCACCGCCGTCTGTGCGCCGACCTGTTCGGCGTAGATGCGCAGCCGCCCTTCTTCGACCAGCGTGCCGGACAAAACGCCCTGCCCGCGCCCCTTGTCCACCGGCACGCTTTCGCCCGTCATCGCCGCTTCGTTGACGAGCGCCTCGCCGCCCAGCACCGTGCCGTCAACCGGAATAATCGCGCCCGTGCCGACGATCACCGTATCGCCCACTTCAACCGCGTCGGCGGCGACCGCCAGTTCCTCGCCGCCGCGCTCAACCCAGACCTCGTTGCCCAGCGGGCGCAGCAGATGTTTCAGAAGCTCGTCGGAGCGGCGCGAAATCGAATGCTCCATCCGCTCGCCGAGCGCGAGCATAAACGTGGTGGTATTGGCGGCCAGATAATCTTTCCGCGCCAGCGAAATGCCAACAGCAAGCGCCTCAAGCACATGGGAAGTCATGCCCCGATTGCGCCAGTCGTCCGTCGCTTCCCTGAACAAAGGCAAGGCAACCGCGAGCGAAGCGGGCAGTTTCAGGCTTTGCGGCAACTGCCGCATGGACAGAAGCGCCGCCAGCGCCCACAGCGGCAATGCGCCTTCCGCTTTTGCCGCCGATGGATTCGCCGCACGGGCGGCCATCGGCGGAACGTCCTCTGCCGTCAAGGCGAGGAGGCGTTTCCGTATTTCTTCGGCGCGGGTCGCTGACGGCTCAAACTGGACGATGAGCGCCCGCGCCTTGGGATTCAAGCGCGTCCCCAAAACACCCGGCAGCGCCCCGATAGCGCGAAGATGCCCGGCTTCCAGAGACGCGCCCAAAGCCAGCCGATAGCGGAAACGCGCCCTGCCCGCCGTCTGGTGCGCCAAATCGAGTGTTTGAAACATGGAACCGGAAACCGAACGGAAGCGCGAATCTGAAACGGAACTCATGCGTCAGCGTCTTGCAGTTCCGCTTCGAGTTCCGCCTTGTAATCGGCAATCTGCTCCTTGATTTCCTCAAACCCGCCCGCAAGCCCCGCGTAGGCTTTCATCGCGGACTTGATGAGCTTGCCGCGCAGATTTTCATCGCTGAGCAGGTACGCCGCGCCCGCGCCAATCAAAAGCCCCATCAGAAAACGCTCGCTTTTGCGCGAGGGCAGCAGCTTGCCGATTCCTCGCAAGAAACCGCCATTGCCATTGAAGCCGCCGAAGCCGTTCTTTCCATTGCCGCCCGCCGCCATCGCGGCGCAAAGGGCTTTCGCCATGCGCTTGTCGGCCTTGCTGTTTTTGGATTTGCCGGATTTGTTTTTCTTTGCCATGCCCTACTCCTTTTCAAATTCAAGTTTGCGCGGTTGGGGGCGCAATACATCATCCAGCGCAAAAACGCCCGCCGCGCCGAGCGCCGCCGTGACGGCGAGCGCCGCGTAGTCCCGCCGCTGCGCGGCATGTCCGGCAGCCACGGCAGCCGCCAGCGCCACGCCGCCTTGCAGGGCATGGCGCAGAACGGTTCGGCGATTGAAGGCTCGCCCTTTTGCCCGCTGTTTGGCGGCGGAAAGAAGTCCGGCGCTGACGAATCCGCGCGCGAAGTCGTTCAGTTGGGAAACTTTGCCCGACAGGCGTTTCTTTGACCGTTTTTTCATGATTCCGCCTTATCCGCCGCAGCGGCGGGCTTTGCCGACGGCTTGCGCGGGCGGGAAGCAGGCTTTTTCACTGCGGGTTTTTCCGTCTCTGCCGCCGAAGCGGCGGGATTTTCCGCCGCCGCGCCCGCGCCAGCCTGCAAGCGGTCGCGCCACCGCGCCGAGGAGGATTCAATCGCGCTCAGCCCGGAAATGGCGGCATGGCGCAGCGTTTCTTGCGCCTCGGCGGATTTCTTTTTGATTTTTTTTCCAGCGTCTTTCAGGTTGTCCCGCGTTTTCGGGGCGCGATAAGCCCGCACGGCAACAGCGCCGACAAGCAGCCCCGCGACAAAGGGATACAAGGGCAACATCTTCGTTCTCCTTTCCGTTGGTTGTTTCGTAAAAAACGCGCTGCTAGCGCAACGTCTCAAATTTCTGTTTGAGGATGCCCAAAAGTTTCAGGGCTTCGTCCGAACGCGCGCCGCCGAGCAAATCCGGCCAAGCGCGAAAAGGAATCAGTGCGTCATCATATTCCACTGTGCAGGAACGAGCCACCAGATTGAGGCGAGCCGAACGAATGCCGGGAATGTCCCGCCAGAGGTCGTCAAAGCGTTTCGCGTAGGCGGCAAGCGATTTGATTTTGTCATTCGCGCCGCACAGCTTCAGGCGGATGCGCCCCGGAATGTGGTGGGCAATCTGGAGCATCGGGGCATACGCCTGCACGCGGTCGAAATCATCCATGTTCGATACCGACTCAAGCCAACAGATGCTTGCGATGCCGCGCCAGATGCGCGGCCAGCGCGACGAGGAAAGCCGCGCCGGAGAGCGCATGACCGCGCTTTGCGCCACGCGCCGCCAATACCAGCGACACGCCAAGGCTGCCGAACATGGCGTATTTGGCATAGCGGTTGATTTGCCGCCGCTTTTTGGCCGCAGATGCGGCAGGCAAAGCGGCGCGGGACAAAGCATCCGCCGCGCCGATGCCCGTTGCGCCGCCAGACGCGATGCCCGCAGCGCGGGCGACGGCGGCTTCCATCTCCCTTATGGCATAGCGCCGCGAATCGTAAAAAACCGTCAGGGAACCGGCTGCGGGATTGGCGCGAAGCGAACAGGACGAATCCAGGCGAGCCAAAACCGCGCCCAGCGCATCAAGCCGATTTTGATTTTTCAGGCAGCCGCCGCAAAGACGAAGGCGACCCGGCACGGAAGAGGCAATTCGCATGGAATCGGCAGCGCGGCAAGGTTTCAAAGAATGTCTTTATAGATAGTTATCAGACATTTTTCAAATTCTTTTTATCAATTTTTTCGCACCTTCGAGACAAAATTATTGACGGCACTCGACTGCGCCAAACGGTAATCAAGCCGCAGTTCGCGCCCCAAGGCGTCCAGTCCGAGGGCATCTTGCGAAGCTTCCAAGCGCCCCGTGGTTGATCCGGCGTTTACCTGATAAGTTTGCGCTTTTCCGGCTGAAACATGCCGCGACCCGGCTTCAGGTTTCCGCCGAACAGATCGCCAGATACGAAAAAGGATTCAGGAAGGGCTATGGCATTCAACGAAGAAGAAACCCGTTTCTACCTCATCGACCCGGTTTTGCGCGGCAAGGGCTACGACAGCCCGCAGCGCCTCCGGCTGGAAACGCCCTCGCGCAGTCGGCGGATTCGGACAGGAAGTGCAGCAGCGCCTCAGCCCGTCCGCCCCCGTACCAGTCATTTGCGCTCTCCGTGCCGCAGAAGCCGATGTGGATGCCTACCTTCT
>JAITVD010000065.1 GCA_031285965.1 Azoarcus sp.
ATCACCGCCTTCAGCCTGCGCCCGCCGCGCATCCCGCCCGCCATGTCCAGCAGTTCGGAAAACGGCGTGCCAAGTTTCAGCTCATAGTTGCCGGGCTTGCAGACATGGCCGGAAACCGAAAAAAGTTTCGTGCCGCCGCTGTTGGGCTTGCCCAAGTTCTGGAAAGCCTCGCCGCCCATCTTCATGATGAAAGGCACTGAGGCGAAAGTTTCAGTGTTGTTAACCGTCGTCGGCTTGCCGTACAGCCCGTAAGAAGCCGGAAACGGCGGCTTGAAGCGGGGCTGCCCCTTCTTGCCTTCGATAGATTCGAGCAGCGCGGTTTCTTCGCCGCAGATGTAGGCTCCATAGCCATGATGCGCGAAAAGCTCGAAGGAAAAATCGCTGCCAAGGATATTCTGGCCAAGGAACCCGGCGGCGCGCGCCTCATCCAGCGCCTCTTCAAAACGCTGGTAAATCTCGAAAATTTCGCCGTGGATGTAGTTGTAGCCCCGCGAGCAGCCCATCGCGTAAGCGCCGATGAGCATCCCTTCGATGACCGCGTGCGGGTTGTAGCGCAGGATGTCCCGATCTTTGAACGTGCCCGGCTCGCCTTCGTCGGAGTTGCACGCCAAATATTTTTCACCGGGAAAAGAACGCGGCATGAACGACCATTTCAGCCCAGTCGGGAAACCCGCACCCCCGCGCCCGCGCAGGTTCGACGCCTTAAGCTCATTGATGATGGCATCAGGCGGCGTTTTCTCGGCAATGATTTTGCGGAACGCCTCATAGCCCCCGCGCGCGACGTAATCCTGAAGCCGCCATGTGCGGTCGCCGTCGAGGCCGGCGAGAATCAGTTTGTGCTCGCTCATTGCTTCTCCAGCTCGGCCAACATCTGGTCGATTTTCTCGGTGGTCATGTAGCTGCACATGCGATGGTTGTTGTGCAGCAGCACGGGCGCGTCGCCGCAAGCGCCCATGCACTCCCCTTCTTTGAGGGTAAACAAGCCGTCGGGCGTGGTTTCGTTGAAGTCGATGCCCAATTTCTTTTTCAGATACTCGGCGGCATGAACCCCGCCGGAAAGCGCACAGGGCAGATTGGTGCAGACCGTAATTTTGTGGCGGCCCGTATGCGTGAGGTCGTACATGCCGTAGAAGCTCGCCACTTCCCACGCGGCAATCGGCGGAATGCCAATGTAATCGGCCACGTATTCGATGGTTTCCTTCGACAGCCACCCTTTCTCCTGCTGCGCGATGCGCAGCGCGGAAATAGCCGCAGACTGCCTCTTGCCGGGCGGATATTTGGCAATTTCCCGGTCGATCTGTTGCAAGGATTCTTGGCTCAGCATATCTGGTTCATCCGCAAAACATTTTTCCGGTCAGCGGTCTACGTCGCCAAACACGACATCCAGCGTCCCCATGAGCGCCACCACGTCGGCAATCATGTGCCCGCGCGCCATTTCGTCCATCGCCGCCAGATGCACGAAAGCCGCCGAACGTATCCTGAGACGATAAGGCTTGTTGGCGCTGTCCGAAATCGCATACACACCAAATTCCCCTTTCGGGTGCTCGATGGTGGCGTACACCTCGCCCTCGGGAACATGGATGCCTTCCGAAAAGAGCTTGAAGTGGTGGATCAGCCCTTCCATGTCGCCCCTGACCTTTTCGCGCTTCGGCGGGGCAACCTTGTGGTCATCGGAGATGACCGGACCGGGGTTCTTGCGCAGCCAGTCGATGCACTGGAGAATAATCCGCGTCGACTGCCGCATCTCTTCCATTCTGACAAGGTAACGGTCGTAACAGTCCCCGTTCTTGCCCACCGGAATATCGAAATCAAGCTGGTCGTATACCGCGTAGGGCTGCTTCCTGCGCAAATCCCACGCAACGCCAGAGCCGCGCAGCATCGGGCCGCTGAAGCCCAATGCCAGCGCCCGTTCCGCCGACACCACGCCGATGCCGACGGTGCGCTGTTTCCAGATGCGGTTCTCGGTGAGCAGCGTCTCATAGTCGTCGCAGCACTTCGGAAAGCGTTCGGCAAAAAACGCTTCAAGATAATCGAGCAGCGAGCCTTCCCGTGTCGCGTTGAGCGCCTTGATTTGGCTTTCGCTCTTGAAGCGGCTGGGCTTGTACTTCGGCATGGTATCGGGCAGGTCGCGGTAGACGCCGCCGGGGCGGTAATACGCCGGATGCCACCGCGCGCCCGCCACCGCCTCGTAGGTATCCAGCAAATCTTCCCGTTCGCGGAAGGTATAGAGAATCATCGTCATCGCGCCGATATCGAAGGCATGGGAGCCGATGAGCATCAGATGGTTGAGGACGCGGGTCACTTCATCGAACAGGACGCGGATGTACTGGGCGCGTTCGGGAACTTCGAGGCCAAGCAGCTTTTCTATCGCCAAGCAATAGGCGTGCTCCTGGCACATCATCGACATGTAATCGAGCCTGTCCATGTAAGGCAAGCCTTGCAGCCATGTGCGGGTCTCGATGAGTTTTTCGGTTCCGCGATGCAGCAGCCCGATATGCGGGTCGGCACGTTCAACCACTTCGCCGTCCAGTTCAAGTATCAGGCGCAGCACTCCGTGCGCTGCCGGATGCTGTGGACCGAAATTAAGCGTGTAATTGCGAATCTCAGACATGGCCAGCGTCCCCGTAACCTGCTTCGCGCACGACACGCGGGATGTTCTCACGCGGCTCGATTGTCACTGGCTGGTAAATCACCCGACCCGCCTCTTCGTCGTAGCGCATTTCCGTATACCCATAGACAGGGAAATCCTTGCGCAGGGGATGCCCCTCGAAACCATAATCGGTCAGGATGCGCCGCAGGTCAGGATGGCCGGAATACATGATGCCGTACATATCGAACGCTTCGCGTTCCTGCCAGTTGGCGCTCGGCCACAGCCCGCAGACCGAATCCATCACCGGGAAACCGTCGTCTGGGCAAAACACGCGAAGCCGCAGCCGCCAGTTATGCTCGATGGAGAGCAGGTGCAAAACCGTGGCGAAACGCCTGCCAGACTGACACGCAGCGTTGCCGTAAGCCGAATAATCGACCCCAAAAATATCCATCAATTGCTCGAACCGCAGTTCGGCGTGGTCACGGAGCGTCCTGACGACTTCCAGATAATCTTCCGCGCCCACCTCAACCGTAATCTCGCCCCGATTCTCGGCCAGCGACCGCAGACGCCCTTCAAGGACAATCCGCAAAATCTGGCTCAGGCGCTCAAGTTTGGCACTCATGTGAACTCACATCCCTTTAGCTGCGCGCAATGGTGCTGGTACGCTTGATCTTGTTCTGAAGCTGCAGCAGGCCATAAAGCAGCGCCTCAGCCGTGGGCGGGCATCCCGGAACATAAACATCGACGGGAACGATTCGGTCGCAGCCGCGCACTACCGAATAGGAATAGTGGTAGTAGCCGCCCCCGTTGGCGCAGGAACCCATCGAAACGACCCAGCGAGGCTCGGCAAGCTGTTCGTAGATTCTGCGCATCGCGGGCGCCATTTTGTTCGTGACCGTACCAGCGACGACCATCACGTCGGAATGGCGGGGGCTGGCGCGAAAAATGATGCCGTAGCGGTCAAGGTCGTAACGCGCCATCCCCGTGTGCATCATCTCAATCGCGCAGCAAGCCAGCCCGAACGTGACCGGCCACAGGGAACCCGTGCGGGTCCAGTTAATCACCGTATCCAGCGACGTGGTGACGAAACCTTCACGAAAAATGCCTTCGATGCTCATGTTTCATTCCCAGTCGAGTGCGCCGTTTTTCCATTCGACGATGTAACCGATAATCAGAATGGCAAGAAACACCATGACCGAACCAAACAGGAACCACGCCGCCGCCTGCGCCGCGATGAATTCTTTGAACACCACTGCCCACGGAAAAAGGAAAGCGATTTCCAGATCAAACAGGATGAAGAGGATGGCAATCAGGTAATAGCGGACATCGAATTTCATCCGCGCATCCTCGAACGCATCGAAACCGCATTCGTAGGGAGCCAGCTTCCCCGCGCTAGGCCGATTTGGCCCCAGCATCTTGCCCATAAAAAACGGCACGACGCCGAAAGCAAGACCTACAAAGATAAACAACAGAATCGGCAGATAGTTATCCAGCATGAGCTACTCTCCCCGTTGCCGCATCTGGTGTGAGCCAGAAATTCAGGCAGGCCACAACATGAAGCGCGCTGCCATTTTTTTGGTTTTCCTACTTTTTTGGAAACGCCCCAAGCGTTTCCGTTGTGGTGCCGACGATGAGACTCGAACTCATACGACTTTCGTCACTACCCCCTCAAGATAGCGTGTCTACCAATTTCACCACGTCGGCACAGCAAGGCACGATTCTATGTTTTTTTCGCGCCGTAAGCAAAGCCCGCTACGTCATATACAAAGTTCGCTGCTTCACATAGACTTGTACGCTTTTATTTTTTCCAAGCAATACCATTGATATTGTTCGGAATTTTTCGGCACACCCACTAGTCTGGAATTTTCCCCGCGCCCCCTTGTCCGGCTGGCGCTGCTTCGGGAGCGGGAACCGCGTCCGAAGCCGGCTTGGCAGGAACGGGGGCGCTTTCCATAACGCTGGTGGGTTCTTTCGGCGCTTGGCTTGCCATATACGCCAAACTCAAGCTGGTGATGAAAAACACCGTCGCCAGCATCGCCGTGGCACGGCTCAAAAAATTGGCAGATCCGGACGACCCGAACAGGCTGCCCGAAGCGCCGCTGCCAAAGGCCGCGCCCATATCGGCTCCTTTGCCATGCTGCATCAAGACGAGGCCGACTACCCCAAGCCCCACGATCACATGCACCAGCAGCACCAAATTAAAAATCGTCCCGACCATCATTACCTCGAAAAAACCGTAGAACCTTAAAAGTTTCCGCCTGCCGCCGCTTGGCAGATCGCCATGAAATCCCGTGCGGACAGCGATGCCCCGCCAATCAGACCGCCGTCGACATCAGGCATCCCGAAAAGAGATGCCGCATTGTCCGCCTTGACGCTGCCGCCATAGAGGATGCGCATTTCAGCCGCCGACGCGCCATGCTCCGCCAGCCAGCGCCGGATATGACCATGCACTTCCTGCGCCTCATCCGCGCCCGCTGCCCGCCCGGTTCCAATCGCCCAGACCGGCTCATAGGCAACGACTGACCGCGATAGCCCCTGTGCGCCAATCAGATCCAGCACCGCGCCAAGCTGCCGCCCAATGACTTCCATCACCTGACCCGCCTCGCGCTCCGCCAGCGTCTCGCCGACACAGACGATGGGGACAAGCCCCGCCCGCAGCGCCGCCGCCGCCTTGCGGCCAACCGTGGCATCATCTTCGCCGAACAGCGCACGCCGCTCGGAATGCCCGACGATTACATAACGGCAACCCATTTCAGCGAGCATTTCCGCGCTGACTTCGCCCGTATACGCGCCAGACTGAAATTCGCTGACCGTCTGAGCGCCCAGCGCCATCCCGTTCAGCCTCGACACCGCTTGCGCAAGGTATGGAAACGGCACGCACACCGCCGCATCCACACGCGGAAGAGCGCAGCAAGCCCCGAGCAGCGCCTCGTTTGTGGCGAATGCCCCATTGAGCTTCCAGTTGCCGACAACCAGTTTTTGCGCCATTGAACAAATAAGGCCGACTAAAAAGCGGGCGATTATACAGGACACGCTCCGCGCGCGCCAAGACTTGTCATCCCGCTTGCCATTCAGGGCGAAGCCGATAAAAACATCGCCCGCGCCACAGGCTGATGAAACGGAATGCCGCTCCTTTGGAGCCACTTTTTCATAGGTTAATATCGCGCCCTCGCTCAATGCATTTCCTTGCCACATCGCTCCATGAACGACAACGCCCTTCCCCCCCCCAGCGGCAGCGCACCATTTCCTTCCGACGCGCTCCCGCTGGATTGGTACGCTGAACGTGCCTATCTTTCTTACGCGATGAGCGTCGTTCGCGCCCGCGCACTGCCGCAGGTCGAGGACGGGCTAAAGCCCGTTCAGCGCCGCATCTTGTTTGCGATGAACGAAATGCGGCTCTCGGCGGCTTCCCGGCACGTCAAATCGGCGCGGGTCGTGGGCGACGTAATCGGCAAATACCATCCGCATGGTGACAGCAGCGTCTACGACGCGATGGTGCGCGTGGCGCAGGATTTCTCGCTGCGTTACCCGCTGGTCGACGGGCAAGGCAATTTTGGCTCGCGTGACGGCGATTCAGCGGCGGCGATGCGCTATACCGAATGCCGCCTGACCCCGATGGCCGAACTGCTGCTCTCCGAAATCGACCGGGGAACGGTGGATTTCATCCCCAACTATGACGGCGCTTTCAGGGAGCCGCAACTGCTTCCGGCGCGGCTGCCTTTCGTGCTGCTCAATGGCGCGTCCGGCATCGCCGTAGGCATGGCGACGGAAATCCCGCCGCATAACCTGAACGAAGTCGCCGCCGCTGCGATTTATCTGATTTGCCATCCCGAGGCCACGCTCGACGACATCCTGAACATTCTGCCGGGGCCGGATTTTCCCGGCGGCGGGCAGTTGATTTCGCCGCCGCAGGCCATCCGCGAGGCTTACGCCAACGGTCGCGGCAGTTTGCGGATGCGGGCGCGATGGCATGTGGAGGAACTGGCTCGCGGGCAATGGCGCGTCATCATCGATGAACTGCCGCACGGCGTGTGCGCCGCGCAAGTGCTGGCCGAAATCGAATCCCTGACCAACCCGCAGCCACGCGCCAACAAGAAAGAAGTCAGCGCGGAACAGAAAAACCTCAAGCAAATCGTGCTGAGCGCACTTGATGCCGTGCGCGACGAATCCAGCGACAAAGCCCCCGTGCGCATCGTGCTGGAGCCGCGTTCGAGCCGCCAGCCCCGCGACGAATTCATGGCCATATTGCTTGCGCACACCAGCCTGGAAACATCCGTTTCGGTCAACCTCACGATGATTGGGCGCGACGGGCGACCGCAGCAAAAGAACCTGCTGCAAATCCTTGCCGAGTGGGTCGATTTCCGCTATCTCACCGTGCAGCGCCGCAGCCGTTTCCGGCTGGATGAAGTCGAACGGCGCATCCACATCCTTGATGGACGCATGATTGCCTTCCTGCGCATTGAGGAAGTCATCCGCGTCATCCGCGAATCCGACGAACCCAAACCGGCGCTGATTTCCGCCTTTGGACTGACTGAGATACAAGCCGAAGACATCCTTGAAATCCGCTTGCGCCAGCTTGCGCGGCTAGAAGGCTTCAAAATCGAGAAAGAACTCAATGACTTGCGCGAAGAGCGCGACAGCCTGCGGCGGCTGCTCGACAACCGTGCCGCGCAGCAACGCCTGCTGTTGAAAGAAATCGACGCCGATGCCAAGAAATTCGGCGATGCCCGCCGCACCCTGATTGAAGCGGTCGCGCCCATCGCGCCCGCCGAAATCAGCGTGCCCGATGAGCCGGTAACGGTCATCATGTCGAAAAACGGCTGGGTTCGTTCGCGCCAAGGGCATGGCATCGACCCTGCGGGCATCAACTACAAGGCGGGCGATTTTCCGCTGGCCATCATCGAGACGCGCAGCACGTGGCCGCTCATCGTGCTCGACACGCATGGCCGCGCCTATACGGTCAGGGTTTCCGACCTGCCAAGCGGTCGCGGCGACGGCGTGCCTGTTTCCACCCTGATTGACTTTCAGGACGGCGGCAAGCTCGCCCAAGTCTTGAGCGCCGAGCCTGAATCCACATGGTTCTTCGCCAACAGCGGCGGCTACGGTTTCGTCTGCGCGCTCGCCGACGCTACCGGACGGCAGCGGGCGGGCAAAGCGTTCATGACGCTCGAAGGCGCGGAAACCGTGCTCGCGCCCATGCGGGTCATTGGGCAATGGATTGCCGCCGCGTCGAGTTCGGGCAGGGTTCTGGTGTTTCCGCTTGCCGAGATGAAAGTCCAGGCGGGCGGGCGGGGCGTCATCGTCATGGCGCTTGACCCGGACGAATCCCTTGCCGCCGTTGCCGTTCCCGCTGACGCCGCGCCGCTTGCCATCGCGGGCATCGGGCGGGGCAACAAGCCCGTCACGGTCACATTAAGCCCCGCGCAGCGCGAAGGCTTGCGCCACCGCCGCGCCCGAAGGGGCAGCCTGCTTGCCCAGAAAATCCGCCCGGAACGGATGATTTGACCTAAAAAGCAAATTGCCTAGGCGCAACGAGCCATGCTTTGAACTGCTTACGCTTATTTACTTACGTGCCCGTGGGTGCGCAGCATCGTAGATGCGGGCAAGGTGCTGGAAATCGAGATGGGTATAGACCTGCGTTGACCGGATGCTGGCATGGCCAAGCAATTCCTGCACGGCGCGAAGGTCGCCGGAGGACTGGAGCAGATGGCTGGCAAAGCTGTGGCGGAACATGTGCGGATGGACGTGCACGCCCAGCCCGCTCGCGGCAGCCCATCGCCGCAAGCGCCCCCTGACCGCGCCCTGGCTCATGCGATGGCCGTTGCGGGTAATGAAAAACGCCCGTTCGCTTGCCGAAACGGGCAACGATGCGCGGGCATCCAGCCAAGCCCGCAATGCTGCAAGCGCGGTTCCGCCGACGGGAACCGTGCGCATCCGGTCGCGCTTGCCATGAACCGTGACCATGCCTTCCTGAAAATCCACCCAGCCGTTGCGGCTGCCGCTGTCCAAGTCCAGCCCGGACAGTTCCGCGAGGCGCAGCCCCGAGGAATAGAAAAGCTCAAACATGGCGCGGTCACGACACACCAGCGCCGAATCTGGCTCCTGCGCGGCATCCAGCAGATTGCAGGCTTGATCGGGCGAGAGCGCCTTGGGCAGCATCGCGGGAGATTTTGGCGCGCGCACGCCCTCGACCGGATTGGCGCGTGCGCCCCGCTGGCGAATCAGCCAGCGGTAAAGGCCGCGCCAAGCGGAAAGTTTCCGCGCAATCGAGCGCCCAGACATCCCCTGCCCGTGCAGGCGGGCGACAAAGCGGCGAATGTCGGCAGAGTTCAGCGCCTCGGGCGCTTGTCCGTCGGCCAGTTCCGCCAAGTCAAACAAATCCTGCCGATAGCTTTCCAAGGTCAAGGCCGCCGCCCGCCGATGCGTTGCCAGCCAGCTTAGGAAATCTTCGCCCCAAGGCGGAAGGCGCGCGCCCGCGTCCACGGTCAGTCGTCCCCTGACAGCAAGGCCACCGAAGCTAGCTCACCGATCCGTTCGAGGTACAAAGTCCCCATTTCGCCGTAGAAACGCTCATCCTCTTCGCTGCCGAGCGCGAACAGCCCTGCCACCCGTTTCTTCTGCCACAGCGGCATCAGGACAACCGAACGGATGTGCGGCGCCATTTCGCCGAACCAGTCGAGGACTTCGAGCTTGCCCGGCGCACCGCAATAGGGGCGGGTCATGCCATCGGCGAACGCGCGGATGCTCTCGCTCACTGGCTGGAATTCTTCCCCTTCCCGCCCCGCCGGACTATCCCAGATGCGCAGAACCGTATGCGGCACGACAAAGTCGTCCTGCATGCTGGCAAAAAGCGCGCGGCATTTGGCGGCGTAGCCGTTCGCCATGAGGAGCGAGGCGGCGAGGCGGTGCACTTTTTCGCCGATGACGTCGTTCTGCTCGCCAAACCGTATCAACTCGGCGAGCTTCTGTTCGAGTTGCTGGATTTTGCCGCGCAGGATATGCAATTGCCGCTCTGTCAGGGAAATCGCGTCCCCGTGGGCGGGATGCGGCACGGTGAGCACGCCGAGCAAATCGCTGTGCTCGCTCAAAAAATCAGGATGTTCGCGCAAGTACCGCACAACGTCTTCGGCAGTCATCGGAGCCGTGTCCTCTTGGTGCATGTTCAAGTCCTTTCACTCCAAAATCAGCAGAAACACCAGAAGAATCAATATATTACGAAACAGCCGCCCTTTCAATAAAGATACGCCTCCCCGTCAGGGCGGGTTCTGAAGCGGCGGTGAATCCAGTAATACTGTTCCGGCATGGTGCGCACCGCGCTTTCGATCCAAGCGTTCATTTTCCGCGTATCGGCTTCGACATCGTCCGTCGGAAAATTTTCCCACGCCTCGCCGATTTCCAGCACATAGCCGCCGCCCCCCGACAGCATCCTGGTCACGCTGGGCAGCACTTTCGCTCCTGTCAGGCGGGCAATACGGGAAAGCCCCGTGACGGTCGAGGCTTCCACCCCGAAAAAGGGGACGAAGATCGCGTCTTTGCACCCCAAGTCCATATCGGGCAGATAGTAGAACGGCCTGCCGGATTTAAGCGCCTTCACCGCGCCGCGTATGCCTTCATCCTTTTCAAGCAGGATTTGGTTGCCAAAGCGCAGGCGACCTCGGCGCAGCCAAGCATCGAACACAAGGTCGTTATCTTGCCGCGCATACACACTGGCGCCATCGAAACTCATCCCTGCCCGTGAGCCGCCCATGTCTAAGCCAACGAAATGCGGCGCAACCACAATGACCGGCGTGCCTGCCTGTACGAGCGCGCGCATCTGCTCTTCCCCCTTGAAACGGACGATTCGCCGAAACCGTTTGGGCGAAGCCCACCACAAGATGCCGCGCTCGAACATGCTCCTGCCAAACGCCTGAAAATGGCGGCGCAGCAACCGCCTGCGGGCGCGGTCATCCAGTTCAGGAAAACAGAGCTTCAGGTTTTTGGCCGCAATGCGCCTGCGCGGCACAATAAAAACATAGCAAAACATTCCCAGAAGGCGGCCAAACAGCGCCAGTATGGGCAGCGGCAGCCAGTGGACGAGCCAGAACACGAAAATCATTACGTGGGTCAGGCGGGTCAGGTAAGTCATGCAAAAACTCCTTCCGAGACGATGAAAATTGCTACGTGAGTCATGTAAAAGCTCCCTCCGAGATGATGAAAATCGCTACGTGAGTCATGTAAAAGCCCCCTTTGCTTCAGGCGCGAGGATGCCAGCGGATGCCAACCCTTGCGCTCATTTTCAATAAGGATATGTTTGTCCGGCAGGGCGGGTCTTGAAGCGGCGATGCACCCAGTAATACTGTTCCGGCATGGTGCGCACCACGCCTTCGAGCCAAGCGTTCATCCTCCGCGTATCGGCTTCGACATCGTCCGTCGGGAAATTTTCCCACGCCTCACCGACTTCCAGCACATAGCCCGCGCCCCCCGGCAGCATCCTGGTCACGCTGGGCAGCACTTTCGCTCCTGTCAGGCGAGCCAGCCGGGAAAGACCCGTGACGGTCGCGGCTTCCACCCCAAAAAAAGGCACGAAGATTGCGTCTTTGCGTCCAAAGTCCATATCGGGCAGGTAGTAGAACGGCCTGCCGGATTTAATCGCCTTCACCACGCCGCGCACGCCGTCTTTTCTTGAGAGCAGGATTTGGTCGCCAAAGCGTTGGCGACCGCGATACAGCCTGTCATCAAGCACAGGGTCGCTCTTTTGCCGCGAATACATGCTGGCGGCATCGAAACTCATTGCCGTCCGCGCGCCCCCCATGTCCAACCCGGTGAAATGCGGCGCAAGCAGGATGACCGGCGTGCCTGCCTGTACGAGCGCGCGCAGGCGCTCTTCCCCCTCGAAACGGATGATTCGCCGCAGCCGCTCGGGCGAAGCCCACCACAAGAGGCCGCGCTCGAACATGCTCCTGCCCAGCGCCTGAAAATGGCGGCGCAGCAGCCGTCTGCGGGCGCGGTCATCCAGTTCTGGAAAACAGAGCTTCAGGTTTTTGGCCGCAATGCGCTTGCGCGGCAGTACCAGAAAGTAGCAAAGCGTTCCCAGAAAACGGCCAAGCAATGCCAACATGGGCAGCGGCAGCCAGTGGATTAGCCAGATGATGAAAATCGTCACGCGAGTCATGCAAAAGCGCCCTCTGCTTCAGGTGCGGGGATGCCGCGTGGCCGCTTGTAGCGGTTATACGCCCACAGGTATTGCGCCGGACATTGCCGTATCAGCCGCTCGATTTCGCGGTTCATGGCCGCGCAGCGTGCGGCAAGGTCGCCCGCGCAAGCCTCGGCGGGCGCTGAATACCGCACCGCGTAGCCCTGCCCACGCGGCAAGCGTTCAACCCATACATAAATCGTCCGCACATTGCGCACTTCAGCGAGCCGCGCCCCCAAGGTCATCGTCCAAGCCGGACGGCCAAAGAAATTCGCCCAAACGCCTTCCCCCGCACGGGGCGTTTGGTCGGGCAGGATGCCCACCATGTCATGCGCCCGCAGCGCCTTCAGCAATTGCTTGACTCCGGCCAGATCGGCAGCGGCGGTCTTGACCGAACCGCGCATGCGCCCGGCCTGCATCAGCGGCGCGAGCGCATGGTAATGGGGCGGACGGTAGAGCACGGTCAGCGGTGCGCCGCCGACATGGGCGCAGTAATGCGCCGCCAGTTCAAAGCAGCCCAAGTGCGGGGTTACGAACAGGATGCCGCACCCTTCGCGCCGCGCCGCCTCGACCAGTTCCAGCCCATGAACCGCCTTGACTTTCGCCAGCACCGCATCGAGCGGGCGCAGCCATATCCAGCATACTTCCAGCGCCTGCCGTCCGGCTTCGGCAACGGCTTGGCGCAGCAGCTTGGGTGAAAACGCCCCGATGCCCTGCCCCAAGTTGGCGCGCAGGCGGCGGCGATAGCTCGGCGAGCACCAATAGACCAGCCAGCCGCCCCAGCCGCCCAAGCGGTACAGGCACTCCAGCGGCAAGCGGGCGAGCAGGTGAAAAAGAATGTCGGCCAGCATGAAAAATTCCTCGCGCCAGCCTATTTTTTGCGGCGCATCCTGAACAGGTAATTTGACCATAAAAAAGCCAAGGCATATAGTTCGCGCTTGGCCGCCGAGTTAACGCACAACTTGCAGGGCGGTTCCCGCGCTAGGACGCTGGGCTAAAAATGCTGCTAAAGCGTCAAGCTGCTCACAAAAATCCCCAGAGCTGGCCAGGACGCCAAAACTTTCGGGGATTTTCGTTTTTCTGGAGCAGAACACATGGCAAAAGAATTTCTTTTTACCTCGGAATCCGTTTCCGAAGGCCATCCCGACAAGGTTGCCGACCAAATCTCCGACGGCGTGCTTGATGCCGTCCTGCGTTGCGACCCGCATGGCCGCGTGGCCTGCGAAACGCTGGTCTCGACCGGGCTGGTCGTCATCTCGGGCGAAATAACTACTACGGCTCACGCCAATTTCCGCGAAATCGCGCAAGATGCCGTGCGCCGCATCGGATATGACGATTCCAATATGGGGTTCGATTACAAAAGCTGCGCGGTGCTGACGGCCCTCAACCGACAGTCCCCGGACATCGCCCAAGGAGTCAACGAAGGCGAAGGCATCGACCTCGACCAAGGCGCGGGCGACCAAGGGCTGATGTTCGGCTTTGCCACGCGAGAGACCCCTGCCCTGATGCCGTTGCCCATCTACTATGCCCACCGCGTCATGCAGCGGCAGTCCGAACTGCGCAAGGATGGCCGACTGCCTTGGCTGCGCCCGGACGCCAAAAGCCAGATTACCGTCAGATACGTCGACGGGCAGCCCACTGCTATCGACACCGTCGTGGTGTCCACCCAGCACGCCCCGGACATCGGGCATGAGCAGATACGCGAAGCGGTGATCGAAGAAATCATCAAGCCCGTGCTGCCCAAAGAACTCATTCAGAGCGAAGTGAAATACTTCATCAACCCCACAGGGCGCTTTGTCATCGGCGGCCCGCAGGGCGACTGCGGGCTGACCGGACGCAAGATTATCGTCGACACCTATGGCGGCGCGGCCCGCCACGGCGGCGGCGCGTTCTCGGGCAAAGACCCGTCCAAGGTTGACCGCTCTGCCGCCTACGCCGCGCGCTACGTTGCCAAAAACATCGTCGCGGCGGGGCTGGCGGACAAATGCGAACTGCAAGTGGCCTACGCCATTGGCGTGGCTCGCCCCGTCAGCCTGATGGTCAACACTTTCGGCACGGGCAAAATCAGCGACGACAGAATCGCCGAGCTTGTCCGCAGCCATTTCGACCTGCGCCCCAAAGCCATCATCCAGACGCTCGACCTGCTGCGCCCCATTTATTCAAAGACCGCCGCCTATGGACACTTTGGCCGCGACGAGCCGGAATTCACATGGGAACGCACCGACAAAGCCGCCGCGCTCGCCGCCGACGCGGGACTTTGAACCCGCGCCCGAATCGCGCAAAACCCCACCAGACACGCAAAGGAAACACCGCATGAACGCCACGCAAGACTACGCCATCGCCGACATTGGCCTCGCCGACTGGGGGTGCAAGGAAATCGCCATCGCCGAAACCGAGATGCCGGGCCTCATGGCCATCCGCGAGGAATTCGCCAAAAGCCAGCCCCTAAAAGGCGCGCGCATCACCGGCTCGCTGCACATGACCATCCAGACGGCGGTCTTGATTGAAACCCTGACCGCGCTGGGAGCGGAGGTGCGCTGGGCTTCCTGCAACATTTTCTCGACGCAAGACCACGCCGCCGCCGCCATCGCGCAGGACGGCATCTCCGTTTTCGCCGTCAAGGGCGAAAGCCTGACCGACTATTGGGACTACACCCACCGCATCTTTGAATGGCCGGACGGCGGTTTTTCCAACATGATTCTCGATGACGGCGGCGATGCCACGCTCCTGCTGCATCTGGGCGCGAAGGCGGAGCAGGACATTTCGGCCATTGAAAAGCCCACCTGCGAGGAAGAAACCGCGCTCTTCGCCGCCATCAAAGCGAAGCTCGCGGCATCGCCTAACTGGTATTCCACGCGAATCGCTCAAATCAAGGGCGTGACCGAAGAAACCACCACCGGCGTGCACCGCCTCTACCAGATGCACGCGCGAGGCGATCTGAAATTCCCGGCCATCAACGTCAATGATTCCGTCACGAAATCCAAGTTCGACAACCTCTACGGCTGCCGCGAGTCGCTGGTCGACGGCATCAAACGCGCCACCGACGTGATGATCGCCGGAAAAATCGCCGTCGTGCTGGGCTACGGCGACGTGGGCAAAGGCTGTGCGCAATCCCTGCGCGGGCTGGGTGCGACGGTATGGGTCACGGAAATCGACCCCATCTGCGCCTTGCAAGCCGCGATGGAAGGCTACCGCGTGGTGAACATGGACGATGCCGCAAGCCAGGGTGACCTCTTCGTCACCACCACTGGCAACGTGCGCGTCATCACCCACGAGCACATGCGGGCGATGAAAATGAACAGCATCGTCTGCAACATCGGCCACTTCGATTCCGAAATCGACGTGGCGAGCCTGAAGCAATACCGCTGGGAAAACATCAAGCCGCAGGTCGACCACGTTATTTTCCTGGACGGCAAGCGCATCATCCTGCTGGCCGAAGGCCGCCTTGTGAACCTAGGCTGCGCCACCGGGCATCCCAGCTTCGTGATGAGCAATTCCTTCGCCAACCAAACGCTGGCGCAAATCGAACTCTTCACCCGTCCCGGCGATTACCCGGTTGGCGTCTATACCCTGCCCAAGAAACTGGACGAGATGGTCGCCCGCCTGCATCTGAAGAAAATCGGCGCGCACCTGACCGCACTCACCCCGGAACAGGCCACTTACATCGGCGTATCGGTTGAGGGTCCGTATAAAGCGGAGCATTATCGGTATTGAGCACTTTAAGTCTCTTTTTGAGAATAATGTCTCTGGTGAGGAACATATCGATGGCTTATAACGATATAAAAAACCGGAGAAAATCATGGCCTTATTTGGATCAAGCGCCCGCGAAAGAGATTGGGCGCAGAAACTCAACGCCGCCGAATCAGAAAATCTGCGGTTAAAGGAACAAATACTGGCAATGGAACTCGACGTTTCGGCATCGCAGGAAAAATCCATGCGCATGGCCGAAACGATGCGCAACTGGGAACAAATGCTGCAAAACATGGGAATGCCGTTTGGATAGCCTTGAGCCTTGAGCGGTTTTCTTGGGTCAAGACCAAATCCAGCCGCAACCTTGCCTCAGGGAATGGAATTCCCGTCCCGTATCTACGGCAGCAAACAGAGACAAGAGTTTTTTGCCGCTATTTGAACTCTTTCTAAATCCGATTGGTTTCGTGTCAATATCAAATCCGTCCTGTCCCATCCCCCGATGACCCGCGCCCGTAGGCTTTTGAAATACACATCCATCAGTTTTTTCTCTCTCAAGCTGTCAAGCAGCATGGGTTTCAAACGAGGATTGTCTTTTGAAAGAATTTTTCCATGAAACGGACGATTGCAAAGCACTCCATCGCTCGCCGCTGCCAAATAGAAGTCCAAAAAACGGTGCTCGCCTTCAAAGTATGCGGCTTCAGCATTTGCTTTCATTGCTAAGTTAAAAGTCATGATGTTGCAGGAGGATCCTTCGTCCTCAGTGAGCCAATGATCGAAGACGGAAACACAGACGAAGCAGTAGCCGCGCGCCGGGATGCGCTGGAACTGCTCGGCGTCGATCTGGAGCGCCACCAGCGCGCTGTTCGGGTAGGCCAGCTTGGCTTCGACGATTTCCGTGTAGCTGTCCCAGTAGGTTTCGTTGCGGAGGTTGCTGTCCGTGCTGTCCTGCGTGAGGCGGCGCACCCGGATGTCCCACGGGCCGCCGGGGGGGAGGCTCAGTCGGTATTCGCGCTTGTACCCCGCCGTGGTCTTTCCAGAGATGGTGTCGGCCACCCGCTGCTGCCAGCCCGCGCCAGCGTTCTGCACGTCGATGGCGATATCCACCGACGAGCCGCCCAAGTCCCCGTTGTCGGACTGGAACATCAGCGCCGGGAGGCGGATCGTCACGCGCGCGGCGTTGGTGTTGGGGTTGGTGAGCGTGCGCACCACCGGGCTGGCGTACTTCACGGCCACGGCGACGGCAATCTCGGACTCCACCGCCGGGAAGCCTTCCACCGGAAGCTGGTTCTGCGTGCCGCTGCGGGTTTGGACAACCACGCCGGAGAAGTTGAACGTGCCATCCGGGTTCTGGAGCGGCACGTCGTCGAGGTAGATGGATTTCATCCCGTCGACCAGCCCAGCGATCTCGCCCTCGCCGATCACGTCGATCACCCGCGCGTACTGCCTGCTGCGCAGGCTGTCGAGGGACTCGACCGGCGTGCGGGCGGCTCCGCCGCCGCTGCCGCCGCCCGCGCCGCGAACGGGAAGCCGCGCCTTGTCCGTCACAGGGACTCCGTGGCGAGGCCGACGCTCACGACCTGGCTGCCGACGATCAGCTCGCCGTAGAAGAGCGGCACGGGGTTGCCCTGCGCGGTGGTGTTCGTCGCGCCGTCAAAGCCGTAGCTCGGCAGGTTGTCCGGGCGCTCTGCCGGGCCTTTGGTCTTCGGCGGCTTGGTCAGCATCGTGATGACGCCACCCAGCAGCATGGAGACCCCGACGGGAATAAGCCCCTGCGCACCCGGCACGAAATAGCCGACGACGACCAGCACGACGCCGAGGATCGTCTGCAATACGCCGTTCTTCGCCCCGGCCACCGCCGGAACGATGCGGATCACGCCGTCCGCCGGATGCGCCAGCGTGCGCTCCGTGCGCGAGTCCTTCTTGCCGACGACGACGTGGTAGCCCGGCTCGGAATGCGCGAGCAGGTGCTTCTGGAAGCC
>JAITVD010000080.1 GCA_031285965.1 Azoarcus sp.
CAAATAAGCAAGCGGCGCGTGAATTACTGGAACTGCCTGCTGACGCGACAGTCGTGGCGCTGCTGCCCGGCAGCCGTCAGTCGGAAGTTATCAATCTCGCCGACTGTTTCATCGAGACAGCGGAGGTCATCGCGCATCGGCGACCGGGAACCATTTTCCTTGTGCCGCTGGCGACGCGGGAAACACGGGAAATTTTTGCCGAAGTCATGTATCGGCGCGGTTCGGCGGATGACATGTCGATGCGCTTGCTGTTTGGGCACGCGGTCGACGCGATGACCGCCGCCGACGCGGTGCTCGTCGCCAGCGGTACGGCCAGTTTGGAGGCCGCGCTCCTCAAGCGCCCGATGGTCATCAGCTATCGGATGGGCAGATGGCAGTATCGGCTCATCAAGCGCATGGCCTATCTGCCTTGGGTCGGTTTGCCCAATATCCTGCTCAACGAGCTTGTGGTTCCTGAACTGCTCCAAGATGACGCTTCCCCAGACGCACTGGCGGATGCCATCGGAAAATGGCTCGACGATGCCGATGGCTGCGAGGCGTTGGCGGAACGCTTCACCGCCCTGCATCATGAACTGCGGCAAGGGACAGCGGAACGGGCAGCCAATGTCATCCTGCCCTATCTGCGCGATTCTGCCTCCGGGCGGGAAGCCGAGGCATCCTGAAACGCGGGCATGGCTGAGGCAAAAATCTGCGGCGTTGACGAAGCGGGGCGCGGCCCCTTGTGCGGGTCGGTTGTGGCGGCGGCGGTCATTCTTGACCCGCAGCGCCCCATCGAAGGGCTTGACGATTCCAAAAAGCTGACCGCTCGGACACGTGAACGCTTGGCCGTTCTGATTCGGGAGCGCGCGCTGGCTTGGAGCGTGGCGGAAGCCACTGTGGAAGAAATCGACCGCCTCAACATCCTCCATGCGAGCCTCCTTGCGATGCAACGCGCTGTCGCGTCGCTCGCAATAACGCCTGACGAAGTGCGGGTTGACGGCAACCGCTGCCCGGATATTGCCCTGCCTGTCCGTGCCATCGTTGGGGGGGACGCGCTGGAACCGGCGATTTCCGCCGCTTCCATCCTCGCCAAGACCGTGCGCGACGCGCAGATGGTCGAACTGGATCGCCTTCATCCCCAGTTTGGCCTTGCGCGGCACAAGGGGTATCCGACCGCCGCGCATCTCGACGCGATTCGCCGTCATGGCGTTGCGGATTTTTATCGCAAGAGCTTTGCGCCCGTGCGCCACATCCTCGCCAACCCGCCGCTTTGGCGGGATGGGGAGAGCGCCTGAAAGCGGAAAGAGGCGGGTCGTGGGCTTTCATCACCTCGCGCTTTTCCTGCATCTCACGGGGGTCACGCTCTGGGTCGGCGGCATGGCTTTTATCCGTTTCTGCTTGATTTCTCCGTCGCTCACGACCGCGCAGTGGGCAACGACGCTGGGAAAATTTTTCCCGCTCTCATGGGCTTCGATTGCGCTGATAGTCCTCTCCGGCGGCTTCATGCTGATTGTGACTGGCACTGCGCAAGCGCCGCGCGCTTGGGTCTGGATGTCTTTTCTCGGCGCGGCGATGATTGCCATCTACGCTTCGCTTTGGTTCGCGCCTTGGAAGCAGTTGTGCGCCGCGCTGAAACGAGGCGATGCCGCGCAGGGCAAGGCCGCGTCGCTGCGCATCAATCGGCGGCTGGATATGGCGCTCGCGCTTGCCGTGCTGACGGCGACGGCGGCAACCCTTGGGCTGGCGGTGTGATGGGGACGGAAAGTTCGTGACGCGCCTCGCCTTGACCCATATCACTTCCCGCGACAATCCCCGGCTGAAGCTCTTCGCCTCGCTCGGCTCTACGCCGCGTGGATACCGCAGCGGCGGACAAGCTCTCCTCGATGGCCCGCACCTGTTCGGATGCGCCCTCGATGCGGGCATTGAATTGCTCGATGTTTGCGTATCGGCGAGCGGCTGTGAGAACCCTGAAATCCTTGCCCTGCTGGAACGTCTGCCGGATGGCTTCTCCCCGGCCTGCGTGCCTGACCCGCTTTTCGCCCGTCTTAGCCCGGTCGATGCGCCCGCTGGCATCCTTGCGCGGATGGCCGTGCTGCTGTCCGGCGAAAAGCCGTCGGCGGAGCGGGAAACGCTCATCGTGCTCGACAGCATTCAAGACCCCGGCAATCTCGGTTCGATTCTCCGCACCGCTGCCGCAGCGGGTATCGCGTTCGCGTGGCTGACAGTCGGCTGTGCGCGGGCTTGGTCGCCGAAGGCGCTGCGCGCCGGAATGGGCGCGCATTTTCGCCTGCGCATTGATGAGCAGGTCGACGTGCTCGAAGGGCTTTCCGCCTATCGCGGCAAGGTTGTCGCGGCTGCGGCGGGGGAAAAGTCCCGAATGGTTTTCGACGCGAATCTCGGCGGTTCCGTGGCTTGGATTTTTGGAGCCGAAGGGCAGGGAGTATCGGACGCGCTTCTGGAACGCGCCGACGAAATCCTCTCCGTCCCGATGCGGGAAGGCATCGAATCCCTGAATGTGGGCGCGGCGGCTGCCGTGTGCCTGTTCGAGCAGATGCGCCAACGTCGGTGGCGTGAACCCGGCTAAAATGCCGCGATGAACACGCCCGTTTCTTCCGGCGGCTTTCAGCCGCACGCGCCCCGATTCGTCCACCTGCGCCAGCACACCGAATATTCGATTACCGATGGCATCGTCCAGATTGACGCGGCGCTTGATGCCGCCGTAAAGGATGCCATGCCGGCGCTGGGCATTTCCGACCTCGGAAATTTGTTTGGCATGGTCAAGTTCTACAAGGGCGCACGTGGCAGGGGCGTGAAGCCGATTATCGGGGCGGATGTCTGGATCGAGAATGAAAGCGCCCGCGACAAGCCTTGGCGCGTGCTGCTGATTTGCAAAAACCGCGAAGGGTTTGGGCAATTGAGCAGCCTGCTGACCCGCGCGTGGATGGAGAACAATGCGCGGGGCAGGGCGCTGGTGCGCCGCGAATGGTTACGCGATGGGGGCGCTGCCGGGTTGCTGTGCCTCTCCGGCGCAATGGCGGGCGATGTGGGACACGCGCTGGCCAATGGGCAGGAAACGCTGGCCGAAAGGCTGGCGCGAGAATGGACGCAGATATTTCCCGATGCTTGGTACATCGAACTGCAACGGGCAGGGCAGCCGGGGACGGAAGCCTACGTGCGGCAAGCGGTGGCGCTGGCCGCTCGTCTCGGGCTGCCGGTGGTTGCCACGCATCCGGTGCAGTTCCTTCGCCCGGAGGATTTCGAGGCGCACGAGGCGCGGGTGTGCATCGCTGAAGGCTATGTGCTCGCCGACAAGCGCCGCCCACGGGAATTTACCGCTGAGCAGTATTTCAAAAGCCAGTCGGAAATGTGTGCGCTTTTCGCGGACATTCCCGAGGCTCTGGAAAATTCAGTGGAAATTGCCCGCCGCTGCTCGCTGTCCGTGCAACTGGGCAAAAGTTTCCTGCCTTTGTTTCCTACGCCTGAGAATGTCAGTCTGGATAAGTACCTGGCGCAGGAAGCGAGGGAAGGGTTGGAAGCGCGGCTGGCGCAGCTTTACCCAGCGGACGACGAACGCGCCCGCCAGCGCCCCCGCTATGAAGACCGTCTCCAGTTCGAGATTGACACCATCATCCAGATGGGCTTTTCGGGCTATTTCCTGATCGTGGCCGATTTCATCCGGTGGGCGAAGAACAACGGCGTGCCAGTCGGGCCGGGGCGCGGCTCGGGCGCGGGTTCGCTCGTTGCCTACAGCTTGCGCATCACCGAACTCGACCCGCTCGCCTACGCGCTGCTCTTTGAGCGTTTCCTGAATCCCGAGCGGGTGTCGATGCCCGACTTCGACATTGATTTTTGCCAGGACAACCGTTACCGCGTCATCGAATACGTGCGCGAGCGTTACGGCAGGGAGGCGGTCAGCCAGATTGCCACTTTTGGCACGATGGCTTCCAGAGCCGTGGTGCGCGACGTGGGGCGCGTGCTCGATCTGCCCTATGGCCTGTGCGACAGGCTTTCCAAGCTGATTCCGCACGATGGGCCGAAGCCAGTCCCGCTTGCCCGCGCGCTGGACATGGAACCGCAGATTGCCGAAATGATGCGCGATGCCAACGACGGCGAAGCCATCCAGAAACTATGGAGCCTAGCCGAACCGCTGGAAGGGCTGACGCGCAACGTGGGGATGCACGCGGGGGGCGTACTGATTGCGCCGAACAAGCTCACCGATTTCTGTCCGCTCTACATCGCCGACGGCGCGGATGCCGTGCCAGTGTCGCAATTCGACAAGGACGACGTGGAAGCCGTCGGACTGGTGAAATTTGACTTCCTCGGGCTGCGCAACCTCACCATCATCGAGCTTGCGCTCGACTACGTGCAGCGGCTCGAAGGCAGCCGCCCCCATCTGGAAAGCCTCGACTTCAATGACCCCGCCGCCTACCAGATTCTAAAAGACGCCAACACCACAGCGATTTTTCAGGTCGAATCGGAAGGCATGAAAAAGCTCCTGAAGAAGCTCGCGCCCGACCGCTTTGAGGACATCATCGCCGTGCTCGCGCTCTATCGTCCGGGGCCGCTCGGCTCCGGCATGGTGGATGATTTCATCCTGCGCAAGAAAGGCCAGCAAGCCATCGACTACTTTCACCCCGATCTCAAGACATGCCTTGAGCCGACCTATGGCGTCATCGTTTATCAGGAACAGGTGATGCAGATTTCGCAGATTATCGGCGGCTACACCTTGGGCGGCGCCGACATGCTGCGGCGGGCGATGGGCAAGAAAAAGCCCGAGGAAATGGACAGGCATCGCAGCATCATCGCTGAGGGCGCGAAAAAGAAAGGCTACGACCCGAAGCTGGCCGAGCGGCTTTTCGACCTGATGATGAAGTTCGCGGAATACGGTTTCAACAAGTCCCACACGGCGGCCTATGCCGTTGTTACCTACCACACCGCTTGGCTCAAGGCGCACCACTGCGCTGCCTTCATGGCCGCCACCCTGTCATCCGATCTCGATAACACCGATGCCGTCAAGGGTTTCTTTGAGGACGCGCTTGCCAACGGGCTGACGATTCTGCCGCCTGACATCAACGCTTCCGGCTACCGATTCGCGCCAATTGACCGCAAGACCATCCGCTATGGGCTTGGCGCAATCAAAGGCGTTGGCGAGCCTGCCGTGCGAGCCATCCTTGCTGCCCGCGAACAAGATGGCGCGTTCCGCGACCTGTTTGATTTTTGCACACGCATTGACCGCCGCCACGTCAATCGGCGGGTCATTGAATCCCTGATTCGCGCGGGCGCGATGGATGCGCTCTCCGGCCATATTGGGCGCAATCGTGCGCAGTTGATGGCAAGCGTCGCTCTTGCGATGGAAGCCGCCGAGCAGGCGGCAGCCAACGCGATGCAGAGCGGGCTTTTTGACGCGCTGCCGGAAGCGGCGGGCGCGGCGGTTGAATTTGTCGCAACGAACCCTTGGGACGAACATGCCCAGTTGAAAGAAGAAAAGCTGGCGATTGGGTTTTTCCTTTCCGGCCATCCCTTTAATGCCTACAAAAAAGAAGTACGCCGTTTCGTCCGCCGCCCGCTTGCCCAGCTTGCGGCCTCGCGCACCCCGGTCATGCTGGCGGGCGTTGTGATGGAAGTGCGCTACAAAATGGCCAGCCGGGGAAAAATGGGCTTTATCCTGCTCGACGACGGAACGATGCCGCGTGAAGTAACCGTTTACGCCGAAACGCTCGACGCTTGCCGGGACAGGATTGCTGTCGATGAAGTTCTGGTGGTCGAAGGCAAGGCAAGCGAAGACGAATTCTCCGGCGGCCTGCGCATCGTTGCCGAGCAATTGCTGAATCTTTCCGATGCCCGCGCCCGTTTCGCGCGCGGCTTGCATCTCAGGCTGGATGCCGGAACGCTGAATGGCGCTGTTGGCACGGCCATCAACCGCCTGACTGGCTTGCTCGAACCTTTCCGCGCCGCCGTTTGCCCCGTGCGTGTCAGCTTCCGCAACGCCCACGCGCAAGGCGACCTTGTCCTAGGCGATAGCTGGCAAGTCAGACCCGACGACGCCCTGCTAGAAAGCCTCCGCGAATGGCTGTCGCCGGAAGCGGTGGAAGTGGTGTATGGGGATTGAATTAGCAGATTGAAAGATTTTGGCTGGGAAAGCGGAGGGCGTGAGGAATAAGGTACTCATGTTATATATGTATTATTCCAAACCTGACACGAGAAGGAAAATCAATAGAATTTATTGAAAATGTAATTACGAATATTAACTATAGGAAAAGATGCATTGGTAAAAACATAATGGAAAAAGCAATAAAATATGCAAAAGAACAAAACTATTATAAAATTTTATTACAAAGTGGAAACAAAAGAACGGATGCTCATAGATTTTATGAATCATTAGGATTCGATGGAAATTCAAAGAAGGCATTTGAGATACGATTATAAAAAAGAAAATAATGGAGTACGCCCCTACTGCACATAACAGGACTGTATGCGTTCCGCCGCCATTCGGCGGCTCCAGGGTTCCGCAAAACCGCAGTTCCCTAAGCTGCGGAGCGACTCCTTCGCTTCTCGTCCTGACCTTAAAGCCCCTGCGGAGCGGCGTCCTGCTTTTTTTGTCCGTTTAAGGAAAGTGTTGGCGTTTGCTTGCTGTCACTTGGGTGTAGCGTTTGGGAAAGAGTGACTTTTTTGAACAGGGAGGCTCCAAGCCATGAAACCCGTTTGCGCCATTGTTTCCTCATCGCT
>JAITVD010000088.1 GCA_031285965.1 Azoarcus sp.
GAGCACGAAATGGGCGAGATACCGAGATGCCGGCTTGTCGCCTTCGACGACCCCTGGGACTTGCCGCAGGCGGGCCAGGGCAGCATCCGCTTCCACTGGGCGGAGGCGACTGAGAAGGAAGACAGCCTGCCGAAGCGGCTCAAGGGCGGGATGCCGCAATACGAATGGCTGGAAGCCTCTCCAGAGGGCGGGGCCGATGCCGCGCCTACTTCCTCGCTGCGGGAGATATTTTCCGGGGCGCTCTCGCAGTGCGCCTCACTGGCGTGGCTGCCGACATACTGCCTGCCCGGACAGGGCGCCGGGGAGAACGCCGTGCGGCAGGAGATGATCCGGCAGGCACGGCTCCACGCCCTCGGGATGGCGGGCATCGAGAATCCGTCCCCGCCGCCCGATTGCGCCATCTTGCCCGGAAGCGGCGGGCTGGAGGATCGGATAATCGCCCTGTTCGAGGACGATCCTGCCCTGCCCGCAGCCATTCTGATAGGGATGGATTCCTCTCTTGTCGACGCGGCGCAGCAAGCCCCCGGCTCCAGACTGAGCCACGCCGTCGCCGCCCTGCTGTTTACCCGTCCGGGGCTGGCCGCACCCAGCGATGCGCAGGTCGCTGCCGCCCGCCATCAACATGAAGCCGACGGCCCGATGATGCCTTTCTGGGAACGGGAGCAAGCGCATAAGCAGGCGCGCGTCGCGGAGGCCTCCCCCATGTGGGGCAGCATGCCGCTGGCGCTCCAGCCGGAGTTCCTCAAAAACTTCCCGCCGCTGGCCACGCTGCACCGGACAGGGGCGATCCGCGAGCCTGCCCCCAAGCGGGGGGCGCTCGCGCAGCAGATACACGAGGCGGTTCAGGCGGCGCTGATCCGTGCCGGGCTGCGCGATCTGCCGCCTGCCGATGCCGCCGAGGGCGAAGAAGGCGCGCCGCCGAAGCCCAAAGAGCCCGCCCCGCCGGATTTTGGCTGGCTCGTGCATGACGCCTGGCCGGACGGCCTCGCCGCGCTCGCCGCAGCCCTCGCCGGCCTCGGCTGCGAGCTTGACCCGCTCGGGGAGGCCAGCGATGTTACGTCGGAGCACGGGGACGCGGGCGAAGTCCGCGGGATGCTGATGCTGGCCGAATCCCTCATCCGCGCCGCGCTGCTGCAAAAGCCCGTGCTGATGGCCGGGTTCGGCGACGGCGGCATTTCCGCCGGCGTCGCCCGCCCCGCCAACGTGAAGCCCACGGAAGCGGGCGCGGAAAAGCCTGCCGCGCAGTTCGGGAAAGCAGCCTGACGGGGCAGGGGGCTGTCCGCCGCCGCTCTCGTGCATATTCGCTAAACATGTTTTGTAAAGGAGCGCAATAAAATGAGAAATTTCCTACAGTCACAAATAAAAAAATTCAAAAATTTGCCTGATGATGTGCGCGTTTATACGATAGGTTTAGTGCTATCTTTAATTGTTATTTTCTTTCCAATAGTGTTTGGTTTCAAAATAGACGGTCTGTGGTCTTATTTTGTTCTCATGGTATTCGCATTCGGATTTTTATTGCGTTGCTTTATGGTTTTGTCTCACAAGTATTTCATTGATTTTTGGAGAAAAGGTATAGGGAAATTTTTGATATTAGGGTTTCATTATTTTGTTTTTATTATTGCTCAAGGTTTTTCAACTATATTGGTTGCCTCATCATTAGGATTGCCTCCCCAAGACTTTTCTATTGCAGTTAACTTGTTTGCAATATATTTTTATATTCCAGCATGGATAATTTCTATAGAATTTCTTTCTTTAATCCTGCTATTGATTGTTGGTGTATTATTCGCAATTTCAATTATTGCAAACCATTTTGTAATAATATTTCCAATATTGAGTCGCATTATTTTCTTTAAGAAAACATTAAATAGTAATGCTGCTTTCCATTTTATAGGGCTTGTTAGTGTTATTTGGGTTTTATGTACAGTGTTTGATTATTCCATGAAAGCGCAGAAATATCTAAAGCCGTTGGTGCGATTATCCGTTTATGCTTTTGATTATCAGAAAGTTGATGTCAATTTTTATCCATGTATTAAACAATATGAAAACGTGCGTTTGCATGAAAACGGATTGATTTCTGTTGCTGCTCTTAAATATGAGAAATGGTCTTGGTCTTGTTTTATTGACAATTGTGTGGACATTAAAATACGCAGCTATGAGCAATGTCTGAAATCAGAATCGATCAGAAACAATCCATAATAGTCAGAACAATTTGTGTTTTTAGAAAAATGGTAAAAGGCTCAATGGATTTGCTGGCGCAAAGGGCTGCCTATGGTTGGCGCAGTGCCCGTTCCTTCCGGGCTGGTGCAGGTTTTTCCTGCCTGCTCCTGATTGTTGGTGCAGTAATCCACCCGTAAGATAGGGTACCCACCTCCCTTCGTGCAGGATGTGCTGGCGGCCAAGCGCCTCCAGCTCGGCAGTTGCGACATCGAGCCGTTTCTTGTCGCGCAGCGGGTTGGGGGTGCATTGGATGGTGTGGCTCTTTCCGGCCATGCACGTTCCCTGTCGCCTTCAATATCCCAAATGAAATGAGTGCCTCCCCTCGCAAGGGGCAACGCCGGAAAGTAAGGGGTGCTCCCTGACGAGCCGGCGGCATCCAAGTACCAGATTTGTAAGACCATGAAAGTTTTACGGGCAAACCGCAGGGAGTACAAAATGAAGCCATGCTTTCGCTGCACCGGATGCGCTCGTAGTTGGTGAAGATCAGGACGATGCAGGCCAACGGGCTTCGGGGAATCTTGGCTGAATACGGCGAAGTTGCGGGGCAAGGCCGGGCGAGCCTTGCCAAGACCTTGCCTGAGTTACTTAGCAGGCTCTCAGAACGCCTGACGGCAGTCCCAGTCGAGAGCTTGCGCGAGCAATTCAGCAAGATTAGTCGCCCCGCGATGCTGTGGCGGTGCGGGCATTGCTGCCGCTGGATGAAATTAGCGCATGTCGAGCGGGAGCACGCGCTATCGCAGGAAAGGATAGAATCCTTGCCGATTCCCCAACCATCATAAGAGTTTTGCCGTGAGCGCACCTTTTCCTGAACGTATCGTTATCGCCACCCGCGAGAGCCGTCTGGCGATGTGGCAGGCTGAACATATCAAGGCGCGGCTTGAGGCGGCCTATCCGGCTTGCCGCGTCGAGTTGCTGGGCATGACCACGCGGGGCGACCAGATTCTGGACCGTCCCCTTGCCAAGGTGGGCGGCAAGGGGCTGTTCGTCAAGGAACTGGAAGCGGCGCTGCTCGAAGGGCGGGCGGACATTGCCGTGCATTCGATGAAAGATGTGCCGATGGTCATGGGAGAGGAGTTTGCGCTGGCCTGCGTTACGGCGCGGGAAGTGCCGCTTGATGCGTTCGTGTCGTCGCGCTATGCCTCGCTCGATGATATGGCGCCGGGCGCGGTGGTCGGCACGTCGTCGCTGCGGCGCGAGTCGCAGATTCATGCGCGGTATCCGTATCTTGCCGTTGCCAGCTTGCGGGGCAATCTCGATACCCGTTTGCGCAAGCTCGACGAAGGCCAGTTCGATGCCATCATCCTTGCCGCCGCCGGGTTGTGCCGCTTGGGGCTGGAATCGCGTGTCCGCGCCGTGCTGCCAGCGGAAACGTCTTTGCCCGCCGCCGGACAGGGGGCGCTTGGCATCGAATGCTTGGCGGCGCGGGCGGACATCATTGCCTGCCTGCAAGTGCTGGCCGATGCCGATACCGCCGCGTGCGTCACTGCCGAGCGTGCGTTTTCCCGTGCGCTGGCGGGAAGTTGCGAGATGCCGCTTGGCGCGTATGGAGAGATACGCGATGGCAGCGTGTTCCTGCGCGGCTTCGTCGCCATGCCCGACGGCAGCCGCATCATTCAAGGGCAACGCGAGGGTGCGCTGCAGGATGCCGAAATGTTGGGCTGGGCGCTGGCGGAAGATTTGCTCGCCAGAGGTGCCGGAGAAATTCTGGCCGAACTGGCCTGAAGGCGCATGGTGATGGGCAACCCGCTTTTCGGACGGACGATTGCCGTCACCCGTCCGGCAGCACAGGCGGAGGGCTTGTGCCGCGCCATCGAGGAAACGGGCGGCAAGGCGTTCCGTTTTCCGCTGCTGGAAATCATCCCAGTTACGGAACCTGCCGTGTTTGCGTCCGTCGCGGAGCGGCTTGACACATTCGCCATCGCGTTTTTCGTCAGCCCCAACGCAGTTGAGCATGGACTGAACGGGCTGCGGCAAATTCGCGCATGGCCGCTAGGATTGCGCGTGGCGGCGGTCGGGCGAGGCAGCGCGCGGGCGCTTGAAAAACAAGGTTTCGGCGAAGTGCTCGTTCCGGCGGAAGGCGCTGACAGCGAGGCCGTGCTGGCGTTGCCGGCGTTCGCTGCGGATGCCGTGCGCGGGGCGGGCGTGCTGGTCGTGCGCGGTGATACAGGGCGCGAGTTGCTTGGTGAGACCCTCGCAAAGCGCGGTGCGCGTGTCGAATATCTGTCCTGCTACCAACGGCGCTGTCCAGCAGCCGATACCGCGCCGCTGCTGGAACGAGCCAGAGGCGGCAGCCTCGATGCCATTTTCATCACATCCAGTGAAGCAGCCGACCATTTAGCTCGGCTGCTTGGCGGCGAAGGGCTTGCCTGTTTGTCGTCCGTGCCGATTTTTGTATCGCATCCGCGTATTGCGGAACGTTGTCATTCACATGGTTTGATGCAAACTGTTGTTGCCGGAGCGGGTGATGACGCATTGTTGCACGCGCTCGTGGCATTCTTTGGTTAAACTCCCCCGCTATGAACTCGACCGATTCCTCATACGACGACGTGCCCGAATCCGCTGCCGCGCCTGAAGAGGCTCCTATCGAGCCGACTGCCGCGCCTCCGTTGGGCGAATCCACCGTTTCCGCGCCCGCAAAGGCCGACGCGCCGATTGTTCCCGCAGCCCGGACGGCGGAACAAAAGAGCGGTCGCGGCGCGGCGGGCTGGGCGCTGCTCCTTGCGGCCATCTCGCTTGGCGTGGCTGGGTTCGCCACATGGCAAGCGGTCGAATGGCGCGCGCAGAGCGAAGGCTTGCGCGAAGAAGTCACAAAGCGCCTCCAAGAAAGCGCCAACGCCAATGCCGAAGCGCGGGCGCTGGCAGACAGGGAGCACGAAAGCCTGAATGCCCTCCTTGGCAAGGTGGGCGGGCTAGAAGGCCAAATCAGTAAGAGCGAAGGCCATGCCAAGGCGCTGGAGGCGCTCTACGAGCGGTTCTCCCGTTCGCAGGAAGACCGCGTCATTGCCGAAGTTCGCCAGGCGGTGGAATTTGCCGACCAGCAATTGCGGTACGCGGGCAACATCGAAACGGCGCTGATTGCGCTCCGGGGGGCGCTGGCCCGTCTGGAACAGAACACGCACGGTCAGTTTGCCGCCCTGATACAGCCGCTCAAGGTAGACATTGAGAAACTGAGCCAGCAAGGGACGCTCGATATGCCGGGGACGGCATTGCGTCTCGAACACGCGCTCGAAAAAGTCGACGCGCTTCCGCTGGCGTATTCCAGCGAAATTTCCGGCCCCAACCTGCCCGCCCGCCCCGAAAAGGAAGAAGGGACGGGCGTGGGGCGCTTCGTCTTTGGGCTGGCGGGCGACATTTGGGCGGAACTGCGCTCGATGGTCAAGTTTGAGCGGCTCAATACGGAAACCGAACCCGTGCTGCTCGCGCCGGAGCAAAGCGCCTTCCTGCGCGAAAACGTGAAAATCCGGCTGCTGACGGCGCGGCTTGCCATGCTTGCGCGCGATGGGCATAGCTATGCTTCCGACCTTGAACGCGCCCGCAACTGGATCGAACGCTTCTTCGATATGACGAACGGGGACGTGAAGGCCGTGGTGGATGAACTGCGTTCGCTTGAGGCCGTGCCGGTGGGGGTCATACGCCATGAATTGACGGAAAGCGCCGCTGCCGTTCGCCGTTTCCAGGCACGTGGCGGGGAACCGCCCTTGCCGTCCGCGCCCGAGCAAACGGCTCCCGAAGCCCCGGCACAATCGGCAAAACCCTGAAGGGGCGGCAATGCGTATCCTGATCTGGGTCATCATCATTTTTGCGCTGGCCGTAGGTGCGTCCATGCTTGTCAGCCAGGACTGGGGCTATGTGCAGCTTGTTGTTCCGCAGCAGTGGCGCATGCAGATGTCGACAAAGCTCTTCGTGTTGCTGCTGCTGGCGGCTTTCATCGCGGCCTATCTGCTCATCCGTTTGGTGCGCGGCGCTTTGGCGCTGCCTGAAGTCGTCGTCCAGTGGCGCGAGCGCCGCCGTCGGCAGCGGGCGGATCGCTCCCTGCGCGAAGCGGTGGTGTTTCTCCATGAAGGGCGCTACGCCAAGGCGCTGAAGCTCGCGGAAAAGGCTTATAAAGCCAGCGACCAGCCGGTCGCGTCCATTCTTCTGGCGGCGCGGGCGGCACATGCCTTGCGCGACGACGCACGTTACCGCGAGTGGATTGGGCGGCTGGACGAGGAGGGCGAAAACGCCCGGATGGCGCGGCTGATGACGGAAGCTGAACTGGCCGTCATTTCCTGCAATTTTGATGAAGCCGCCACGAAGCTCGACGCTTTGCAGCCGGATGGCCGCCGCCATGTCGCGGCGCTGCGCCTGTCGCTGCGGGTCTCTATGGCACTGTGGCGCTGGGATGAGGCGCTTCGCCTGATCCGCCTGTTGCGTAAGCACAAGGCGCTGACTGCCGATCAGGCGCAGCCGTTGCTGTGTCGCGTCCATATCGAGCGTCTGCGCACGTGCGCCGATGAATCCAAGCCGACGGATGATGGCAAAGACGACGCGCTGACCGAAATGTGGAAAGCCATTCCCGAGGATGAGCGCGAATATCGCCAATTGCTGTGGGAAGCCGTGCCGCTTTTCGCCCGTGCGGGCAAGGGGCGCGTGGTGCGCCGCACGCTTGAGCGCCTGCTCGATGAAGAATGGGATACCGAGCTTGCCCGCCTCTATGGCCTCTGCGGCGATGTCGGCGCATGTCTGGCCAAGGGCGAGTGCTGGCTGAAAGACCACCCCGAAGACCCCGGCCTGCTCTTTTCGCTGGGTCGGCTGTGCGTGGAAGAGCGGCTATGGGGCAAGGCCGAGACGTACTTGAGCCTTTCGCTGAGATGGCAGCCGGAAGTCGAAACCCATCTGGCGCTGGCCGATTTGTCCAGGCGTCTCGAAAGAAGCGAGGACGAGCAAGAGCATTACCGCGCTGCGGTGGAGATGGTGGTCGCCGCTTGGTGATGACGGGGGAGCCGCAACCGACTCCGCTCACGAGCCTTCAGAAATCGGAGCTTGGGGCGTTTTCCAGGCGGACGCGGCGGTATTCCACAAAATCGACCGCGTATTCGTTGTCTGCGTCGGCTGGGTGCGCGGCGCGGGCGATTTCCTGAAACGCTGCGCGGTCAAAATCCGGGAAATAGGCATCGCCCGCAATATCGGCGGCGACTTCGGTCAGAAGCAAGCTGTCCGCTTCCCACAAAAAAAGGCGATAGATTTCGGCGCCGCCAATCACGAACACGCGAGCCGCATTTGTGAGGGCTGCCAATGCTTCCGCGACTGAGGCAAAAACCTCGGCACCTTGCGCGGTGTAGCCAGTTTGCCGCGTGAGCACGATATTGCGCCGCCCCGGCAGCGGTTTTGCGAGCGATTCCCATGTTTTGCGCCCCATCAGCACCGGATGCCCCATCGTTGCGGCGCGAAAATGGGCAAGGTCGGCTTTCAGCCGCCACGGCAGGGCGTTGTCGCGGCCAATCACCCCATTGCGGGCCACGGCGGCGATGAGGACGATTTCGGGGCGCGGCATGCCGCTCATACGGCAACCGACGCTTTGATGTGGGGGTGCGGGTCGTAGCCGCTCAAGGAGAAATCCTCAAAACGGAAGGCGAAAATGTCATCGACAGAAGGGTTGAGGCGCATGGCGGGCAGCTCGCGCGTTTCGCGCGAGATCTGTTCACGGGTTTGGGCGAGATGGTTGAGGTACAGATGGCAGTCGCCACCCGTCCAGATGAACTCGCCCGGCTGGTAGCCGCACACTTGCGCCAGCATCAGCGTGAGCAGCGTATATGAGGCGATGTTGAACGGCACGCCAAGAAAAATGTCCGCGCTGCGCTGGTAGAGCTGGCACGACAGTTTTCCGTTCGCCACATAGAACTGGAACAGCGCGTGGCAGGGCGGCAAGGCCATGCGGTCGATTTCGCCGGGATTCCATGCTGTCACGAGATGGCGGCGGGAATCCGGGCGGTTTTTCAGGTTATCGACGAGCGTGGTAATCTGATCGACGGTACGCCCGTCGGCGCTCTCCCAGCGCCGCCATTGCTTGCCATAGACGGGGCCGAGTTCCCCGGATTCGTCAGCCCATTCGTCCCAGATCGACACGCCGTTTTCCTTGAGGTAGCGAATGTTGGTACTTCCTTGCAGAAACCACAGCAATTCGTGGATGATCGAGCGTATATGGAGCTTTTTGGTGGTCAATAGCGGAAAGCCGTCCGCGAGCGGGAAGCGCATCTGCCAGCCAAAAACGGAAAGCGTTCCGGTTCCGGTGCGGTCTGATTTTTCGACGCCGTGCTCTAGAACATGGCGCATCAATTCGAGATACTGTTTCACGGCGGTTTCGGGATAAGCCCGACCCTATGGAAAGCGACAGATTCTATCGCGTGGAGTGAAAAATGGCGGAACCGGATACTTTCCCTGACCAGAATCCAAATGCCTTGGCCGGGGAAAATGATATAGAGATTGACCGCGTGGCAGGGATCGTCTCCACGGCAAAGACATATATCGCGTCCTTGCACACCGGGGATTCCATGCTTTCCTTGGAGGAACGCGCTCCGCGAGCCTTGGAAAAATTTCTCGATACGCTGGGGACGCTCTGCCCGAACCAGGAAACCGCCCCGGAGCGGATTCGCTGGACGGCGGCGGCGAGCCAGTCGATGCACGATTTTCTCGAAGCCCTGCGCACGGCTGACCGCGCCGAGCCGGGCTGCATTCCCGCTGCCGTGCTGGCTCGGGCGGGCGCCGAGGCGGTCAGGTGGAATCTCGTCAACCGCCATGCCACCCGCGCCGGCATATGGAGCTGGCTCGGGGAACTGTTCGCTTCGAGCTATGGCGAGGAAACGCAGCGGGTGCAGGGAACGGGCGAAACCGTGGGGCGCGAGTATTTGCGGGCAATTGCCTATCACGCTGCGGCGCTGGATCAGCAAACCCTGAAGGCGGGATTTGCCATTGCCCGTCTGATCGCGTTGCTGCTGTCGAATTTTTCCCTGACACGCGAGCATGTGAAAGGCGCGTTTTACGGGGTCGACGTGGCGCAACGCGCCATTCCGGCGCGGCAGAAGGAACCGGCCTCTTTCGCGGGCTGGTGGTTCGTCACCGGAGAGGCGGCGGACAAACTTTCCGATATTCACGCTGATCTCGCCCGTGGGCAGGTTCCCGTCGGGCTTGAGGCGGTGGACGCTGGAGATTTGCGCGCCGCCGCTACGCATCTGCGGCGGCTATGGTCGCCCCGTCCGCCGCTGCGGCGCTATCGGCGCTTTCCTATCAACGCCCGCCTATGCGTGGTGCGCGGCTATGAGCAGGCCATGAATCTTTTGAATGACGACGCGATGGAAGGCGTTGCCGTAGGGATGGGGGCGTGGCACATCACCGACATGAGCCGTGGCGGCATTGGCGCCGTCACTCCGCGCAACATCAAAGTCAACGTACCTGTGGCGGGCGATCTGGTCGCTTATTGTCCCGAGGAAGGAACGCAATGGCATATCGGGGTCGTGCGCCGCTTGCGCACGACAAAATCGCACATCGAAATCGGCATCGCCACCCTGTCGGATAACCCCGAGCTTATGCGCGTCGACGATGGTCGCCAGCCGCGAGAATTGTGCGCCTGCGACCCGGTGCGTCCCGGCGTGGCGATTCGTTTGCTTGCCCCGATAGGCGCATTGGAAGGCGAGCATCCCGTTTTCGTCGTGAAAGAGAGCGAAATCTACAAGCTCTGCCCCGTGGGCGATGTATTGAAGGGCAAGAGTTTCGACCTGCGCGTCTATCAGGTCGCGTGAGCGCACATGGACAAGGCATCGGTATTGGATGATGGGCTGCGGATGGAGGTGAGGCGCAACGTTGCCGCCGCGCTGGCCGAGGATGTTGGCAGCGGCGACCTGACTGCCCTTCTGATTTCTCCCCACGCGCAATCCCGCGCTACGGTCATGAGCCGCGAGGCCGCCGTAATGTGCGGCACGGCGTGGTTTGACGCCACATTTGAGGCGCTATCGCCGGAAGCGCGTGTGCGTTGGCATGCGCGGGATGGCGATTTCGCTGTCGCAGGGCAGACATTGTGCAAGATAGAAGCTCCGGCGCGCGCCCTGCTCACCGCCGAGCGCACCGCGCTTAATTTCCTGCAACTGCTCTCGGCGGTCGCCACCGTCACGCGGCGCTACGTCGACGCGGTGGCGGGCACGAAAGCCCGGATTGTCGACACGCGCAAAACTCTGCCGGGGCTGCGGCGGGCGCAAAAATACGCGGTCACGATGGGAGGCGGGCTTAATCACCGCGTCGGACTTTATGATGGCATCCTGATAAAGGAGAACCACATCATTGCGGCAGGCGGGGTCATCGAGGCGCTCAAAGCGGCGCAGGCCATCGCGCCGCCGGGCGCATTCATCGAGGTCGAGGTCGAAAGCATCGCCGAATTGCAGATGGCGCTCGATGCCGGGGCAAGCATGATTTTGCTCGACAACATGAGTTTGGATATGTTGCGCGAAGCCGTGCAGATTGCCGCCGGACGAGCCGTGCTCGAAGCCTCGGGCGGGGTCAATCTGGAAAGTGTCCGCGCCATTGCCGAGACGGGCGTCGAGCGCGTTTCCGTCGGCAGCCTGACCAAAGACGTGAAGGCGCTCGACCTGTCCATGCGGTTCACGGAAAGCCGTTAAGGCTGACTGGCTTGGCTGAGTTAACGCGGCGCGGGGCGCGTATTACGAACCGTTCTGTTCGGGATGGCTGATTTTCTCGATTTGACCGGAGATATGGTCTGAGATGCGCGGCAGCAGCGTTGCCCGCAGGTGCGTGATGGCTTCGGTTCGCAAGCGTTCATTCAGCCGCGAGATTTCGCGCACGACCAGCGCGGGGAGTTCTTCGCGCAGCCACGCTTCAACTTCCCCAATGATGAGGGTGTCGAGCTGCTTCAATTCCTCGGTGGCGATGGCTCGCATTTGCGCTGCCGGAACGTCCGAGGGCGAAACGGGCGCTGCGGGTGGCTGGACGGCTTGTGGCTTGGGCGGCGTTTGCTCAGACAAGGGAGGGGGGAATACGGAGGCTCGTGCCCACGCGGCTTGAAGCTGTGATGGAATGGGAGGCGGACGTGTCGCTGACGTGGGTTGCGGCGCTGGCTTCTGCGCCGCCGCAGCGTGGGCGGGCGGCGCGCTTGGGCGCTGTGCCGCTGTGGCGGACTGCGGTCGGGCGGGTAGCGTGGCAGAAGCGGGGGGAGCCGCTGCGGGCGCTGCCGCGCTGGTCGGGGGACGCGGCGCGGTCGGGCGTGGAGGAATGGCGCCAGCTTGCGGCTTGGGCGGCTGAGTATTCGGCGCGGCGGCGGTTGCTACGGATGCTGGCGTGGCCTGTGGAGCGGTTGCGCTGGGCTGTGGTTGGGGCGCTTGTGCGCTTGGCATCCGTGTGGCTGCCGCAGGCGTTGGCGCGGACGGTTTGGCGCTTGGCGCGGTCTGTCGCGGCGGCATTGCACTGACTGGCGGCCTTGGCGGCGCTTGTGTGGGCGAAGGCGCACGGGCGCTCACGCCTGCCGCAAGCGTCGGGGCGGACGGCTTGGGGCTTGGCGCGGTTTGGCGCGGCGGCATCGCGCTGACTTGCGGCCTTGGTGGCTGCGCGGCGGGCGGCGGTTGCCTGATGGATTGAACGGGGGACGGAGCAGGGGCGCTGGTTTCGACGCGCTGGGGACGCGGCGGCGGTGCGGGAGCCGCTTGCGGCGTTGCAGGGACATTCGATTCGGGCGCGGCGTCGCCGAGATCGAAAATAACTTCCGTGAGAACGGGCAGGTCGTCGCCCGTGCCGTCATTGTCGGGGTCTGCCCCGTGCTGGCGCAGTATGGCGTTGGCTTCGTTAATCAGTGTGCTGGCAACGTCCAGTTCGGCTGTGCCAAGAGGAGGATTCGAGCGTGAGGGGGAGTTCATAGCGCCATCCTGCGTTCGGCATCGAACGCCTTGAGCGGGAATTGCCGCTGTTTATAGTGCATCCAGCGCGTGCGGGCGGGCATGCGCTCGGTTTCGCCGGAGCCGACGATTTCGACCAGCATGCGGAAACGCTCGCATGCGGCGGGCAGTTCGGGGGCGAGATTGAAAAGGAGGTCGGTATGCGGCCAGTCTTTTTCGCCAGCCAATCCGATGACGATAGGTGTTTCTGCCGTCAGCGGCGAGCCGTTCATGACATGCGGGATAAAGCTCCCCGGCTCGTTTGTCCATAATTGGCGGTCGAGCCGCTGCGCCAAGGCCGCGTCCGGCACGATGACGGCCGCCTTGCGCCCGCCGCCATAGGCGTTTCCAAGCAGTTCGCACGCCAGCCTGAGCGGGTCTTGCGCGTTGTGATAGAAATGGACGCTCGTCATGGCGGTTGTCCGAAAGGTTCAGTGCTCGCGTTGCTTGGCGCGGGCAATCAGAAATTCGCCGAGCAGGGGCAGGGGGCGGCCTGTCGCGCCTTTGGCATCGCCCGACAGCCATGCCGTGCCGGCAATGTCCAGATGCGCCCATTTATAGGCTTTGGCGAAACGCGACAGGAAAGCCGCGCCAGTAATTGCGCCGCCGAAGCGCCCCCCGATGTTTGCCATGTCGGCGAAATTGCTTTTAAGCAGTTCTTGGTAGTCGTCCCACAGCGGCAGCCGCCAGACGCGGTCGCCCGAATTAAGCCCGCACTGCGTAAGTTCTTCGGCCAGCGCGTCGTCGGTAGAAAGCAGGCCGCTGGGAATCCTGCCCAGCGCGACGACGCAAGCCCCGGTCAGGGTGGCAATGTCGATGACGCAATCAGGGGTGAAACGTTCGGCGTAGCTGAGGGCATCGCAGAGAATCAGGCGGCCTTCCGCGTCGGTGTTGAGAATTTCGATGGTCTGGCCGGACATCGAGCGCACCACGTCGCCGGGGCGGGAGGCTCCGCCGCCGGGCATGTTTTCGGTCGCCGGAACAAGAACGATGACATCAAGCGGCAAATCCATGAGGGCAATGGCTTTGACTGCGCCGATGACGCTGGCCGCGCCGCACATGTCATATTTCATTTCGTCCATTTCCGCGCCGGGCTTGAGCGAGATGCCGCCGGAGTCGAAAGTGACGCCCTTGCCGACCAGCACGATGGGATGCGCGGGGGTTTTGCCGTTTTTCCGCGCCTTGTCGCCTTTTTTGCCGCCCCGGTAGTGCATGACGATGAATTTCGGCGGCTGGGCCGCTCCTCGCGCAACCGCCAGCAATGCGCCCATACCGAGTTTTTCCATGTCGGCCCGCTCAAGGACATCGACATCGAAACCGAACTGTTTTCCAAGGTCTAGCGCGGTTTCAGCCAGCATGGTGGGCGTACAGACATTGGCGCCGAGATTGGCGAGGTCTTTTGCCAGCGCCATGCCTTCGGCGATGGCTTTGCCGTGAAGAAGGGCTTCTTTCTGCGCCGGGTCGGGTTCAGAAGCGAGGAGGAACGCGATTTTGCGTGCGCCGCGCTTCGCGCTGTCTTGTTTTGCGCGCGGGGCATCGAATCGGTAGGCGTGGTCGGCAATAATGCGGCTGGCATGGCGCAGCGCCCAAACGAAATCACGCTCCGGCGGCAGGGCTATTTCTTCAAGCGCGATGGCGGCATCTTCAGCCAAAGTATCGGCGAGCGCCTTGCCCACACTCGCCAGCGCGTCGCGCCAGGCTTTGTCTCCGAATGAAGCGAATTCGCCGAGGCTCACCAGCAATATCCGTTCGGCAGCCACGCCCGCAAGCCCGTGCAGAAGCAGGCACGCTCCGGCTTTTTTGTTGAGTTCGCCCGCAGACACGAGTGCGGACAAACGACCCTGGCTGGCTTTGTCGATGGCGTTGTATGGCAGAGGGAATACGCCGTCCGTAAAAACGCACAGCGCCAGCAGCCCCGTTTCCAATTTTTCGGGGGCGGTCGTCTTTATGGTAAATTTCACAAAATCTGCCCCAACGGGAACGCGAAAGAAGGACTGTAAATGATAATGCGCCATTGCCAGCCAGCAGCAGATAATTATGTCTCGTTTCGGCGGCATCCGTCAAAGATTCGCCGCCCCTTTTCCTGAACTTTCATCCGGTTATCGAATGCTTATTTTTCGTCGCGCCTTTCAGCGGGAATTTACCCATGTGGCGGCGGCGGTATTCGTTGCGTTATTCGCGGTGCTGATTACCGTGGTGCTCATCCGCTTGCTCGGTCAGGCGGCGGGCGGGCGCGTGCCCGTTGACGCTGTCTTGGCGCTCATCGGCTTCGGCTCGTTGTCGGATTTGCCCATCGTGCTGACCTTGACGGTATTTCTCGGCGTGCTCATGTCGATGTCGCGCAGTTACCGGGATTCCGAAATGGTGGTGTGGTTTTCTTCCGGCTTGTCGCTGAAGGCTTGGATTGGGGCGGTGCTGCGGTTTGCCCTGCCGCTGGTTCTGGTCATAGGGGGCGTGACGCTCTTCCTTGGCCCTTGGGCGAGCCTAAAGAGTGTTGAATATCGCGGAAAACTGGAAAACCGCGACGATACGCAGCGCGTCGCGCCGGGCGTATTCCGGGAATCGTCCGGAGCGCAGCGGGTTTTTTTCGTCGAAGTCGAGGCGGGCGCGGACGGCAAAGTCCGCAACGTTTTTGTCAGCGAGCAAAAGGACGGCAAACTGTCCGTGGTTGCGGCCTCGGCAGGTTCGATACGGGTCGATGAGGAAGGCAACCGTTATGTGGTTCTTGAGCAGGGGCGGCGCTATGACGGCACGCCCGGCACGCCGGAATACCGCGTCATGCAATTCGATAGCTACCAATTGCGGGTCGAATCGAGCCAGCAGTCCTCGCTGCCTTCAAAGATGCGTGCAAAACCGACTGCCGATCTGCTCCGGGAGCGCGACGCAAAGAACCTTGGCGAATTGAGCAAGCGCATCAGCACGCCGCTGGCGGCGCTGATTCTGGCGCTGCTGGCGATTCCGCTTTCCTTCGTCAATCCTCGCGCTGGACGCGGCAATAACTTGCTGCTGGCGCTTCTGATTTACCTGCTCTATAACAATGCCATCCTCGTGTGCCAGAACTGGATTGCGCAGGAAAAGCTGCCGTTTGCGTTCGGGGTGGCCTTGCCGCATCTGGTGGCTTTGGCCGTATTGGTGCTGTTTTTCTACCATCGCCTTATGGTGACGCCGTTCTGGCGTCGCCGAGCGTCCGCCCAGACGGCGCGGCAACAGCAAGGGGAGGCGCAATGAACCGTACCCTGCTGGCCTATCTTGCGCGTGAAATCTATGGCGCGACTTTTACAGTGCTGCTGGCTTTCCTCGGCCTGTTCGCTTTTTTTGATTTCGTCAATGAACTCGACGACATCGGGAAAAGTGGCTATCAAGTCTATCAGGCGCTGGCCTATGTAGTGCTGATTATGCCGAGCCGAATGTACGAGCTGCTGCCGGTGGCGGTATTGATTGGCACGCTCTATGCCCTGACCACGCTGGCGCGCCATTCTGAAATTACGGTCATGCGCGCCTCGGGGCTTTCGACGGGGCGGATGCTGGCCATGCTCTGCTTGGTAGGCGTTTTGCCCGTGGCGGTCATCTATATTTTTGGCGAATACATTGCGCCGCCTTCCGAGCGGGCGGCGCAGCAATGGCGGCTGACCTCGACCAATTCGGCTATTTCGCAGCAACTTCATTCGGGCTTATGGATTAAAGACGGCTCGCGCGTCATCAACGTGCGTACCCTGCAACCGGATCGCAGCATGGAGGCAATCCGTATCTTTGCCTTCAATGAATCCGGCGTCCTGCAATCCATCGCCGAGGCGGCGCAGGGTATTTATGTCCCGGCGGGCGGCGAGGGCAAGGGACACTGGCATTTGACCGACGTAATCCGCACGGATTTTTTCGATGACCATGCCGCGATGGCCTCTCCCGACGAAATGGATTGGGAATCGGCGCTGACGCCCGAAGTGCTCAGCGTGTTGATGGTGCAGCCCGAGCGGATGTCCGTGTCGGCGCTTATGGCGTATATCAGCCATTTGCGCGGAAACAAGCAGGACACGAACCGTTATGAAATCGCGCTATGGAAAAAGCTGGTCGCGCCGTTCGCCGCGCTGGTGATGATGATTTTGGCGCTGCCGTTTGCCATGACCCACGAGCGCAGCGGCGGCGCCAGCATGAAGCTGTTTCTTGGCGTGATGCTCGGCGTGGCGTTCTATCTGCTCAACGGGATGGCCTCCAGCCTTGGGATGATTAACTCGTGGCCGCCCCCGATTGCCGCAATGATGCCGGGGCTGCTGTTCTTCGCGGCGGCAATGGCGCTGCTGTACATGGTGGAGCGAAGGTAGGCCGATGCCGCTCGCGCCCGCCCGCCCCGCTTCGCGGAACTGGCAGTAGGTATTCTTGCCGCAAAGGTTTAGAGTGGCGAGCTTCTTTTTCACCCCGATGCGCCCTGCCCGATGAGTTCAGATGCCACGCCCTCCGCCGATTCGGCTTGTTATCACTGCGGCTTGCCCGTGCCGCCGCAGGTGGACTATCACGTGGCGGTGGATGGCATGCGGCGGCGCATGTGCTGCGCCGGGTGCGAAGCGGCGGCGCGGCTGATTGTCGATAATGGCTTGGCGGACTATTACCGCCGCCGCGATGCCATGCCCGAAAAGCGCCCCGAGGCGTTGCCGGACGACCTGCGCAAGCTGGGGCATTTCGACCATCCCGACATCCAGCAGGGGTTCGTGCGCCCGGTCGGCGAGCATGAGCGCGAAACATCGCTGATTCTTGAAGGCATCACCTGCGCGGCCTGCGTGTGGCTCAACGAGCGGCACATCGCGCTTCAGCCGGGGGTCTCGGCGGTGCATGTCAATTACGCGACCCGGCGTGTCCGGGTGCGCTGGGACGAACGCAAGGGCAAACTTTCCGACATCCTTGGGGCGATTCAGTCCATCGGCTATCGCGCCTATCCCTATGATGCCGCCCGCGCCGAAGATGTTGCCGACCGCGAGCGGCGCACGATGCTGTGGCGCGTGTTCGTCGCCGGGTTCGGCATGATGCAGGTCATGATGTACGCGGTTCCCGCCTATATCGCGGGCGACGGGGACATGAGCTTGCGCGAGCAGTTATGGTTCCGCTGGGCCAGCCTGCTATTGACCCTGCCGGTGGTGCTGTATTCCGCCGCGCCGTTTTTCAGGCACGCCATACGTGATTTCCGCATGCGCCGCTTGGGGATGGACGTGCCGGTCGCGCTCGGCGTGGGCAGCGCCTTTCTGGCGAGCCTGTGGTCGACGCTGCTTGGCGGGCCGGAAGTCTATTTTGATTCGGTGACGATGTTCGTCTTTTTCCTGCTGGGCGGGCGCTACCTTGAAATGCTCGCTAGGGCGCGGGCGGTGCGCGGCATTGAGGAGCTAGGCAAAATCCTGCCCGCGTTCGCGGAACGGTTGCCGCGCTGGCCGCATCCCGACGGCGAGCAGGTTCCCGTTTCGCAGCTTGTGCCGGGGGATTGCGTTCGGGTGCGCCCCGGCGAGGTGATTCCCGCTGACGGAATCGTGGCGGACGGCGTGAGCGAGGCCAACGAAGCCTTGTTATCCGGGGAGAGCCGCCCCGTGCCCAAGATGGAAGGCTCCCCGCTGACTGGCGGCAGCATCAATATTTCCAGCCCGCTCGTGATGCGGGTCGAGCAAGTGGGGGACAGCACCCGGCTGGCCGCGATACGCCGCTTGATGGAGCGGGGCGCGGGCGAGAAACCGAAACTGGCGGCGCTCTCCGACCGTTGGGCAACGGTTTTTGTCATCGTCCTGCTGGCGCTGGCGACGGCAACAGGGGCGGTCTGGTATTTCGCCGATCCGGCGCGGGCTTTGTGGATATTTGTTTCCGTTCTGGTGGTGGCCTGTCCCTGCGCCCTGTCGCTGGCAACCCCCGCCGCGCTTACGGTGGCAACTGACGCGCTGGCGCGGATGGGCGTATTGGTTACGCGCGGCCATGCCATCGAGACTTTGGCGCGGGTCAATCATTATGTATTCGATAAAACCGGAACATTGACGACGGGGCGGATGCAATTGGAGGAAACCTTGCCCCTTGGCGCGCTGGACGCGGATAGCCTGCTTGCGCTGGCCGCCGCGCTGGAACAGGGTTCCGAGCATCCCGTGGCAGATGCCTTGCGCGGCGCGTCTGCCGGACGTGAGCTGCCTGTGGTCAGCCATGTTGCCGCCGTGACGGGGCATGGCATCGCCGGACGCTACGGCGGCGGGGCGGTGTGGATTGGCCGTCCTGGTTTCGTTGCCGGGCGCACGGGACTGTCCGTGCCGGACGAAGCCGCAGGGATGGAAGCAAAAACGGGAACAGTGGTCGCGCTGGCCGACGAGCATGGCTGGCTGGGGCTTTTTCGCTTTGCCGACGCTGTGCGGCAGGCGGCGGCGGATTTCGTCCGGCAGCTTGTGGCGACGGGGACACCGGTCACGATTCTTTCGGGCGACGCGCCAGCGGCAGCAGCAGCGGTCGGGCATCGAATGGGCATTGCCGATATTTATGGCGGGATGTCGCCGCAGGACAAGCAGTCATTCATCGCCCGGTTGCAGAAAGACCCGGCAAAGGTGGTGGCAATGGCCGGAGACGGTGTCAATGACGCGCCGGTGCTTGCGCAGGCGCACGTTTCGGTGGCGATGGGCAGCGGAACCGACCTCGCCCGCAACCAAGCCGACATCGTTCTGCTGGGCGAAGATTTCACCAGTTTCGCCAACGGCGTTGGCTTGGCGCGGAAAACCCTGTGGGTCATCCGGCAAAACCTGCTTTGGTCGCTCGCATACAATATTGCCGCTGTGCCGCTGGCGATGACGGGGCATGTGACGCCCCTGATCGCGGGGGTGGGCATGGCGGGCAGTTCGTTGCTGGTGGTTCTCAACGCGCTGCGCCTTCAACGATGATTACGGGGACAGGACGAACATGGAAGATAGCCTCACTTTGCTGATCCCGATCTCGGTGCTGCTGGTTTTTATCATCGGCGCGGTGTTCTGGTGGGCGATACGTTCCGGGCAATACGATGACCTCGAAGGCCCCGCGTACCGAGTTCTGTTCGATGACCGGGACGAGCCGGGGCGCGAGGAAAAAAAAGGCGAAGGCGCGGCGGACGAGACGTGATTTTGCGTGCCGTGCCGTAGGATGTTTTTTCTAAAACTGTGAAAGGCATGGAAAACAAGCGTTTTCTTTGATGCGCATCAAAAAAACAGAGAAAGAACTGGGCATACTTCACGGCATCCGAGCAAAACAAGCAAGTGCCGTGACATTGCGCCTGTTTGAGTCGCTCCTGAGTTTAGTCTCTCTGTTGGGGTTGGGGGTGCACGCAAGTGCACCTTTTTTTTGCCTGAAAACCTGCTTTCCCCTGTTGTTTGTAGGCATACGTATAAACCGCTAAGCGTTGGCAATGGTTCATCTGTCTGCTGAAGTGCGGTAAAGTTGCACACCTACAATTTGACTTGTATCAAATTGTAGAATCAGTCCGAAGGTATTCTTCGGCGGCGAGGACAGTTCCCGCTGTTTTTCGGTGCTGTTTGGTGTACCGAAGGAAATTTTTTTCTAACCAAGAGGTGACTCACATGCAATCGCAAGCGACTTATAACTACAAAGTCGTGCGCCAGTTTGCCATCATGACGGTGGTATGGGGTATTGTGGGCATGCTTGTCGGCGTAATCGTCGCGGCACAGCTCATTTGGCCTGAACTGAACCTGCACGAAATTTTGCAATACGGTAGGCTGCGCCCGCTACATACCAATGCGGTGATTTTCGCGTTCGGCGGTTGCGCCCTGTTCGCAACATCGTTGTATTCCGTGCAGCGGACTTGCCACACGAAACTGTTCGCGCCGGGGTTGGCGACCTTCGTATTCTGGGGCTGGCAGCTCGTCATTCTCTGTGCCGCCCTGAGCCTTCCTCTTGGTTTCACGACGGGCAAGGAATACGCCGAGCTTGAATGGCCGATCGACATCATGATTGCCGTGCTCTGGGTCTCATACGCGATTGTGTTCTTCGGCACGATTGCGACCCGCAAGGTGTCCCATATCTATGTGTCGAACTGGTTCTTCGCGGCCTTCATCATCGCCATCGCTCTTCTGCACATTACCAACAGCGCCGAAATCCCGGTTTCTTTCACGACGCTCAAGTCCTACTCGGTCTACCCCGGCGTACAGGACGCGATGGTGCAGTGGTGGTACGGGCACAACGCGGTGGGCTTCTTCCTGACCGCTGGCTTCTTGGGCATGATGTACTACTTCGTGCCGAAGCAGGCCGACCGCCCCATCTATTCGTACCGCCTGTCGGTCGTCCACTTCTGGGCGCTGATCTTCACCTACATGTGGGCCGGCCCGCACCACCTGCATTACACCGCGCTGCCTGACTGGGCGCAGTCCCTCGGCATGCTGTTCTCGCTGATCCTTCTTGCTCCGTCTTGGGGCGGCATGATTAACGGCATCATGACCCTGTCGGGCGCTTGGCATAAGCTGCGCACGGATCCGATCCTCAAGTTCCTCGTCACTTCGCTGTCGTTCTACGGCATGTCGACCTTTGAAGGCCCGATGATGTCCGTGAAGAGCGTGAATGCCTTGTCGCACTACACCGACTGGACGGTCGGTCACGTGCACTCCGGCGCGCTGGGCTGGGTGGCGATGGTCTCGATTGGCGCTCTGTACTACTTGCTGCCGCGCCTCTATGGCAAGACTGAGATGTACAGCACCAAGCTCATCAACACGCACTTCTGGGTAGCGACCATTGGCATCGTGCTCTACGTCGCCTCGATGTGGATTGCCGGTGTGATGGAAGGCTTGATGTGGCGTTCGACCAATCCTGACGGTACCTTGGTCTACGGGTTCTTTGTTGAAAGCGTCAAAGTGAAGTTCCCGTTCCTGATGATCCGTCTCGTAGGCGGCACGCTCTTCCTCGTTGGTATGCTGATTATGTTCTACAACATGCTCAAGACCATCGTGGGTGAGAAAGCCTATGACGCACCAATAGTGGCTCCTGCCGCTGCTCATGCTTAAGCGGAGAAAAAAACATGGCTCAATCTAAACATGATGCGATCGAGCGCAACGTATTTCTGCTGATCGTCCTCGCTCTGCTTGCGGTTAGTGTGGGTGGTCTCGTGGAAATCGTCCCCTTGTTCTTCCAGACTTCGACTCGTGAAGCGGTCGACGACAAGGGGAAAGCGATCGAAGTGAAACCCTATGACGCGCTCCGTCTGGCGGGTCGCTACGTCTACATCCGTGAAGGCTGCTACAACTGCCACTCGCAGATGATTCGCCCGTTCCGGGCTGAAACCGAACGCTACGGCCATTTCTCCGTGGCGGGCGAGTTCATCTACGACCACCCGTTCCAATGGGGTTCCAAGCGTACTGGTCCCGATCTGGCGCGCATTGGCGGTCGTCGTGACGACGAGTGGCATCGCAAGCACTTGCTCGACCCGCGCGCCGTCGTGCCGGGATCGAACATGCCAGCTTTCCCGTGGCTCGACCGGGCGGTCACTGTTCCCATCGGAGAACACATGAAGGCGCTGAATCTGGTCATCAATCCGCCCAGCAATCCGACGCCTTATTCCGAGAGCGACATTGCCAGCGCATCCGCAGCACTTGCTGGCAAGACCGAGCTTGATGCCCTGATTGCTTATCTTCAGGGTATGGGCTTGGCGCTTAAGTGACGTGAAGTAGAGTGGAGGTTGCGCCGCGATGAAAGATGTTTTGCGAATTGCCGTCATGATTGTGTCCCTGCTGTGTTTCTTGGGGTTCTGCTACTGGGCATACAGTCGGCGCAGCAAGGCGGGGTTCGACGAAGCGGCGCAATTGCCTCTGGCTGATGATGATCTACCGGCGAGTCCGGCTGACAGGAAGGAATGACAAATGGCTGACTTTATCAGCGGTTTCTGGGATCTTTACGTAGCGGGCTTCGTTGCGTTTGGTCTCTTGCTCTGCGTCATTGTGTTGGTTGCCAATATGACGCAGGAATCGGGCGCCCCTCAGGTGAAGGGGCATGTTTGGGACGAGTCCCTCCGTGAGTACAACAACCCGCTGCCGCGTTGGTGGTTGTACCTGTTCGTGGGGACGATTGTTTTCTCCATCGTCTACCTTGTGATTTACCCAGGATTCGGTAACCGGAAAAGCACTGATGCGGATACTGAAACAGGGCTGCGCAGGGAGTATGCCGGGGAAATGGCTGCTGCCGCTTCGCTTCTTGACAAGTACAAAGCGGTTGACCTGAAAGCCTTGGCGGCTGACAAAGACGCTATGGCGACGGGACAACGCCTGTTCTTGACCTATTGCGCACAGTGCCACGGCTCCTCTGCCAAAGGCTCTTCCGCCAAAAAGGAAAAGAATGCCAGAGGCTATCCTGACCTGACCGACAATGACTGGATATTTGGCGGCACGCCTGAGCAGATCAAGGAAAGCATCAGCGAAGGCCGTGCTGGTCTGATGAATGCCTTCGGCGCCAAGCTCAACAGCGAGGAAATCAGGGATGTGGCCAACTACGCGCTTTCCCTGTCTGGCCTAAGCACTGAGCCTGACCGTGCGGCAAGAGGCAAGGCGATCTTCTTCCAAGAAGGTGTCTACGCCGAGAAGCTGGCGGGGCAATTGGCCTGTGCGGTTTGTCATGGCCCGCAAGGAAAGGGTACGCCCGGACTGGGACCCAATCTGACGGACGACATCTGGCTGTATGACAACTCCATAGAAACCGTCATGGAAGGTGTCACCAACGGACGCAATGTTGACGCTGCCGATCATCCGCAGAGAGCCAAGCCTATGCCGATGTGGAAGTCCTTCATTAGCGAAGACAAGGTGCATGTCTTGGCAGCGTATGTGTATAGCCTGAGCAACAAGCAGTAAATTTGAGCGGAAAGCACCCTGTGAAACGTGTTCATAGGGTGCTTTTTGCCTGTTTCCAGATGGCTTCCGGGAGAACCCTAGAATGAGCGGCACTGACCCTAATATTTCCTCGTCAGATAGTTCGTCTTCTGACGCTTCCGCCCAGCTTTCTTCTGCGGCGGGAGACGACGGTAAAGGGCAAGGGGCAGAAGGGCTGTACGCCGCGCACAAAAAGGTCTATGTACGTTCGACCAACGGCGTATTTGCCAAGTGGCGCTGGGGGCTTGTGTGGCTGACACAAATCATTTTCTTTGGATTGCCTTGGTTCGTATGGAATGACCGCCAAGCGTTTTTGCTGCATTTGGTTGAGCGCAAGTTTTATATTTTTGGCTGGGTATTCTGGCCGCAAGAAGTTCTTTTCTTATCGCTATTACTGATTATTTCGGCTTATTCGCTATTTTTCTTTACCGCTATTGCAGGACGTTTATGGTGCGGCTATGCGTGTCCGCAAACGGTTTATACGGAGATATTCCTCTGGATAGAAGAAAAAATCGAAGGCGACCATAATGCGCGGCTGAGGCTCGATAAATCCCCGATGAACGGGCGCAAATTTGCGATCAAGTCGGTCAAGTACGCGATTTGGGGTGCTTTTTCGCTCTGGACGGGCTTTACGCTCGTCGCCTACTTCACGCCCGTAAAAGAGCTGCTGGCATCGATTCCGACCTTTGGGTTTGGCCCTTGGGAAACATTCTGGATTTTCTTCTACGGCACTTTCACGTTCGTGTTCGCCGGGTTCATGCGCGAACAGGTGTGCAAATACATGTGCCCGTATGCGCGTTTTCAGTCGGTCATGTTCGACCCGGATACGCTAATCGTGACTTACGACGAAGCGCGCGGCGAGCCTCGCGCCATGCTGCGCAAGGGAGAAGACCGGACGGGGCGCGGCGACTGCATTGATTGCGGAATCTGTGTCCAGGTCTGCCCAACTGGCATCGATATTCGCCAAGGTTTGCAATATGAATGTATCGGTTGCGGGGTCTGCATCGACGCTTGCGACCAGATTATGGACAAGGTCAAATTGCCTCGCGGGCTGGTGCGCTACACCACCGAAAATGCCCTCAAACGGGGATGGGGTTCTGGGGAAATCCTCCGCCATGTGCGGCGTCCGCGTACCTTGGTCTATGGGGCGATATTGCTCGTGATTGTCTCAGCATTCGTGTGGGGCTTGGCGACACGGACGCCGTTGCGCTTCGATGTCATCCGTGACCCATATTCGCTTGGACGGACTGTTTCAGGCGGGATGGTTGAAAACGACTACATATTAAAGGTCATGAACATGGCTGAGGAACGGCGCACTTTCCTCATCAGCGTGGCGGGTCTGGATGGGATACGCATGGTCGGTGAAAGCGAAGTGACAATCGAACCGACGGAAAACCGGCAACTGCTCATTCAGGCACGGGTTCCCAAGGCATCCGTCCAGCAGGTTTCAAACGAAATTTATTTCGAGGTCGTCTCCAAAGACGCACCTGGTTTGCAGCGAAAAGGGAAAGCGGTTTTCCTGCTTCCCAACTGAACATGGAAGAATAAATGGCAGCAGATCTACAAATTGAAGTCGTTGAGCCTTGGTACCGGAACGGTTGGCCGTGGTTCTTGTTCGGAGTGCCAGCGGTTTCCGTTGTCGTCGGAATCAGCCTGTACATCATTGCCAATTACTGGAATGTGGACAGCCTCGTTGCCGGTGATTACTCCAAGGACGGCAGAGGGGTCGCGGTTCTCATCGACAAGCAAAAAACGGCGGAGAGCCTGGGATTGTCGGCGCAGGCCACGGTGAGCGGCACACAGGTCAGCGTCAAATTGGGCGCCCTCCACGAAAAAGATTTGCCCCCAACGCTTCGCTTGGCCATTGTCCATCCCACTCAGGACAGGTTCGATCAGCAGGTTTTGTTGCAAAAGGGAGAAGCCGATGTGTATTCGGGGCAGGTCATGCCGCTGCATGACAGCCGCTGGCAGTTTCAATTAGAAGACGAGTCCCGCACATGGCGCATGCTCGGGAACGCCAATATTCCGACGGAGACTGTGGTGTCAATAAAGCCGTTTCAGCCGGGTCGTATCAGTCAGGCCGAATCTCAATGAGGCCGTCCGATTCTTAAATTCTTGAAGGAGGTGTTTTGCCATGGGAACTTTTCTGGAATTGTTCACGAGCCTGATTGGGCTGCTCAGTTTGTTTACCATCGTTTTCTGCATCGTCATGGGGTTCTACCTCATGAAGTTTTGCAAGAACCGCATGGCGGAAGATGAGCGCAACGCAGCCAAGCAGCAACGCGAAAGACGTGCTTGAGGCTTCGCCCAAGTTTGAGCTTGCCTCATGACAAAAAGATGGCTCGGTTTTTCCGAGCCATCTTTTTTTGAGCCAAGAAAAAATCAGCGATAAACGAGCACCGGCGTTTTGCTGTGGGTCAGCACTTTTTGCGTTTCGCTGCCCAGAAGCAATCCAGCGATGCCGCGCCGCCCATGCGATGCCATGAAAATCAGGTCGCAGCCATGCTGGTCTGCGGCGGCGATGATGGCCTCATAGGGCGTTTCGCTTGTCATTGAGTCCGCGTCGGCGGAAACGCCAGCGGCTTCCGCCTCTGCTTTGGCGCGATCCAGAATGCGCTGGGCTTCCTGCACTGCGGACTGGGCGAACTGTTCCGGCGTTGTCGGGTCGATCAAAGCGCCTTCGCCGTAGATGGGCATCGGAAAATCAGGCTGCGAGTAAAAAAAAGTCAGCCGCGCACCGATTTCGCTGGCAAACGCAATGGCACGGGTCACGGCAGTGTCGGAGAGCGGTGAGCCATCAGTCGGTACGAGTACATGCTTGAACATCGTGTGCCTCCCTTCTTTATGTGTATCGCCCGATTATAGTGAAAGCCGCGCCGTTTTCGCACCCGCCTTAACCCCGACTATTTGTATGCCACAAGGGAATTGGTCACGCACGCGCTATCGGCGGGCGAGGCTCTCTGCGGATGATGGCTCTATCATCACGGGATATTTACGCATGAATGTATGCCATTCGCCGATATTTGGCGCAGGGTATTGAGACGCGGAGGAAAACATGACGAAAGCAAGCGCGGGCGGAACGGAAGCGAGGACGGGGCGGCAATCAGGGGGCAAGGGCGCGGGTCGTCCGGGTTCTTTTGATTTCAATCCAAAGAAGATGATTGAAAAAAACATGCGCGCCCTGCATGACCGAGTGGAGGGGAGCATCGACCCGCTGGGCATGAGCGCCCCTATCGTTCATGCGCAGTTGGCGTGGCTTGTGCATCCGCAGGAGCTGATGGAGCGTTGCACGAGCCTTTCCAACGATTTGTGGAAGTTGCAGCTTCACACAATGCACCGGATGTTTGGCTTGCCCAGCGACGACCCCATTCTTCCGCATCCAGATGATGTCCGGTTTGCCGACCCCGTATGGACGGATTCGGCTTCATGGGACTTGGTCAAAGAATGGTATCTGGCCTTCACCCACCACATGCAGGACATGCTGTACGACACGCCGGGCCTGAGCGGGAAAGAGCGCCGCCGCGCCGCCTTCTGGTGGCGCAAGTGGCTCAACGCGGTAGCGCCTACCAACTTCCTGCCGACGAACCCGGTGGCTATCCGCAAGATGGCCGATACCCGTGGCGCGAGCCTTCAGCGGGGATTCCAAAATTTCCTTGCCGATTTGCGCATGGGCATGGTGCGCATGACCAATCCCAACGATTTCAAGGTGGGAGAAAACCTTGCGACGACGCCGGGCGCGGTGATTTTCCGCAATCGCTTGCTCGAAGTCATCCATTACGCGCCCACCCAGCCCAAAGTCCATGCCGAGCCAGTTGTCATCATTACGCCGTGGATCAACAAGTTCTATGTCCTTGACCTCGTACCGAAGAAAAGCATGATTCGCTTCCTGCTCGACCAAGGGCTGGACGTGTTCATCACAAGCTGGAAAAACCCCGACGCGGAGATGAGCGCCTGCTCCTTCGATGACTACCTGACCGAAGGGGTGCAGGCCATCATTGATGTGACACGCAAGTTCACGGGCGCGGACAAGGTTCATGCGGCGGGGTACTGCATTGGCGGAACCGCGCTTTCCATTTACATGGCTTGGGCGAACAAGCACTTTGCCAAGGATGCGGTTCCGGTGGCCGACTGGACGCTTTTCACAACCTTGGTCGATTTCCGCCAGCCGGGCGACATTGAAGTCTTTATCGACGAGTCCAGCATCAACTACATGATCGAAGGCATGAAGAAAAAAGGCTATCTCGAAGGCAAGCAGATGGCCTCCGCTTTCCGATTGCTGCGCTCCAACAGCCTGATTTGGACGTATGTCGTGCATGGCTGGCTGTATGGCGAGACACCCGCGCCGTTCGACGTGCTGTACTGGAACATGGATGCCACGCGGATGCCGTGCGAAATGCACTCATGGTATCTGCGCGAGCTTTACCTTCACAATCGGCTGGTTCATGCCGATGCCCTGACCGTGGCGGGCGAGCCGATTAGCCTTGGGCGCATCGTCCAGCCGCTCTATGCGGTTTCCGCCGTTGATGACCATATCGCGCCGTGGATGCAGACCTACCGGGTCAATAACCATGTCGTTGGCCCGAAACGCTTCGTGCTGTCGAGTTCCGGGCATATCCTTGCCATCATCAACCCCGTCGTGACCCCGCCCAAGCGCCGTTTCTGGGTCAATGACGTGCAGCACCGTTCCGAGACGGCTGACTATTGGAAGTCGCACGCGGCGGCGCATGAAGGAAGCTGGTGGACGGATTGGATGGAATGGCTAAAGCCGCGCGCCGGAAAACTGGTGGACGCGAGACCCGCCGCCGACAAAAAATTCCCACAGCTTGCGCCCGCGCCGGGTACTTACGTGCTCGAGCCTTGAGGCAGCGATGCCGGAGCGTTGTTTGGAAGAGTGTTGATGAGGTGAGCCAGCCCGCGTTCTCTGCGGGCTGGTGGCTTTTCATGAGGGGAAAATGGCAATGAACATGAAATTCATGCTGCCTGTGGCGACAGCACTGCTCGCGGCATTGCTGCTGCAACCCGAAAAAGCGTACAGCCAATCCGCTTTTGAAAAAAGAATGGCTGTTATCACTATAGAGGAACACCTGTCCTCAATAAACGAAAACCTCAATATGATAAGGCTTATGACGCTAGCCCAAATGACACCCGAGGAAAAGGAGAGACTGGTCTTGATGATAGAAGAGGAAAAAAGGCAAAGAGATCTGCTTATACAAAAACTGAACGAAGAAGCTCAAAAAGATTATTCTAAAATACTTCAAGGTAATTGATTATGGCAATGAAATGAGAGTCTCTTCTCTGTGATGGATGTTTTTGCACAAAAATATTTGCCAGAATAAAAAGCATGATCGGCACAGGGCCAGATGCGGGAACGAATATTGGGCTTTGGATATTTGAGAGTATACCCGGTCTGCTCGCAGCTATATTTATAATAATTTATTTTATGCGCCGATTGTTTGAAATGTTATGTTTTTTTATTCAGTTACACTTTGAATACATAAATAAACAGAAGAGTAGATGATAAAAAGCCCGAAACAAAAATTCTAATCAAAAAATGCAAACGCTGTCGGGCGATAACATGTCCTATCAGTTCAGCCGATTCCGTATGGTATGCCTTGCTAATGAGAATCCCTCTTTTATCAACTTGGATGATTAAATAATAAATGTGTTGACATAAATTATTATTTATATCTATACTTAAATCATGAAGCCCACTGTTCTCGTTGCCGCATTGTCTGCCAGCCTTGTTACAACGGCTTTTGCGGGAGAGGCGCAGCAGTTCCCGGTGCGCAGGTCAGTCAGATTGCCCTAGCATATGAGGGGAAGATGCAAATACTGATGAATCTGACTGGAAAATCTTTACCAGAATAAAACGCATGATCGGCACAGGGACGGATGCGGGAAGGAATATTGGTTTTTGGATGTTTGAAGGCATCCCTAGTCTACTCGTCATCATACTTATAATAATTTACGTTATGCGCTGGTTGTTTGAGGTATTGCATACTTTTATAATTAACCTATTTTAAGCGCGGCAGATAATGAAAATTTTTCTCAAAACCTTTTTTGTCGAACTAAAGAAACAATGCCTTGATGTATGTGGTAATAATAAATTATGGCTATTTGAGGGGGGGCTTACTTTTATTGTTATTTTGATTCTGCTCTTTTATCTTATGCAAGGTTATTTTGAAATGTTTCGTTCTTTTTGTTCAGCAGTACTTAGAATACTCAAATAAACAGAAAGACGGATGATGAAAGGATTAGGCAACAAAAATTCTAATCAAAAAAACAATGATGATTCATTAGGAACATGGGTGTTCTGGCTGACCGTTGCGGAATTGGTGGTTTTTGGATTAGGTTTTTTGATCTGAATATGGAGCACTGAACATGATTAAAATGGCATTGCCCTCTGTTTTGCCCTTGCTGTGTTTGTTGTCGTCAATTGCGGCAGCACAGGCAGGAGACCAAGATAAAACTGGACAAAGCAAGGACGAAAGCGCCTTGCTCGTTACGTCGACCTTGATCGAACATATCCCTGTCAAAAGCTGGAAAACCCTGCGTGACGCGCATGTGGTCAAACAGGATTTGGACTATTCTTGCGGGGCGGCTTCATTGGCGACCTTGCTCAATGAGCATTACGGCCAGCGCGTGACCGAGGACGAAATCCTTAAGGCGATGAACAAGGAGAATGGACGAGCCAGTTTCGACGACATGGCGCGTGTCATGGCGCAATTTGGTTTTAAGGCTCAAGGTTTTGCCGCCAGTTGGGAACAACTGGTGCAATTGCGTACTCCGGTGCTCGTCTATCTGAAATATCGCAAAGATGACCATTTTTCCGTGTTGCGTGGAATCAGCGGTAACACGGTATGGCTGGCTGACCCGTCCCACGGGAATCGTACTTTCAGCCGTGAGCAGTTTTTGTCTATGTGGCAGACCCGTAGCGGCGGCATGGAACAGGCCCATCTACGCGGGAAATTTCTTGCGGTATTGCCTGCTCGGGGAGATATTCACGCATCAAATGGTTTTTTTACGAAAACACCCACTCGGCAAACGGAACAGGCGGTACAACAACTGACTATCCGCCCGACGCGGTGACGATACTTAAGCGGTCTCGCGGCAAATCGGTCAGTGCATGCAGGGCTGATGCTGGATCAGCTTTTTAAGCCCTTCGGCATCGAGTATGCAGATGTGCTTTTGCTGCACGGAAATCAGCCCTTTTTCCTGAAAGTGGGAGAAGGCGCGCGAGACGGTTTCCAGCTTCAGCCCGAGATAGGAGCCGATTTCTTCGCGGGTCATGCGCAGGTGGAATTCCGTTGGCGAGAAGCCGCGAGCGGTGCATCGCTGCGACATGTTGGTCAGGAAAGCGGCCAGCCGCTCTTCGGCGCGCATCGAGCCAAGCAGCAGCATCATGCTGTGGTCGCGCACGATCTCGCGGCTCATGATTTTGTGGAACTGGTGCTGTAGCCCTTCGATGGAGCGGGCGAATTCTTCGAGCCGCGCATAGGGAATCACGCAGACTTCGCTGTCTTCGAGCGCGATGGCGTTGCAGGAATGCACGCCAGTGCCGATGCCGTCGAGGCCAAGGATTTCGCCGGTCATCTGAAATCCCGTGACCTGCTCGCGCCCGTCTTCGAGCAGGACATCCGACTTGAACGAGCCGGCGCGGATGGCGTAGATCGCCTCGAACGGGTCGGCGCTGCGGTACAGCGGTTGCTGGCGTTTGATTTTGCGCTGTGAGCCGACCAGGTCATCGAGCCGGAGGAAGTCCGTTTCGCTGATGCCGAAGGGCAGGCACAGTTCAAAGAGGTTACATTGTGAGCAGGCTTTTTTTAGACCTGTGAGCGTAACGGGTGCTGTTGTAGCCTTCATTGGGTGGGGAACTTGTCGGTTGGGGAGTGTTTTCGTTGTAAGGGGGATTGATTTGCGTCAACTCTGCAATAATAGCTTTCTGCCATCGTAAAAAAAACTCCAGACAGTACGTCCATGACCCACCAGCACGAGCTTGTTTTCAACCCCGAACTGATTCGGCGCTTCGACATCAACGGCCCCCGCTACACGTCATATCCTACGGCAGACCGTTTTGTCGAAACCTTTGACGCGCACGCGTTGTCTGCGTGGCTTGGCAAGCGAGAAACCGACGGGGCGGGCAAACCGCTTTCATTGTACTTCCACATCCCGTTCTGCAACACGATCTGCTACTACTGCGCCTGTAACAAAATCATCACCAAAGACCACGGGCTGTCCGCGAAGTACCTAGACTACCTAGATCGAGAGAGGGCGCTTCAGTCCGACTTGCTCGGCGGGAGCAGGCAGGTGACGCAGCTTCACCTCGGCGGCGGAACACCGACCTTCCTGTCCCATGAAGAGTTTCATCGGCTGATGGCATCGGTGCGGGCGCGTTTCGAGCTTGTGCCCGATGGCGAGTATTCGATTGAGGTCGACCCGCGCAAAGTCGATTCCGAGACGGTCGAGTTAGATCGGAAGAGCAC
>JAITVD010000075.1 GCA_031285965.1 Azoarcus sp.
CCCCCCTTTGCCGCAGAGAGCGCCTGGCCCGTCGACAAGAAGCACCTGGAGGAGGATACGAAGGACCTGGAGGCAGCCCGGAACCGCCTCGAAGTCGCCCTGAACGACTTCTTTGCCGCAAAAAGCAGCAAAGAGGCTGCCCGCATCGGGCTCTGTCCGGCTCGATGGGGAATGGCCCGCTTCGATTGCTGCCGCTGCAAGTTGGGATGGGCTTGCGAACAGTCCCGGCAGATCTGGCGTCCTTGCCTTCGTGCCATGCTGCGCAAAGCCGCCGTCGTCAGTCAAACCGCCTTGCCCGGCGCGGATGGGGCAGCTCAGGGGAATGGTTTTCAATGCACGACCAGCAGGCGCTATTTTTGACTTTTATCAAGACATCAAAAAAAACAACAGTCAATCCCTCAAAAAATCAACACTTGCCGCAAAAAGCGTGTATCTTCACGCTCGCAGTCGATTCAAACGTTGTCCCTGTGGTAGCCCCGTGTTCGTTGTTTGTATGTGAATGCCCGGTTGGATTCCCTTGAAACGTTTCTTGATCGTTCTGGCTTCTTGGGCTTAGCCCGTCATCATGCAATCTGTTTCACAGGAAATCACAATCAAATGACCACTCAAACTGGTACCGTCAAATGGTTCAACGATGCTAAAGGTTTTGGCTTCATCACCCCCGAACAGGGTGGCGATGACCTTTTCGCGCATTTCAGCGAGATCAAGTCCAAGGGCTTCAGAACGCTCGCCGAAAACCAGCGCGTAGAGTACGAAGTCAAAACCGGGCCGAAAGGTCTCCAGGCGGCTAATATCCGCCCGGTCTGAGCAGCATCCCAAAAATGCGGCTTATTTAATTCAAGCCGCGTTTTTTTCAGAACACGACCCTCGGGTCGTGTTTTCGCGTTTCTGTTCCAGCACTGTCCAGTGCGGAAAGGTTTTTTTCCATGACCTCCCCTGCCCCCTCCACGATGCCTTCTTTCGAGCAACTCGGCCTTCCCGACAGCCTGCTTTCCATGCTGTCCGAAGTCGGCTACGAAATACCCTCCCCAATTCAGGCCGCTTGCATTCCGTATCTGCTCGCAGGCCGCGACCTGCTTGGCGAGGCGCAGACGGGGACGGGCAAAACCGCCGCTTTCGCCCTGCCGACGCTGGCAAAGCTCGATTTGTCGAACATGCGCCCGCAGGTATTGGTGCTGACGCCGACGCGCGAACTTGCGCTTCAGGTTTCCGAGGCGTTCACAAAGTATGCGCATCACCTGCAAAACTTCCATGTGCTGCCGATCTACGGCGGCCAGAGCATGGTGGTGCAGTTGCGGCAGCTTTCGCGGGGTGCGCAGGTCATCGTCGGTACGCCGGGACGGATCATGGATCACCTCGAACGGAAAAGCCTCAAGCTCGACGCGCTGACGATGCTGGTGCTCGATGAGGCCGACGAAATGCTGCGCATGGGTTTCATCGATGATGTGGAATGGATACTCGAACATACGCCTTCAACCCGGCAGACCGCGCTGTTTTCGGCCACCATGCCCGCCACGATCCGCGAGGTCGCGCGCCGCCACCTGCGCGAGCCGGAAGAAGTGCGCATCCGCACGGCAACGTCGACGGTGGAAAAAATCCGCCAGCGTTACTGGCTGGTGCGGGGCGTCGACAAGCTCGACGCGCTGACTCGGATTCTGGACGCGGAAGAAAAGCTCGACGCGGCCCTCGTGTTCGTGCGCACGAAAATCGGCACGGAAGAACTGGCGGACAAACTGGCCGCGCGCGGCTACGCCGCCGCCGCGCTCAACGGGGACATGACGCAAAGCTTGCGCGAGCGCGTCATCGAACAACTGAAAAACGGCTCGCTTGACATCGTGATTGCCACAGATGTGGCCGCTCGCGGAATCGACGTGCCAAGAATCAGCCATGTCATCAATTACGATATTCCCTACGACACAGAAGCCTATGTCCATCGCATCGGACGCACCGGACGGGCGGGGCGCGAAGGCGTGGCCATCCTCTTTGTCGCGCCACGCGAGCGGCGGATGCTAAAGAGCATCGAACACGCGACCCGCCAGCAGATTGAACCCATCGCGCTGCCCAGCCGCGAGGATGTTTCCAGCTTGCGCGTCAGCCAGTTCAAGCAAAAAGTGCTGGATACGCTGGCCGACCCCGATATGGAATTGGGCTTTTTCATGAGCGTCGTGGAAGAACTCGTGGAAGAAAACGACCTTTCTTCCCGCGAGCTTGCCGCCGCGCTCGCCTACCTCGTCCAAGCCGGACGGCCATTGCAAATCGAGGAAGAAGGCCGGGGCTGGGATCAGGCCACGGCGCTGCATACGCAAGGCAAGCCGCTGCGCGAAGACATCTTTACCACGGGCGCGCCGCGCTCCAGAACTGGGCGGCGAGATGCCAACGCCATTCCCGCGAAAGTTTTCGACAACGGCAAAGTGCAGCGTTACTGGATTGCGGTTGGGCGGGATCACGGTGTCATGCCCAAGGACATCGTCGGCGCAATCATCAATGAAAGCGGCATTGAAGGTCGGTCGATTGGGCAAATCGACCTTTTCGACGATTTCTCTACGGTGGAATTGCCTGCGCAGCTTCCTGACGACCTGCTCAACGTGCTGCGCGGCGTCGTTGTGCGCAGCCAGAGGCTCAATATCCGCCCGGTCAGAGACGACGAAAACCTGCCCGTGCGCCGCCCCCAAAACAGGGACGACCCGCGCCGCGACAAAAAACCATCCAAGCCTTGGGAAAAGAAGTCTGGCGAAAAGCGGTTTGCCCGCAGCGGCGATTTCCGCCCGCCTCGCAGAGACGATGCGCGGCAGAGCGAACGGCGCTCGTTCGCGGACAAGGGCAAGGTGTCCGGCTGGAAAAAACGTCGCGGGCATGAATAAAAACCGATGCGCATGCGGTATGAGCCTTTTTCGGCAAATGATTCATAAAACCGTTAAAAAGTCTCACTCTTCATGTATGACACGTAAAATGACGGCTTGCCCCGTCATTCAAACGAACGCATAATGCGCCCTGTGGCTCAAACGCATTGAGCCATTTTTTCAAGCGGCATAATCAGCAGAACAGTCCGCCTATTTCACACGCTCATGAGGGATCAACATGGCAGCCAGACCGGATCACGTCAACGAGGCACAGAAGAAGAGCCTCGAAGCGGCTGTGCAACTTGCACAGCTATCCATTGAAAATACGCAGCGGGTCATCGAGGTTCAGGTCGCCGTCGCCAAATCGCTGTTCGAGGACAGCGTCAACAATGCCAAGGCTCTCAGCGGAATCAAAGACCCGCAGGAAGCCGTCCAAATCCGTACGCGCCTCGCGCAAAACTCTGCTGAAAAGGTCTTTGCGGGTGCCCGCGAAATCGCCGAAATCATCACCAAGGCTCAAGCTCAGGTCGGCAAGCTCGTTGGCGAACATGTTTCCAGCAGCAGCACGGAAATGATGGAAGCCATCCAGAAAATGTTTCAGGGCATGCCCATCAGTGACAAAGGCACGATGGACGCCATTCAGAACACACTGAACACAACCCGCACCACTGTGGAACAGCTTACCCGTGCGTCATCCGATGCCTTCCAGGCATTTACGCAAGCCTCCGTCCCTGCCACGACAGGGAAAAGCCGCGCTGCCAAATAACGCAGCCAATACCGCAAAAACGACAACGGCGCGATAAGCGCCGTTGTCATTTTTGTCTCCTCCGCCAAGCAACGTAGCCGTTCAAGCCTCTACAGCCGCCTTCGCCGCAGGCTTCGCTTCCGCAGCAGCCTTTATTAGCGCGATTCTCGGCACGCCGCGCTGGTCGCCCGCGTCGCCAATCAGTTCTTTCATGTCGAGAATCAGCACAATCTGCCCGTTCGAGAGAGTGGTGACGCCCGCCACGCCTTTCGGGCGGAAATCGTCCAGAGACTTGATGACAGCGTCCTCGCGCCCCGCAAAACTGTCGATAGCCAGAATAAAAGAAAGTTCGGACATCTGCATCAGAACACCATATTCCGGCGTACTTGTCTGTTCCCACCCAAGCAAATTGTTCAGGGGCAAAACAGGCAGCACTTCTCCGCGCACAACCATCGTGGCGCGACCAGCGACTTCCTTGACCTCGTCCGGGTCAATGGGCAGTATTTCGCGCACCATCGACAGCGGCACGGCAAATGGCTGAACGCCCAGCTTGACCAGCAGCACGGGCAAAATGGCCAGCGTCAGGGGCAGATTGATGATAAAAGTCGTGCCCTTGCCCTGCACCGAATTAATGTTGATGGTTCCATTGAGCTTCTGGATGTTTGTGCGCACAACATCCATTCCAACGCCGCGCCCGGACACGTCAGACACTTTGGAAGCCAGCGAGAAACCGGGCAGAAAGACCAGATTGAAGCTCTGCCGCTCGTCCATCGTGTTGGCTTCTTCGTCAGAGATGAGACCTTTTTCAACCGCCTTGGCACGCAGTTTTTCGGCATTCATGCCATGCCCGTCGTCCGCAACGAGAATGACGATATGGTCGCCTTCCTGGCGTGCCTCAAGGCGCACGTCCGCCTTTTCCTCTTTGCCCGCAAGGCGGCGCTCCTCGGCGCTTTCAACGCCGTGGTCGACGGCGTTGCGGATCAGGTGGATGATCGGGTCGGACAAATCCTCGATCATCGTCTTGTCGATTTCGGTCTCTTCGCCAACCAGCACCAATTCAACATCTTTGCCAAGGCTGCGCGCAAGATCGCGGGCGATGCGCGGGTATTTCTGGAAGAGCCGCCCAATGGGCTGCATGCGCGTCTTCATGACGGCATTCTGAAGATCGGAAACCAGCAGGTCGAGCTGGCTCACCGCCACATCGAGCGCATGCAAGGTCTCTGTATCGTTGCGCCCATTGAGAATGTCGCTCCTGAGCGCGTTGAGGCGATTTTTGGTCAGGCCGATTTCGCCCGAGAGGTTGAGCACTTGGTCAAGGCGCGTCGTATCCACCCGAATGGTCGTGTCGCGCTGGCGTTCCTCGGCCCGCCGCCCGGTTGAGGCACTCGCGCTCGCAGGGTTGTCGGAAGCCCGCCTGCCAAGCGCGCTCTTGACGATAGCATCGGAGTCACGGGCAGCCGAAACGGCAGGGGTGTCCGCAGGAGGAGGCGTTACGGTTTCGGCCTTGGGCGCGGAGGGCGCTGGCGCGACACCCGTGACAGCGGCATGCAAGCTATTCCAGTCAGGGCCGCTACCCTGCCCTGCCGCCGCAACCGGCGCGGCTTGCTGCGGCGCTTGGGGAGCGGGCGCAGCGGCGGGCTGCGCGGCGCTTTCCCCGTTTTGCACGGCCTTGAGCGAAGCGATGACGTTCGGGTCAGATGGCGTAGGCATGACACCCTGCGAAAGCTGCCCAAACATGCCCCGCACCTCGGCAGTCGCCGCCAAAATAACATCCATGATGGCGGCATTTACCGTAAGCCCGCCGTTCCGAAGTTTGTCGAACAGGCTTTCGGTGAGGTGGCAGAGCGTGACCAGTTCCGTGGCATTCAAAAAACCCGCGCCGCCCTTGATGGTGTGAAAGCCACGGAAAATATCGTTCAGCATCCCTTTGTCGTTCGGGCTGCGTTCGAGGTCGACCAATTTGTTATCGACGCCTGACAGCAGGTCTTCCGCCTCAGTGAGGAAATCCTGCAACAGATCTTCCATTCCGGCAAAATCGCTCATCATTTGCTCCCAATCTCGTTGCCGCGCTAAAAACCTAAACTTGCCAGCAGGTCGTCGACCTGCCCTTGGCTGGTCACAACATCATCGCGCCCCTCGCCATTGATGACCGGCCCGTTGAGGAGACCCTCCGTTTTCTCGTCGCGGAGGTCTTCTGGCGCGGCCTCGATGAGGATGCCAAGCAACTGCGATTCGAGCGCCTGCGCCATGTCGAGGACTTTCTTGATGACTTGCCCAGTCAAATCCTGAAAGTCCTGAGCCAAGATGATTTCAAGCAACCGGGCATTAATCACCTCGCTGCTTTGGGCAGTCAAACCGAGAAACACTTGCGTCTCCCCGGCCAAAGACTTGAATTCCTCAACCGAGAGACGGTTGGCAAACAATTTGTCCCAGCGCCCGCGCAAGGCTTCGGACTCTGTCTGGATTTTTTCAGCCAGGGGCTTGGCAATATCTGTCGCGTTAAGCACCTTGCTGGCCGCCTGATCGGTCATCTGAACGACATAGGTCAGGCGCTGGCGGGTATCCGGCATTGAATCCGCCACTTTCTGCAATTTGCTGTCCAGCCCTAGCTCAATCAGCATGTCATGCAGTTTGCGCGTCATCTTGCCGATGCGCTTGAACATCATGGTATCGCGGTCGAGTTCTTCCCCTTCCTCTTCTTCATCCGCCGTGCCATTGGGCTGCTGCACGACATATCTGCCAGCCTCCGCGTCAAAAAGCGCCTGCAAGTCGTCGTTGTCATCCCCGTCGTTTGCGGCAGGGGCAGCCACAGGCATTGCCGCCAGAGAGGCTGGGGTGCTTTGCGCCGTTTGGGCGGGCGCGGCAGCATCAGAGCCTTCGCCCGCAGCGATGTCGTCGAACAAGGACTGAAGCTCGTCCGAGTCTCCCGTTTCGTCGATTTTCCGTTTAGCCACCACTGGCTCCCCTTTGTGTTTGCTTGGGCTGGAAACCCATCCTTTCGGATACCTACCGTTTTCCGCCAATCCCAGGCTTAGGCCGAGTTCATTTTTTCAAATATTTTTTCCAGCTTTTCAGCCAAGGTCCCCGCCGTAAACGGCTTGACGATGTACCCGCTCGCCCCGGCCTGCGCGGCGGCAATGATGTTTTCCTTCTTGGCTTCCGCCGTAATCATCATCACCGGCAAGTGCTTGAGCTGGGGAGAACTGCGGATTTTTTGCAGCAGCATGAGGCCGTCCATGTTGGGCATGTTCCAGTCGGAAACAACAAAGTTATATTCCGATGGCATCGCTTCCAGTTTTTGCAAGGCGACCACGCCATCTTCGGCTTCGTCCGCGTTGGTATACCCCAGCTCTTTGAGCAGGTTGCGGACGATGCGCCGCATCGTCGAAAAGTCATCCACAATCAAAAACTTGGTTTTGGGATCGCCCATTTTTTCTCCGCTCCCTCTTCAATTATTCGCCGCAACCGACCTTAATGGTTCCGTTGGAGAAGCGGGCGCAGCGTCTGCGCGAGGATTTCGCCATCAAATTTCGCCACATAGGCATCCACTCCAACGCGCTTGCCCATCGCCCGGTTGGCCTCGGAAGACAGCGACGAGTGCATGACAACGGGAATTCCGTCGAAGCGCCCGTCGCTCTTGATGTTTCGCGTCAAGACATACCCGTCCATCTCCGGCATCTCGGCATCCAGCAGAATCAGGTCAATTTCTTCCGAAACATGCCGTCCGGCCTGCTGCATGTGTCCGGCGATGCCTTCGAGGCGCGTCCATGCTTCCAGCCCGTTCATCGCATGCTTGTGGCGCACGCCGAGCTTGTCGAGCACTTCACTGATTTTGCGCCGCGCCACGGCAGAATCGTCGACAAAGAACACGTTGTAGCTATTGCCGCCATGCAAGGGGTCAATATTGCCCACGATAGCCTCGCCAAATGTGCTGGCAAGAACAGACTCGACATCCAGAATGGATACCAGCTTGCCATCGGGCAGTTCCGTGATCGCGGTGATGCTGCTGTGCACGTTGCTTGAAATATTTTCCGGCGTGCGCACCTTGTCCCATTCCACCCGGATGATTCGGTCGACCTCTTCGACAACGAAGCCCAAAGTCCGCTTGTTATATTCCGTGACCATCATCGCCGCGCCGAGCGGGGCGTCGGGCGGCGTCAATCCCAATATCTTGCCAAGCGAGAGCACTGGAATCACGTTGCCGCGCAGGGAAATCAGCCCTTCCACGCCACGCGGCATGTTGGGCGCTTTGGTGATGAAGGGCCTGTCCGAAACCTCCCGCACTTTGAAAACGTTGATGCCGAATATCTCGCTCGTGCCCAACGAAAACAGGAGAATTTCCATGCGGTTCGATCCGGCAAGCATGGCTCGCCCGTCGACCATGTCGGACAGCATTTCGTTGTCGGCCTTTACCGCAGTTCCTTTTTGCGACTCCGAATTCAGCATGATTTCACCTTTTCACCTTTGCTTCTTCCATGTCCGGGGTTTCTTCAGTTTCATCGGAAACGCCGAGAATCAGGCGCCGCAGTGTCTGCGACAAGCGCACCGGCTCAAATTTCGGAACATATTCGTCCACGCCGACCGAAAGGCCGATCTGCTGGTTCGACATCCCGGACAGCGAAGAGTGCATGACGACCGGCACGCCCGCAAAGCGCGGGTCGGACTTGATGTGCCGGGTCAGGATGTAGCCGTCCATTTCGGGCATTTCGACATCCGTCAGCACCAAGCTGAGAATGTCGGAAACCTTGCCCCCGGAAGAGGCCGCCGAATCAGCAATCTTTTTCAGTTCATCCCAAGCCTTGCGCCCATTGATCGCGCCGATGTACCTGACGCCCATTGTGTCGAGCGTCTGCATGATCTGCTTGCGCGCCACCGAAGAATCGTCGGCAAACACCACCAAGCAGCCTTCGGCGTCTTCGATAGGCTTGATGTCCTTGAAAAGCAGGTTATCGGTATCGTACTGCGTCGTTTCCGACAGCACCTTCTCGACATCGAGCAGCATGACGAGCCGGTTGTCCGCCAGTTCGGTCACTGCCGTAACCAAGCCGCCCATGTGCGCGACCAGCATGTCGGGCGGCACGCGCATCTGCGCCCAGTCGAGCCTGAGAATGGTATCGACCGCTTCAACCAGAAAACCTTGGGTATGACCGTTGTATTCGGTAACGATCATGATGTCGCGCTGCGAATCCTGCCCCATTCCGGCATATCGGGCCAAATCGACCACGGGAACCAGCACGCCGCGCAAGCTGACCATGCCTTCTACCGCGTCGGGCATATCGGGCGCGGTGGTGATTTTGGGCGTGCGCATGACTTCTCGCACCTTGAACACATTGATGCCGAAAGTCTCGCGCCGCCCGCTGCGCTTATCCTCGCCCAGCGTAAACAGCAGGATTTCGAGCTTGTTCGTTCCCGCCAGCCTTGTACGGGCGTCGATGTTCTTCAGCAAATCTGACATTTCACATTCTCCGCCGGATTCGGCCCTATATATGGACAGTGTGACCGCCTGGACTTTTCTAATTCTGGATAAAGCCGCCTTTGAATATATGCAAAGCCCCTGCCCTTCTTGCCGCAACAAAACATCGCCGGGAACTCCTTATACATACACTCATGCAGACAGAATGCGCATCCGAATTACCCGCCAAGAATGCGCTCGCTTCCATCATACGTGCCGATGCTCGCCGTGACCGTGAAATCCGCCTCCCAATCGCTGCAATACCCGTGCGGCGATTTCCGTAATGGGCGCGACTTCTTTCACCGCGCCAAGCTGCGCCGCTTCACGGGGCATGCCATAAACGACACAGGTGTCTTGGTCTTGCCCAATTGTCCAAGCGCCCGCCTGCATCATATGCAGCAAACCGACAGCGCCATCTTTGCCCATGCCGGTCAGCAGCACGCCTATCGCGGCTTGCCCGACCTCATCCGCAGCGGACTGAAACAGAACGTCCACGGAAGGACGGTGATGATTGACGGGTTCTGAACGCGCCAGTTCGCAGCGATAACCGCCGTCGGACGATTTTTTTATCATGAGGTGCGAATGCCCCGGCGCCAGATACGCCACGCCCGGTTCGATGGTCTCGCCCTGCTCGGCCTCTTTGACTTTGATGCCGCTCAAGGCGTCGAGGCGACGCGCAAACGAGCCGGTGAACATTTCCGGCATGTGCTGCGTCATGAGAATCGGAGGGATGCCTTCCGGCAGACGGGTCAGGACTTCCCGAATCGCTTCGGTTCCGCCCGTCGAAGCGCCAATAAAGATAATCGTTCCCGTGTAGGGAATAATCCGCGTCCGCGACAGGTCAGCCTTCGCCGGGGAATCCAGACGCAGTATCTTCCTTATTGTCGCCAAATTTTGCAATTTTTCTCCCTGTCAGCGTAGCGGCGAATCCAAGCGCACATACACCGTGCGCCCAATTGAGCGCAGCAGATCGGCGGCATGCATGAAGCTCTCGGAATGGCCCGCATAGATACGCCCGTCCTGCCGCAGCAGGGGAACGAAACGTTTCAAAATGCCGTACTGCGTCGGCTTGTCGAAATAAATCATGACGTTGCGGCAAAAAATCGCGTCGAACGGCCCCTGCACCGGCCATGCCGGAGACAGCAGGTTGATGTGTCGGAAGCTGATGAGCTGCCGCAACTCGGGTCGAACGACATAGGAGCCATCGTTGCCGAACGCGGACATGAAATACCGCGAGAGATGCTCGGGCTGGATGCGATCCAGCCTGTCGTTCCGATAGATGCCTTTTTCGGCCTGCGCAAGCACGGAAGTGTCAATATCGCTGGCAATGATTTCCACGGGCGGAGCCAGGGACGAAAAAACATCGCAAGCTGTAATCGCCAGCGAATAGGGTTCTTCTCCCGTCGATGACGCGCAGCACCATATTTTGATGGGGCGCTTTTCCTTCACACACTTCAACTGCTTGGCGAGAATTTCAAAATGGTGCGTTTCGCGGAAAAAGGAAGTCAGGTTTGTCGTCAGCGAATTGATGAAGGTTTCCCATTCCTTTGCGTCCTGCTCAAGGAACTTCAGGTATTGGGAAAAAGTTTTGTCGCCACGCGACCTTAGCCGCCGCGCCAAGCGGCTATAGACCATATCGTGCTTCGCGGGGGAGAGCACAATGCCCGCGTGTTTGTACAGCAAATCGCGGATGCGCTCGAAATCCGAGACCGTGAATTCAAATTCGTGCCTAGGGGTCAGAGAAGCAGCAGGTCTGAACACGGCCTGCTGGCCCGCTCCTAGCACGTCGGAGCGTATCCCTAGGCCAGTTCTGTCGCGGGCATCAAATGAGGGCGGAATGAAAGCCATGACTGACCTGTTCGTTTATGGGCTAAGCCCGCTCGTGGGCGGCGGTACGCTCAACTCGCCGAGGCTGCGGCTCAGTTCCTCGGCTTCGGGAACCGATTGCACCTGAGCGTCAGGCGCATGCCCCTCCTGCTCGTCGCGGATGGCCTGCTCGGATTCCCTGTTGAGCACGATGATGCTGATGCGCCGATTGATTGGATTCAAGGGGTCGTCGTTATCCAGTTGGAACGTGTCGGACAGCCCCACGACGCGCACCACCTTGCTCATCAGCAAGCCGCCCGCGACCAGCTCGCGCCGCGCCGCGTTGGCGCGATTCGACGAAAGCTCCCAATTTGAAAAGCCCCGTTCGCCGCCCGCGTACTGCGCCGAATCGGTATGCCCCGAAATGCTGATGCGGTTATCGACCTCGTTGAGCGCGTTGCCGATGGCGTGAAGCAGTTCCACGCTGTATGGGCGCAGCGCCTCGCTTGAGATGTCGAACATTGGCCTGTTCTGCTCATCGACAATCTGAATGCGCAGCCCTTCCGAAATGATGTCGATCAGTATCTGGTTCTTGAACATGCGCAACTGCTCGTCGGCTTCGATGAGCGCCTCGATTTTCCCCTTGAGGTCAATCAGCCGGAGGCGTTCCCGATGCTTGCCCAATTTAAGCCCCTCGGGGTCAAGCTCGCCCTTTTGCCTCTGGCGGGCGGCATCGACGTTGATTGCCCGCCTCGAAGCCGTATCGCCGCGCTTTACCTGGCCAACCTTGCGGGACAAATCCTCGCCGCCGCCTTTGACGATGCTCGAACTGTCGCCCGAACCTTGCCCGCCCTGCATCGCCACTTTGAGCGGGTTCTGGAAATAGTCCGCGATGCCCTTGAGATCGCCCTGGGAGGTTGAGCCGAGCAGCCACATCACCAAAAAGAACGCCATCATGGCGGTCACAAAATCGGCGTAGGCGATTTTCCACGCACCGCCATGCGCCCCGCCGGAGATTTTTTTGATGCGCTTGACGATGATGGGCTGGAGGTCGCTCACTGTTCATCCCCCTCAGCCCTTGCGGTTCTTGAGTTCTTGTTCCAGTTCAAGGAAAGAAGGACGGTCGGCGGCATACAGCACCTTGCGCCCGAATTCCACCGCAATCTGCGGGGCATAGCCATTCATGCTTGCCAGCAGCACCACTTTCATGACCTGGAAAATTTTGCTGCTCTCTTCAACCTTCTGCCTGATTTGGCTTGCCAAGGGACAAATGAAGCCATATGCAAGCAGGATGCCCAGAAAAGTTCCTACCAGCGCCCCGCCAATCATCTTGCCCAGCACGGCAGGCGGCTCCCCAATGGAACCCATCGTGCTGACCACCCCCATCACGCAAACCACGATGCCGAAGGCCGGCATCGCTTGCCCGATTTCGTCAATCGCGTGCGGGGGCTGATGCGCTTCCTGATGATGGGTTTCGATTTCCATGTCCATCAGGTTCTCAATCTCAAAGGCGTTGAGGTTCCCGCCCACCATCATGCGCAAGTAATCGCACATGAATTCGATGACATGGTGATCGGAAGCGATGACCGGATATTTTGAAAAAATCGGGCTGGAACTTGGCGCTTCAACGTCGTTTTCAATCGCCATCAAGCCTTCTTTGCGCACCTTGGAGAGTATCTCGTAGAGCAGGGACAGCAAATCGACATAAAGGGCGCGGTTGAATTTTGAGCCTTTGAGCGCCAGCCCCAGCGCCTTGACCGAGGATTTCAGCACCTTGGGGCCGTTGCTGGCGATGAATCCGCCGACGAACAGCCCAAAAATGGCGATGTATTCGACCGGAACCCACAGCGCAAGAAGGCTGCCATGCACTGCATAGGACCCCAGCGCGGATGCGAGAATGATGACGTAACCGACGAGCAGGAACACGGGTTACTCCAGAACAATGGGCTTTACATACAGTGCATGAATTTACGGGCGCTTGCCGTGAAAACTTAAAGCAGGAATAACAAAAGCTGCCCGCGTGGGGCAGCCTTTTCAGCCAAAACGCCAGCACCCAACGGTATTCTGGCCGCTTAACTCAGAGCGCAGCCATTTCCAGCGCCTGCGTTTTGCGCATCGCAACCTGCCGCGTCTTGCCCGCGCGCGAAGGCATATTGCATAGCCCGCAGACATAGCCATGCCTCGGATCATGGGCATGGGCGACAAAATGCCCGCCGCAACTGCGGCATTCGGTCAATTGCAGGAGGTCGGCGTCAAAAAAGCGCACCAGCGTCCAAGCGCGGGTCAGGCTCAATATCGGCTCAACGTCCCCAGCCTCAATCTGGTCGAGATAAAGGTGGTACGCCTTGATGATCGCATCCAGCCCGCTCAAACCTTCGCAATGTGCAAAATAGCGGTAATACCCCATGAAAAGCGAAGAATGCACATTGGGCTGCCAAGTCATGAACCAGTCAGTCGAAAACGGCAACATGCCTTTGGGGGGAGAAACGCCGCGTATTTCCTTATAGATTTTGAGCAGCTTTTCGCGGCTCAATTGGGTTTCGGCTTCCAACATCTGCATACGCGCGCCGAGCCGCACCATTTCAGCGGCGCGATGAATATCTTCGACCTCATCGAGGATTCGTCTGTTTTTCATTTGCTCTCTCTCCAGGAGCAGGGTCACGCGGATTCGGAAGCCGAACGCCCAGCAGTGATAATGGCCGAATGCAGTATGGAAGCCGTCTCGTCCCGTCCCTCTCCGGCCATCAGACGGGCAAGCTGCTCATCCTCGAAACGGAAACGCGGAATCAGCACCGGGCTGTCGGCCATCTTGACCAGCTTGGTGGCCGAAAGCCCCGTGATGAAATCCGCCAGCGCCTTGCCGATGCCCAGCCGGAACATCGCTGTTTCCCGATCATTGCTCAGCATTTTTTGCGCAAGCATCAGATACACGATGTTCAGTTCGCGGATTTCGGCCTGAAAATTTGGATGGCTCATTGAAAAACTCTCACCTTTGAATAGCCCCGCCCTCGGTTCCGGTTCCTTGGCACGCTTTCCTTTTCGGGGACTGTCGCCCTGCGTATGCCCAAAGAACTTGCCGATTCAAGTTAAAGTAGTTTCTCAATGCCCACAAGGCGAATAATTCACGCTTCAGGGCTATCCCCGCATAAACGGCGATACATTCGGCATTTGCGCCCAATTGCACGGCATTCAATCCAACCCTCGTGGATGAAGCCGCAAAACGGCGAAAAAGAAAGGGAAATCAGTTCTGCCGGACGATAAAAGGCTGGATGCCCGTCCGCTCCTCGACCCACCCGGATGCCCTGCGGGCTTCGTCCGGCGAGGCATAAGGCCCGAGATAAACGCGGAAATAGCCGCTTGCGGGAACCTGTTCCGTTTTCACTTCCATGCCATCGACTTGCCTCGAAATGCGATACAGGAAACCATCGGCATTGGCGCGTGAAGCAAAAACGCCAAGTTGCAGAAGCGTGGTTTGACCGCCCGAAGAGGCTTCAGCGTTTGGAGGCTGCCCGCCTCCGGTTTCCCGATTCGATTCAGGTAAGGCTTCGGATTCATCGACACCGCCCTCACCCGCCGCGCTATTCATGGCAGGAACCGCATCCGCCGCCTGTCCCCCCTCAAAGGGAGCGGAAACAGGCCTCGGGGGCTGCGGTTGCGCCCTTTGCGCGAAAAGGCTTTCGTCCGGCGCTGTCCTGGGCGGGGACTCGCTACCGGGAATAATCTGCTCAACTTCGACGTTTGCGCTGCCTTTTTTGATGTAGCCAAGTTTTGAGGCAGCGACATAGGAGAGGTCAATAATCCGACCGCGCAGGAAGGGGCCGCGGTCATTGACCCGCACCACGACCGAGCGGCTATTTTCAAGCGAAGTGACCCGCGCATAGCTTGGAATCGGCAGCGTGGGATGCGCGGCGGTCATGGCGTACATGTTGTATGTTTCGCCGCTGGCCGTGCGCCGACCGTGAAAGCGCCGACCATACCAGCTTGCCACGCCGCGCTGCCGGAAAGGCTCCAGCCGGGTATGAGGGGTATAGGTCTTGCCGAGCGCGCGATAGGGGCGGTTGTTGGCGGAACGAATCGCCTCCTTGCGCGGCGCAGCATCGGGAACTTTCGACAAATCTTTGGATGCCGCGTCGCCGGGACCGTCATCCTTGTAATATCCCCCGCCCTCCGCGCCTCGCCTGTGCTCCGCAGGCGAACGGGAAGACATCGTGCCACAGGCCGACAGCAGCATCGCCGCCGCGACAGCCACCCCAAAGACGCGCAGTATCCGGCCTCCGGCACGCATCGCCATGCGTTCCCTAACGTTCTGGCTTGTTGCGGGCAATGCCCATCAGGATGCCAACGCCCAAGCACAGCGTCACGACGGCTGTCCCGCCATAGCTGATGAACGGCAGCGGCACGCCTACAACAGGCAGGATGCCGCTCACCATGCCAATGTTCACGAACAAATAGGTGAAAAAGACCATCGTCGTCGCACTGGCCAGCAGTTTTGCCCCAAAAGTCGGCGCACGGGCGGCAATCATGAAGCCACGCGCCAGCAAAGCCATGTACAGCCCCAGCAGAACCAACACCCCGATCAGCCCGAGTTCCTCGGAGAGCACTGCGAATATGAAGTCAGTATGCCGTTCCGGCAGGAAAGCCAGATGCGTTTGCGTCCCCTGCTTCCACCCTTTGCCGGTAAAGCCGCCCGAACCGATGGCAATCGTCGACTGGATGGTGTGGAACCCTTTGCCGAGAGGGTCGCGCCCTGGATCGAGCAGCGTGCAGATACGTTCCTTCTGATAAGTTTTCAGGCCCGGCCAGTTGACATCCGGCTGGCATAACTGGTTGCCGGAGGTCGTAATGGCGATGATGGCTGCCACCCCGACCAAGGCGCATGGCGCAATCAGCTTCCACGACAAACCCGCGAAAAAAATAACGAAAAACCCCGAGGCGCACACAAGGATGGCCGTGCCCAAGTCGGGCTGTTTCGCAATCAGATAGACTGGCCCGACCAATAAAAGCGCCGCAAGCAGGAACGTCCACCAGCCAATGGAATTTTCACGTTTATGAAAAAACCATGCCAGAATGAGCGGCATGGCGATTTTCATGATTTCGGAAGGCTGGATGCGCAGGAACGAGCCAATATCCAGCCAACGCTGTGCGCCTTTCGAGACGGTTCCGAACAGGGCAACCGCAATCAGCAGGGCAACGCCTACGCAATAGAACACTGGAGCCAAAGCGAGCAAGCGACGGGTCGAAATGAAGGCGACGACCCACATTCCAAGCAGCGACAGGGCAATGTTCATGAACTGCCTGCCAAGCAGTTCAGGCGCGGCGCTTTCGATGAGCAAAGTGCCATACGCCAGCAAGGCAAGCAGAATCAGCAACAAAGGCTGATCGAGCGGGCGGCTCAGTGACTCGAACAGTTGCGAAGGATGGAAACGACCGCGACGGCTCACCCTGTATGCCCCCTCTGCCCGACACGCGCCTCATTGTTTCCGTGATCGTTGTCTGGATGGTCGTCACTGCCTTCTTCATCGGCCTCCGCCCCCGCGTCTTCGGGCACCGGTTTGACAACGGGTTTCTCAAGGAGATAAGCGTCAATGACCTGACGCGCGATTGGCGCGGCGGAAACCGCGCCAAAACCGCCGTTTTCCACCATGACCGCCAGCGCGATTTTCGGCTGCTCGGCAGGCGCGTAGGCGATGAACCATGAATGGTCGCGCTTGCGCTCATCGCTCTTATCGTATTTCTGGCCCTTGAGCGAATACACCTGCGCCGTGCCTGTCTTGCCGCCCGCGCGGTACGGCGCGCCGGCAAAAGCCCGAGTGGCGGTTCCGAAGCGGGTGACATCTTCGAGCGCCCGGCGCACCGCCGCCATGAATTCCGGCTTGCCGGAGACTTCCGAGACCAGTTCGGGCGGAACCTCCTGCCGCTGCCCGTGGCTGTCGATGACCGCCCGGAGCACGCGGGGGCGCATCCGTTTGCCATCATTGGCAATCGTCGCCATTGCCGATGCCATCTGTATAGGCGTGTAGGCGTTGTAGCCCTGCCCGATGCCGACCGAAATCGTCTCGCCGCCATACCATTTCTGGTGCTCCCGCCCATATTTGGCGAAACGCTTGCGCTTCCACGCCGTTGAAGGCAGCGACCCTTCCTTTTCATCGGGAATGTCAATGCCCGTGCGGGAACCCAGTCCAAACTGCCCGATGTAGCTGGCAATGGCATCGATGCCCAAATCATTGGCCAGCACGTAGTAATAGGTATTGCACGAGACGACGATAGACTTGTGCAAATCGACCAAGCCGTGCCCGCCTTTCTTGTCGTCCTTGAAGTAGTGCCCGCCATAAGCGAAACCGCCCGAGTCGACCATCTTCTGCGTCAGCGTCCGCTTGCCCGCGTTCAGCCCCGCAAGCGCCATGAAGGGTTTGAAGGTCGATCCCGGCGGGTAGGCGCTGGAAACGGCGCGGTTGAGCAAGGGCTTATTGAGCTTCTCCTTTGGGATGCCGACTTCATTCAGCACGTTCCAGTCCTGGCTGGAAATGCCATCCACAAAGAGGTTAGGGTCGAACGTCGGCATCGACACCAGCGCAAGCACCTCGCCGGTCGACGGGTCAATGGCGACCAGCCCGCCGCGCCGCTCGCCAAAAGCGGCCTCGGCTACTTTCTGCAATTCGATGGCAATCGACAGTTCAATGTCGCTCCCCGGTGTGGCCGGTTCGCTCTTCAGGCTCCGCACCACCTTGCCGCCCGCCGTGTTCTCGACATGCTCATGCCCGGTAATCCCATGAAGGTCAGCCTCATAGGTAGCCTCTACGCCGCTTTTGCCGATGTGCATGCTGCCGCGATAGTTGGCTTCTTCGCCACGCTCCTCGATTGTTTCGGCGTCACGGTCGCTGATGCGGCTGATATAGCCGATGAGGTGCGAACCCAATGTGCCATTCGGATAGTCACGGAACAGCCGCGCATGCACATCGACACCGGGAAAACGGTAACGCTGCCCCATGAAGCGGGCAACTTCCTCATCGCTCAAGCGGGTGCGGATCGGCGCGCTCTCCAAGCGTTTGTTGTCCCGAAGGAAATTGTAGAAACGCTGTCGGTCTTTTGGGTCGATATCGACGATTCTGGAGAGCGCGCTGATCGTTTTTTCCATATCGACGATCTGCGAAGGCGTGATTTCCAGGTTATAGGCAACGAAATTGCGCGCCAGCATCACGCCGTTGCGGTCGAAGATATTTCCGCGCTGGGGCACGATCGGCAACATGGCAATGCGGTTACCTTCCGCGAGGTCGAGGTAATGGTTGTAGCTGTTAACTTGCAAGGAATAAAGCCTTAATGCCAGCAAGATGCAGCCAAAGAGCACGAACAGGGCGGCCACGAGCAGGCGTATATAGAAACGCCCCGTATTTCCGTCAGGCTCTTTAAGGGTTTTCATCCTGATTTCCGACGTTTTCAGATTGGCCGGTTTTCATCCCGGTCGACAGGCTGAAACTGCGGCAACAGTAGCAAATAGGTCAGCGGCAGCCACAGCGCCGCCCCAACGAAACTGGAGAAGAAATAGTCCCATTCGGGAAACTCCCTTCCGCCAAAAATCTGCACGCCGACGATCAGCATTTGCGCCACCAAGAGCATGGGCAGCACATGCAGCGCCTGCAACAGCGCCGGAAACCACATGACGCGCCGCGCCAAGCCATTGGCCATGAAAGCCAGCACTACGTAGGCCAAGGCGTGCTCCCCCATTGCCGTGCTCTTGCCAACATCGACCAATATGCCCAAAAGAAAACCGATGCCCATGCCGATGTACTGCGGCTCGCGGATGCACCAAAAAACAAGCACCAACGCCACCCAATCCGGGATGGCGGCGTTGTAGCCGAAAGGGACGTAATCGAGCATGAGCGCCGCGAAAAAACTCATGTATACGAACCACGGCTTAGCCGGACGCAACAACCTGTTGGAGCGATTTGTAAATTGCATGGCTAACCCTCTTCCCCAGGCTGGCGCACCGCCTTTGGAGACGCCGGGAAAGGCGGTGGCTCCCCGGTCTCCGGCCTAGGCGGCGGCGGAGGCAATTCCACGCGCCCCAAGACCAGCACCCTGACGCTCTTTTCGACCCCGCCCAACGGGCGGCAGGCAATACGGGCGAAAGCGCCCGCTTCACGGTCGACGCTCTCGACTTCCGCCACGGGAAGCCCTGGCAAAAACATGCCGTCCAGCCCTGAAGTCACCAAAATGTCTTTAGGCTGAATATCCGCGTTGGCGAGCACGAAACGCAATTCGAGCGAACCCGAGCCGATATCCGACTGGACGACCTGCTGCCAGCGGCTGGGAATATCCTTCAATGAGCGCAGCCCATGCCCTGCGCCAAAAACCACTCCGCGCAAGCCGCTGCGCACGACCTGCACCGAAATCGCCTGATTGCGGTCTGTGATGAGGGTAACTTCGGCCTGAGTCGGATAAACCCGCGTCACCTGCCCAAGGACGCCTTCCGCATCGACCACCGCAAGGCCGTGGGCGATGCCCGCATCCTTGCCTTGATCGAGGATGATTTTGCGGGCAGTGGAATCGGGCACGTTGTAGAGCACTTCCGCCGCCACGCTTTTGACCCGCATTTTCTTGCGCATACCGAGAAGCCCGCGCAGATTGGCGTTTTCCCGCTCCAGTTCATCGAAGCGCATCAAACGCTCAATGCCTTCAGACTGGCGCTGATGCAATCTGGCGTTTTCTTCCTGTAAATCCGCCAAACCGGAGAAATGCTCCGTGGCGTTGCCCAGCAGCTTGACCGGCTCGGACGCAATCGTGAGCATGGGCAAAGTGCCCGTGTGCAGGGATTCGCGCAAACTATCCGTGTAGCGGAAACGCAGGTCAGCCACCAGTATCACCAAACAAATGGCGACATAGGCAAGCAAACGAACTTTCGCGGACACGCCGCGCTTGAAAACAGGGCGTGTCTGAAAATCAGAAACAGGCATCCAGTAGCTTCCGGCGATAGCGGTTATTCAGGGCTGGCAGAACAGGCTATCGGCATTTTCTCAATCTCAATCCGACGCAAAGATGGAAGCCAGCTTGTCCATCCTGTCGAGCGCCATGCCGCAGCCGCGCGCCACGCAGGTGAGCGGGTCTTCAGCAACGATCACGGGCAGGCCGGTTTCTTCCATCAACAAACGGTCGAGGTCGCGCAGCAAAGCCCCGCCGCCCGTCAGCACCAAGCCGCGCTCGGCGATGTCCGCACCCAGTTCCGGGGGGGTTTCTTCAAGGGCGACCTTGACCGACGAAACGATTTGGTTGATTGGCTCGGTCAGCGCCTCAAGAATTTCGTTGGACGAAATCGTGAAACTGCGCGGGATGCCTTCGGCGAGATTGCGCCCCTTGACTTCCAGTTCGCGCACTTCCGAGCCGGGAAAGGCGGAGCCGATTTCGCGCTTGATGTTTTCGGCGGTCGTGTCGCCGATGAGCATGCCGTAATTGCGGCGGATGTAATTGACGATGGCCTCGTCAAACTTGTCGCCACCGACCCGGACGCTGCCCCGGTAAACCATGCCGCCCAGCGAGATGACACCGACTTCGGTCGTGCCGCCGCCAATATCGACCACCATCGAGCCAAGCGCGTCCGACACCGGCAAGCCCGCGCCGATGGCTGCGGCCATCGGCTCCTCGATCAGGAAAACCTGAGAAGCGCCCGCCGCCAGCGCGGCGTCGCGGATGGCGCGGCGCTCAACCTGAGTCGAGCCGCAAGGCACGCAGATGATGATTCGGGGACTTGGGGAGAGCAGCTTGGAATCGTGCACCCGTTTGATGAACTGCTTAATCATCTGTTCGGTGACTTCAAAGTCGGCGATGACGCCGTCTTTCATTGGGCGGATGGCCTCGATGTTCTTCGGAGTCTTGCCGAGCATCTGTTTGGCATCGCGCCCGACCGCCTCGATGACGCGCTTGGAGTTGGGACCGCCTTCGACGCGGATGGCGACAACCGACGGCTCATCGAGGACGACGCCTTTGCCGCGCATATAAATCAAAGTATTGGCTGTGCCAAGGTCGATCGCTAGATCACTGGAAAAATAAGAACGCAGCAAACCAAACATAAGAATTCCAAACCGGATGGAGGTTTCGTTCCGCGCATATGCGCGCCCAGAAAAACACAAAGCACGAACTAAACTGGCGAGAGTGGCTATGATACTCTATATCTCTTCACAGATTCAGCAGGTATTTTCCACATGCCTCTCTCCAACGAAGAAGTTGCCCGCCTTGCGCGCCTTGCCCGCTTGTCGATACCCGACGGCAGCGCGGATGCTACACGAAAACAACTTGATAGCATATTTGTATTGATGACGCAGTTGCAATCTGTCGACACCACGGGCATCGAGCCGATGAGCCACCCGCAGGAGCTGCCCGCCCGCTTGCGCGAAGATGCCGTGACCGAAACAAACCGCCGCGCCACGTTTCAGGCCATTGCCCCACAGGCCGAGGCTGGACTTTACCTTGTTCCCAAGGTCATTGAATAGCCAAATAGCCCTCTATTGATAACTTTTTCACTTTCCCCATTGCCGCATCATGACCTCCGCGCCATTTTTTGACGCCCCTGTTTCCGCCTTGCGCCGCGCGCTGGACGAAAAGGACATTTCCAGCGTCGAGCTTGCCAGCCTTTTCCTTGACCGCATCGAAGCGTTCGATTCAGGACTGAACGCCTTCATCACCGTCGACCGCGAGCGGGCGCTTGCGGACGCGCGGGCGGCGGATGAACGCATCGCCCGCAAGGGTACCGGGGCGCTTACCGGCATTCCGCTTGCCTACAAGGACGTATTCTGCACTGAAGGCATGCTGACCACCTGCGCATCCAAAATGCTGTCCAACTTTGTCAGCCCTTATGACGCACATGCCGTGACCCTGCTGAAACAGGCCGGCACGGTGAATCTGGGCAAGACCAACATGGACGAATGCGCGATGGGTTCATCGAGCGAGACTTCGTATTACGGTCCGGTCAAAAATCCGTGGAACCCCGCTCATGTGTCCGGCGGTTCTTCGGGCGGATCGGCGGCAGCGGTCGCGGCGCGGCTTGCCCCGATTGCGGCGGGTTCCGACACCGGCGGCTCGGTGCGCCAGCCCGCAGCGTTTTGCGGCATTACCGGCATCAAGGCAACTTATGGGCTTATCAGCCGTTTCGGCATGATCGCCTACGCTTCCTCTCTCGACCAAGCGGGCGTTTTCGGCGCGTCTGCCAGCGACTGCGCCCTGCTGCTCTCGGCCATGACCGGATTCGATCCACGCGATTCCACCAGCCTCGACCGTCCAACGGAAAACTACGCCGCTGCCATCGAAGCGCCCTCGCCCAACCCCGCCCGCCCGCTTGACGGCCTCACCATCGGCGTACCGGACGAATTCTTTTCAGAAGGGCTAGGAGACGAAACACGCGCCGCCATCGAACAGGCGCTCGCGCAGTACCGGGCGCTCGGCGCGTCGACGCGCAAGATCGCCCTGCCCAATGCGCGGCTAGCGATTCCCGTCTGCTACGTCATCGCAATGGCCGAGGCATCCAGCAACCTTTCCCGCTTCGACGGCGTGCGCTACGGGCATCGCGCCGCCGAGTATGCCGATCTCGTCGACATGTATTGCAAGAGCCGCAGCGAGGGGTTCGGCGCGGAGGTGCAGCGGCGCATCTTGGCGGGAACTTTCGTTTTGTCGCATGGCTATTACGATGCCTATTACCTTCAGGCGCAAAAACTGCGGCGGCTGATTACCGAGGATTTCAAACGCGCCTTCGCCGAATGCGACCTGATCGCCGCCCCCACCGCGCCCGTGACGGCTTGGCCTCTGGGCGCGATGAGCGATGACCCGGTGCAGATGTATCTGGCCGATATTTACACCACGCCCGTCAATCTCGCCGGGTTGCCGGGGCTTTCCCATCCCTGCGGATTCGACACCGCCGGATTGCCGATCGGATTGCAACTGATTGGCGATTACTTCTCTGAATCGCGTCTGCTGGCCGCCACCCACCGCTTCCAGCAAGCGACCGACTGGCATCTGCGCCGCCCCGCGATTGCCCGGACGAGCGCCTGAAACGCGCATCCTCGATACAACGGATAACACAATGAGCAGATCGGATTGGGAAGTCGTCATTGGGCTGGAAATCCACGCCCAACTCAACACCGCTTCCAAAATTTTCTCCGGGGCAAGCACCGCGTTCGGCGCGCCGCCCAACGAACAGGCATGCGCCATTGACATCGCGCTACCCGGCACGCTGCCTGTCCTGAACCGGGGCGCGGTCGAGCGCGCCATCCGCTTCGGGCTGGCGCTGGGCGCACGCGTCGCGCCGAAAAGCGTGTTCGCCCGCAAGAATTATTTTTATCCCGATTTGCCCGGCGGCTACCAAATCAGCCAGTTTGAACTGCCCGTCGTGCAGGGGGGCGCCATCACGATTTGGGTAGGCGAAGGCGAAAACGCTTACGAAAAATCCGTCCGCCTCACCCGCGCCCATCTCGAAGAGGATGCGGGCAAGTCGCTGCACGAAGATTTCCACGGCATGAGCGGCATCGACCTGAACCGCGCGGGGATGCCGCTGCTGGAAATCGTCTCCGAGCCAGACATGCGCTCTTCCGCCGAAGCCGTTGCCTACGCCCGCGCCCTGCACGCGCTGGTGCGCTGGATCAACATCTGTGATGGCAACATGCAGGAAGGCTCTTTCCGGTGCGACGCCAACGTCTCGGTACGCAAAAAAGGCACGCAGCCGCTCGGAACGCGGCGTGAAATCAAAAACCTGAATTCTTTCCGTTTCTTGCAGCAGGCCATCGACTATGAGACGGGCTGGCAAATCGAGACGCTTGAGGACGGGGGGCGCTTTGAGCAATCCACCGTGCTTTTCGACCCGGCCACCGGGCAAACGCGGATGATGCGCTCCAAAGAGGACGCGCACGACTACCGCTACTTTCCCAACCCCGACCTGCTGCCGCTCGTCATCGAACCGGAATGGATCGAACAGGTCAGGGCGACCATGCCCGAATTGCCAGCGGCAATGAAATCCCGCTTCGAGCGCGAACTAGGGCTATCCGCCCAAGATGCCAGCGCCCTGACTTCTGCTAAGGAAGTCGCGGATTACTTTCAGGCCGCCCTTGCCGCCACAGGCGACGTGCACGCAAAACTCTGCGCCAACTGGGTCATGGGGGAACTCGCCGCCCGCCTGAACCGCGCCAGCCTAGAAATCGCCAGCGCCCCGGTTTCTCCCCCACAACTGGCCGGACTGCTCCTGCGCATTGCCGACGGTTCCATTTCCAATGCCATCGCGCGCAAGGTATTCGAGGCGCTCTGGAATAACGAAGGCAAGGACGCGGACGACATCATCGAGCGCCAAGGGCTGAAGCAGGTCACGGACAACAGCGCCATTGAAGCAATGGTCGATGAGGCCATCGCCGCCAACCCCAAATCGGTCGAGGAATTTCGCGCAGGCAAAGAAAAGGCGCTCAACGCCTTGGTCGGGCAAGTCATGAAAGTGAGCCGGGGCAAGGCCAACCCAGCCCAAGTCAACGAACTCATGCGGCGCAGGCTTGGCATCTGAGCGTCTGGGCGCGGTTTTTCGCGCAGGGCATAACACGGTCTATAGTCTCCCTAATAAAGCCGTGTTACCGTGGACGATCTCCGATAGCCCATTATCATCAAACTGATTGTTTTGTCATGGAGTGTCCACTTTGCGTTGCAGACCGGGATGACCTTATCTGGCAGGACGGCCATTGCCACGTCATCGCGGCCAATGACACCGCCTATCCCGGCTATTTCCGTGTCGTCTGGAAAGAACACATTGCAGAAATGAGCGATCTGGGCATTTTTGCGCGGCATCATTTCATGGACGTGGTATTTGCTGTCGAAAGCAGCCTGCGTGCCCTGATGAACCCTGACAAAATCAATCTCGCCAGCCTCGGAAACCAAGTCCCGCACCTGCATTGGCACGTCATTGCGCGTTTTGCCGACGACCGACATTTTCCAGAATCCATCTGGGCGCTTGAGCAGCGCCGCGCCCCTGCCCGCGCCGCGCCCGAGCGCGTTGCCTTGGCAGCCCGGATAGATGCCGAACTTGCCCGGATTTCAATTGCCCGCTGATAATTATTGCCAAAAAATATTTTTGCCCCGGAGTTTTCATGGATTATCACAGCCCTGAGCAGTGCTTGGGTTTACTGGAGAACCTGCCGACCGACAGCCCCACGGCGCGGTTCTCCGTGCTGGCAGACATTGTCAACAGCCTGCTCGTTGCCCGCCCTCTCCCCGAACAGCACCTCGAAGTTCTGGAAATGGCGCGACCGCTCATCAACAAAACCCGTGCCAAACTCCCCGGACTGGATGGCGACGAGCCGTTGCCCCCAGACAGTCGGCACAACGCGCTTTTGCTGAAGGTCATCAAACTCTGGGACAGCCTTTCGCACTCCTATACCCTCATTGCCGAGCAAGATGCCGGGGTCGGAACCTTGAAAGACCAACGCGCATTGCTGGCGCAGCGCCGCACCTACTACGCGGGCAAAATTGTTTCCGAGTATTACCGCGCTCACCGCGCCCTGCCCGCCGATCTGTGGCGGCGGGTGCACGAATGCTTCATCGCCGCCGAACGGGACGGCATCCACGCCATCCGCGTCTCCGATACGCTCAATGTCATCTGGAAAGCGCAAAGCGCACAGGAAGCCTATCTTTCCATCCTGCTGCTCGATTTGGCCAACGCTTTCGGGCGCAGCGGGCAGGAATGGACATGGATATGCCGCTGGGCGGAGCGTTTCGCGCCTTACTGCACGTTGAGCATGAATATCGAAGGGCGCAAGCCCACGACCTATGGGCTGGATTTGACCGCCGACCACGGTTTGCGCCCGCTCGGGCTGCTCGGCGGCAAGGACTCGAAGCCCCGCTATTTCGACTGCAACAAGCTGGCGAGCCAAATCCAATCTGTTTTTGCGCAATTCAAGCAGGGCGTCTCGCCCTTCTCGCTCGGGCTTGGGGAAGATTGCAGCATCGAGGCCAGCGCCCGCTTGCTGCTGTCGCTCTATCGCCCGTGGGGGCTGGCCTCTGCCGGACGGCGCTTCCCGAGGCGGGGAAGCAGCACAGGCGTGGTCGAACTGTGCGCCGAATGGCTCGCCATCGGTTTCCATGTCCAAGGCAAGCTGTTCGAGCCGCCCCAGCACAGCAACCACACAACAACCAGCAGCCTCGGCTATACGCAAGACGACGTGGCGCTCCACGCCTTCGGCAAAAGCGCGGCGGGTGTCGAAACCAATTTGGCCCGGAACGGAAAGCGCAATTTCAGCCATCAGCGCATCGAGGCCGAGCGCCTAAGCCTAGTCTGCGAGCAATGGAAACTGATTGACCAATCGGTCGGGGGCTTCCGCCTGCGGCAGCGCCCCCATGCTGAGCGCCTCTCGCACAATCAGCTAGTGGGGCTGCGCCCGCACGACGGCGAATACTTCCTGCTCGGGCAGGTTAGCTGGCTGATGTTCCGCGAAGACGGCTTGCTCGAAGCAGGCATCCATGTCCTGCCCGGCTTGCCGCAAGTCATCGCCGCCCGCCAGCGCATTGAATCCGACGAACTGCGCGAGCCTTATTCACAGGCTTTCATGATTGAAGCCAATGAGGTGCTCCAAATTACCGCCTCGCTCATCTTGCCGGAAGGCTGGTATAAAACAGGCGGCATCATCGAAATTTTCGGCGCGGGGCGCGAACGGCAAATCAGGATGACTCAGCTTCTGCTCAAAGGCCCGAATTTCGAGCAAGTCGCCTTCACGGAACTTTCGGAACCCGCCTAAATCCCCATCCAGCCCTCGCCATGACAGATACTTCCACCGCTCCCGATTCCTCAAGCCCTTCCGGGCAGACCACGCACTTCGGCTTCCAGACCGTCGAGGAGGGGCTTAAACAGAAAAAGGTCGCCGAAGTCTTTTCTTCGGTGGCGCAGAAATACGACATCATGAACGACATGATGTCCTTCGGGCTGCACCGCCTATGGAAAGCATTCACCATCCGGCTGTCCGGCGTGCGTGAAGGCGACCGCGTGCTCGACGTTGCGGGCGGAACCGCCGACCTGTCGCTCGCCTTCGCCAAACGGGTCGGCGAAAGCGGCCAAGTCTGGCTGACCGACATCAACCACGACATGCTTTCACGCGGACGGGATCGGCTCATCGACAAAGGGATTTCCCTGCCCATTGCCCAGTGCGACGCCGAAAAGCTCCCCTTCCCGGAATCCAGCTTCGATTGCGTCACGGTCGCCTTCGGCCTGCGCAACATGACCCACAAAGATATTGCGCTGGCTGAGATGCGCCGGGTGCTCCGCCCCGGCGGGCGCTTGCTGGTGCTAGAGTTCTCGCAGGTCTGCAAACCGCTCTCCCCGCTCTATGACCTCTATTCGTTCAAACTGCTGCCTTGGATGGGCGAAAAAGTGGTCGGCGACGCGGACAGCTACCGCTATCTGGCCGAATCCATCCGCAGGCATCCCGCACAGGAAGAACTGAAAACGATGATGGAAAAGGCGGGGCTTGCCAAAGTCGATTACTTCAACCTTAGCGCCGGCATCGTTGCCGTCCACCGGGGTTATAGGATTTGAAAATGGAAAAACGACATGTAAAAGTTTGGGATTTGCCGACCCGCCTGTTTCATTGGCTTTTGGTGTTGCTGACCGTTGGCGCGTTCGTCACGGGTTTTCTGGGCGGCAACCTGATTGAAGCCCACGGCCTGCTCGGGCTGGGTATTGTCGGGCTGCTCGCGTTCCGTCTGGTTTGGGGCGTGGTCGGCTCGACTTACGCCCGCTTCAGCCAGTTTGTTTCCGGCCCCGCGCAGGCGCTCGCCTATCTGCGCGGGCAATGGCACGGACTTGGGCACAACCCGCTTGGGGCGTTTTCGGTGCTTGCCATGCTTGCGCTCATGCTCTTTCAGGTAGTCAGCGGCTTGGTGTCAGACGACAACATTTCCTTTACCGGCCCGCTGAAAACATGGGTCAGCCAAGACACCGCCGACTGGATGACCGGGCTGCACCAAATCAACGCTTGGCTAATCATCGGGCTGGTGAGCCTGCACACGCTCTCCGTCGTCTTTTACGCCGTGGTCAAAAAGAAAAACTTGCTCACCCCCATGTTCACCGGCCATCAAAATGTAGACGACCCCAAGCTGGAATCGGCACGGGGCGGCGGCGGGCTGGCGTTCATCGTGGCTGTACTGATTGCCGCCGCTGCGGTTTGGGTCGCCAACGGCGGCCTGAACCCGCCCCCGCCGCCTCCCCCGCCTCCGCAAGCGGCTCCGGCATGGTAGGGACATGGCCCAAAAGAAGTCTCGCTACCGCATCCTGATCGCCGACAGCGACCCCCATTTATGCGAACCGCTGTCGCGCTACTTCCAGAGGAATGGCTTTTCGACAAAGGCCGTGAGCGACGAAGAAGCGATGGACAGCGTGATGGCGCGTTTCTGTTTCGACCTCATCGTGCTCGACCTGATGCTGTCTGGCGAGGGTGGGCTATCTGTCTGCCACCGTTTGCGCAAGGCCAAAAACACCACCCCTATCATCATGCTGGCCGCCAGCGGCAACGATGAGGACTACATCGTCGGGCTGGAAGCGGGCGCGGACGATTGCATGAGAAAGCCGTTCAATCCCCGCGAACTGCTTGCCCGCGTCCAAGCAATCATCCGGCGGCAGCCTGTCATCCCGCCGGGAACGCCCGATGCCCGGCATAACGTCGTTACCTTCGGCAATACCCGCATCCGCCTCGACACGCGCACGGTTTTCCGCAACGGCAATGAAATCCTGATTACGACGGGGGAATTTTCACTGCTCAAGATACTGGTGAAAAACCCGCGCCAGCCGCTATCACGCGACAAATTGACAGAACTGTCCCGAGGACGCGAATACGAAGCGAGCAGCCGGCTCATCGACGTTCAGCTCTCGCGCCTGCGCAGGCTCGTGGAGGACAACCCATCCAAACCCCGCTATCTCCAGACCGTATGGGGATTTGGATATGTTTTCGTGCCCGACAGCGGCTCTTTCGATTCTGCGGAGAATTGAGAAAGCCCCAATTCTCCTGGCCTTTACGCGCCGCCAAACAAATCGGGCTGCCCCTCCCCGCCCTCTTCCGCTTCTTCCGCCTCCGCAAAACGCACCCCCACGCCCAGCAGCCGAACCGCTTTTCCCCGACGAGCCTGCGCTTCATCGAGCAGCGCCCCCCATACGGCATCATTGGGAGAATGGCACACGCATTCGGCGGTGGTCTGGGCAAAGTCAGCGCATTTCATTTTCACTATCGCGCCGCGCACGGGTCTTGGCGCGGGCAGCTTTGCAAAACGGCGGCGAAATTCCGCAATCAGTGCGGGCAATTCGGCGTGGCAAGCCGCCAGATCGGGCAGGTCATGGGCATCTGATGCTGGCTGTTGTCTGATTGAAATGACCCTTGCTTGCATGACTGTTGACTTATGCCCAGCACAACCGAATTTTATTTGCAGATATTGTGAGTACGTCACGACGGGGCGCGGGCACGGGGCGCTGGTTGCAAGCATAGTCGCAACCAATGTGAGCACGGCAACGATTTCAGTCGTAGTTAATGTGGGCAGAAGTCATTTTGATTGTGAGCAACTACAGGCAGAGCGCGGGTTATTTCAGACTTTCATCAAGGGCAACAAACACCTTGACCGCTTCGCTAACGCCGATGGACAATGCCATGTATGCCTTGTGTGTTCCCTGAAATGCCGTTCGGCACAAGGATGGAACTGCAATGCTGGTGAACAGGCAAAAAACCACCAAAAACTACGCACGTCAGCGCAAGGAGCATCAAAAATGTCAGTACACCATGAGGCAGCCGGAGAAAAAAATAAAACCTACCAAAGGTGCGGGTATACATCCGATTTGGGGGGGGTATACCGGCAGTTTTATGGCGGGTATACACAAGTTATACGAAATGGCGGCTAAAATTATTGTAAATGTATTGATAAAAAATAAATTAATGCAATAATAAGAGGAGAGGAATATAATGCCAAGACATGAGTTTAATTTTGAAGGTGGAGAATATTTGGCAAAAATTGGTGCTTCTTGGTTTGTATCTTATTTTTATTATATTTTTGCAGATAAAACTCATACAAATTGGTTAAAAATAAAAACAGTTGATTTACGGATTGGTATTTATAATAAAACAAAAAAATACCATAAATTTTGGCTAACACAAGTTGAAAATATGAATAATAATTTATTGAATAAAAAATGAAAATACGTTATATTCTTTTTAGTTTTCCAAACATCTTGGATAATTGCGCACCAATCTGTTGGCATGATAGCGGAGAAATTGATGGCAACTTCACTCGACTTCGTTGAATATATTGCGGAACAAGTCGCCGATTGCGGGGCGGTCAGATATAAAAAGATGTTTGGTGAATATATGGTCTATATCGACGAGAAGCCGATTTTGCTCGTCTGCGACAACACCGTTTTCGTCAAAATGCTGCACTGTCTTGATGTGCTAATGAAACATTCGGAGCGCGGGTATCCCTATAAAGGCGCAAAAGAGCATTATGTTCTTGATATTGACAATACCGAACTGGCGCGGGCGGTCGTCTCCGTGCTTCTACCTGTAACGCCGATTCCTGTTCCGCGAAAGAAGAGAAAGTAATATTTCTTATGAACTCATCCGTTGCCCGTGGGCGAACGCTAACCTGCTTTTATGACAGCCTTATTTGAAAAAATTGACATAAATAGCCTTTACTCTCCCGTCACAACAATTTAATTAACCCAATAAAAAGGCCGCCTTGCGGCGGCCTTTAGCTCCGGCGGCCAGTTTCCCGGCTGGCACTCAGGCCGAAACTCTTATGAGCGATGGGTTGCTTTGCCCGATGGGAAGGTTGGCACTGTCCGTGTAACGCTGCACCGCTTCCCGGCCAGCGGCGGTGGAGGCTGCGGCAGCCTCTTCCGCTTCTATGCCGGGGGTGTTGCCGACCGCGCCAGCGCGGGCAACCGCTTCTTGCGTCTGCACCGGGGCGGCGGGCGCGTTGGCGGAGGACTGCGCGGCAGCGCGCGCCGCGCCGCTCAAGCTGACCTCTACGGAAGGAGCCGCGACCGATTGTTCGGGCTGGGACGGCTGCGCTACGTTTTCGCGCTCACGCGGCGGCGCGACCGCTTGGGCGGCACGAGCATTTTGCACGTTCTGCGCGTTCCCGAAACCTGCGGAGACTGCTTGCAATGCGTCCATAATCGTTACTCCTTGTTTCACGCGCTCGGTACGGCTACCGGCACGCGATGCTTGCGTGCAATCAAAGTGTAGACCGTCGGCACGACGAAAAGCGTGAAAAAAGTACCGAGCAGCAACCCGCCGACGATGACCCAGCCAATCTGCTGTCGGCTTTCCGCGCCCGCGCCCGTGGCAAAGGCCAGCGGAATCGTGCCAAGCACCATCGCCCCAGTAGTCATCAGGATGGGACGCAAGCGCAGCACGGCGGCTTCCGTGACGGCTTCCAAGGCTTCTTTGCCCGCGCCACGCAACTGGTTGGCGAATTCGACAATCAGAATGCCGTGCTTGGTGATTAGCCCAATCAAAGTGACAAGCCCAATCTGACTATAGACGTTGAGCGTGCCGTCGGTCAGCCACAACGCGCCCAGCGCCCCGGCCATCGAGAGCGGCACGGTCAGCATGATGATAAGCGGGTCGAGAAAGCTCTCGAACTGCGCGGAAAGCACCAGATAGATGAACGCCAGCGCCAGCGCGAAAGTCAGCGCGAGGCTTGCGGAACTCGTCCTGTATTCGCGTGACATGCCATCGTAGTCGGTGGAATAGCCCGAAGGCAGGATACGCGCCGCCTCCGCGTCCATCCACGCCAGCGCCTCGCCAAGCGCGAAATCCGGCGCGAGGTTCGCGGTGATGGTTACGGCACGGCGCTGCCCGAAGTGGTTCAGCTCGCGCGGGCTGACGGTTTCGCGCACGGTCACGAGGTTGGAGAGCGGAACCATTTGCCCGCTTTTGCCGCGCACGAAAATATCGTCGATGTCACGCGGGTCGACGCGGCCTTCCGCCTTGACCTGAACAATGACATCGTACTGTTCAGCGTCTCGCTTGTAGCGCGTCACTTGCCGCCCGCCGAGCATGGTTTCTAGCGTCTGCCCGATGACATCGATGGAAATGCCCAAGTCGGCGGCTTTGTCGCGGTCGACCGACACCGCCAGTTCGGGCTTGGTCAGTTGGAGGTCGGTATCAGGCGAGACGAATCCCCGATGGGCATTCATGCCCTCCAGCATTTGCTCGGTGAAGCGGGCAAGCTCCTCCCACGAGCCAGACGAAGTGATGACGAAACTCACGGGACGGGTGCGCGGGCTTTGACCAAAAGCGGCGGGCAGAATCGGGAAAGCGTTGATGCCCGCGATAGCCCGCAGGCGCGGCTGCATTTCGGCGGCAATGTCCTGCGTTTTCCGGCTGCGCTGCGACCAGTCGACAAAGCTCACGAAACTGCGTCCCTGTGAAACCGTGGGGCTTCCGGTCATGACCTGATAGCCCTCGACATCGGGCGTTGTGCCGAAAATGTCGCTGATTTCTTCCGAGTAGCGCGTCATGTAATCAATGGTCGCCCCCTCTGGCCCACGGAACGTCACCATAATCCGCCCCCGGTCTTCAATCGGCGAAAGTTCGGATTTCAGTTGCCCCAGCAGGAAAACGCCCAGCCCCGCAAGCGCCGCAAACGCCAGCAGCACCGCCCAGCGCATCCCCAGCATCTTCACGAGCGAGCGGCGATAGAGCGCGATGAGCCAAACAAGAAAACGCTCGATGCCGTTATAAAGCGCGCCATGCTTGTTCTCATGGCGCAGCAGCCGCGAGCACATCATCGGCGAGAGGGAAAGCGCGACGAAACCGGAAACGAGCACCGCCCCGGCAAGCGTGAGCGCAAATTCGGCAAAGAGCTTGCCGGTGCGCCCTGTCATGAACGCCACGGGCGCGTAGACGGCGGCCAAAGTAATGGTCATGGCGATGATGGCGAAGCCGATTTCACGCGCCCCTTTGAACGCGGCTTCCAGCGGCGGCATGCCGTCCTCGATGTGGCGAAAGACGTTTTCCAGCATCACGATGGCATCATCCACCACCAGCCCGATGGCCAGCACAAGCGCGAGCAGGGTCAAGGTATTGACCGAGAAACCAAAGACGAACATCAGCGCGAACGCGCCAATCAGCGACACGGGAATCGTGACCAGCGGTATCAGCATCGCCCGCCAGTTGCGCAGGAAAAACAGGCAGACGACGGCCACCAGCAGCACGGCTTCCCAAATAGTGGAGAACACCGCCTCAATGGAACGCTCGATAAAGACCGTCGAATCGTTGGTGATGGTCATCTTCATGCCTTCGGGCAGTTCCGCTTCCAGTTCGGGAAGCATCTTGACCAGCGCGTTTTTCAAATCCAGCGGATTCGCCGTGGACTGCTTGATAAGGCCGATGGAAACGGACGGACGCCCCATGAAGCGCACGGTGCTGCGTTCATTGACGGCGGCCACTTCCACCCAGCCCACATCGCGGATGCGAACCGGATAGCTGCCGGGGGCGGCGGCCTGACGCAAAACGACAGCCTCGAACTGCGTGGCCTCAACCAAATCCGTGTTCGCCACGACCTCGAACTCGCGCTCGCGGCTCTCGATTCGCCCCGCCGGAAGTTCAACGTTCTGCTGCGAGATGGCAGCCACCACGTCATGCGGCGTAAGGTTGAAAGCCGCGAGGCGGGCGCGGTCGAGCCAGACGCGCATCGAATAGCGCCGCTCGCCGTATATCTGCGCGTCCGCCGCGCCCGGCAACGTCTGCAACCGGGGCTTGATGATGCGGTTGGCGAAATCGGTCATCTGGAGCGGGCTGTGCCGATCGGACGAAAAGGCAATCCAGATAATCGGATTGGCATCGGCCTCAACCTTGGCGATGACCGGCTCGTCAATGTCATCGGGCAAACGGCGGCGCACTCTGGAAACGCGGTCGCGCACATCCGCCGCCGCGCTGTCCGCGTCGCGCTCGATGCGGAAGCGCACCATGATCTGGCTTCGCTCGGAGCGGCTAATCGAAGAGAGCACATCCACCCCTTCGATGCCCGCCAGCGAATCTTCCAATGGTTTTGTAACCTGCGACTCGATAATTTCGGCGCTCGCGCCGGTATAGATGGTGCTGACGGTGACGATAGGCTCGTCGATATTGGGATATTCGCGTACCGTTAGGCGGGAAAACGACATCAGCCCGACAAGCAGCACCACCAGCGAGAGCACCGTGGCAAACACGGGTCGCCGGATGCAGAGTTCAGAAAGCCCCATAGCCGCCCGCGCCCTCCCCGCCTCAATCCTTGACGACGGTAAGCGGCCTGTCGATGTCCGGGCGCGCGACCGCGACCGTCGCACCGTCGCGCAGCTTGAACTGGCCAGCGGCAACGACCACGTCACCGGGAGAAAGCCCTTCGACAATCTCGACTTCCGCAGCGCGGCGCATCCCCGTCTTGACCCCGACATGGTGCGCGATGCCATCTTTCACCCGGAAAACATATTGCGTGCGTCCCGGCGCGGGAATCAGCGCGGACTCCGGTATCAGCATCACGTTGTCGCGCTGCTCAACGATTAGGCGCACGCGGGCAAACACCCCCGGACGCAGCCGCCCTTCGTCGTTGGCAAGCCGGGCGCGAAGGAGCACCGCCCGCCCCTCGGCATCCACGAGCGGGTCAATGGCTTCCACCTCCGCCGGAAAAACAACGCCCTGAACCACATCGCTCGTCACGTCCAGCTTCTGCCCCGGTTTCAGCCGACCGAGGTAAATCTCGGGAAGGCGAAAATCGAGCTTAAGAATAGCAATGTCCTCGATGTTGATGAGCGCGTCGCCATCACGGACGTAATCGCCAACATTGACCTTGCGGATGCCGACAATGCCGTCAAAAGGCGCACGGATACGGGTTCGATCCAGCCGCGCTTGCGCGAGCGCGGCACTGGCGCGCGCCACTTCCAGCCGGGAAACAGCCTCGTCGCGGGCGCTGACGCTCACAAACTGCTGCGCGAACAAATCCTTCACCCGGTCGGCATTGGCTTTGGACAGAGACAGTTCCGCCTGAGCCTGCTGGGCTTCGGCGGACTGCACGGCGGCATCCAATTCCACCAGCACGTCCCCCTTGCGCACCGCCGCGCCGTCCCGGAAGCGGATGGCCGACACCCGCCCCGCCACTTCCGGGCGCAAGATGACTGAACCGTTGGAAACCAGCGTGCCGACTGCGGAAACATCGTCGATGATCTGGCGCACCGACACCTTTGCCACTTCCACCTGCGCTGCCCTGGGCGCACGCACGGACGGTTTCGCTCCGGCTCCGGCTCCGGCTCCGGCCTCGGCCACCGGGGCGGGCGAAGCGTGATTGACCCGCCACGCCACGAGACCCAAGACGACAAAGCCCGTCAGGCACAGACCTGCGATCAATGGGCGGCGAGAAAAATAAAAACGGATATTCATCACCCTTCTATTTCAGTTTGTATCCAATTCGTCATTTTAGTCTATTCCCGGTATCTATTCTTTTTTGAAATGTATTGGAATGTACCTTTCCGGCCTGCAAAACAGCTTCGAGCCTGTTGCAGACCGTTTCCAGCACCTTGACGCGGGCAAACCGCTTGTCGTTGGCTTCCACGAGCGTCCAGGGAATCATCCCGGTGCTGGTGCGTTCCACCATATCGCAGACGGCCCGATGGTAAGCGCCCCACTTTTCACGGTTGCGCCAATCCTCATCCGTTATTTTGTAGCGTTTGAATGCCGTCGCCTCGCGCTCCTTGAAGCGCCTCAACTGCTCATCTTCGGAAATTTGCAGCCAGAACTTCAGGATGATTGCGCCGTCGGCCATCAGTTCATGCTCGAAATCGTTGATTTCCGTATAAGCGCGCAACCAGTCCGCCTCGGAGCAGAACCCCTCGACCCGCTCCACCAGCACCCGCCCATACCAAGAGCGGTCAAAAATAGCGACGCGCCCCTTTTTGGGCACATGCCGCCAGAAGCGCCAAAGATAAGGCTGCGCCAGCTCTTCTTGCGTTGGCGCGGCAATCGGCACGATCTGGTACTGGCGGGCATCCATTGCCGCCACCAGCCGCCGGATGCTGCCGCCCTTGCCCGCCGCGTCCGCCCCTTCAAAGACCAGAATCAGCGAATGCTTTTTGAACGCGGGCGAACGGACGAGTTCGGAAAGCCGCCCCTGCGCCTCGGCGAGGCGCAATTCATACGCCTTGCGCTCCAGCGCCTGCGACAAATCGAGGGCGGTGAGCACGTCGAGCGAATCCGTCTGGGGCGAGAGCGGCGGCGCAACCGGATACTCGCGCTCCTTTGTGTCCGCCAGGCGCTTTTGCAGCGCGTCCAAAACGAGCTTGCCAACCGTCAGCGAGCGGTAGCGGTCATCGCCGCCGCCCACCACAATCCACGGCGCCCACGGCGTATTTGTCAGCCGCAGCAGATGCGAGACCACATCCTGAAGTTTGTCGTAAGTTTTCAGGCTGTCCCAGCTCTCCTTGGTCACGCGCCAAGCGGTGCGGGGGTCTTTCTCCATCTCCTTGAAGCGTTTCTTCTGCCCTTCTTTCGTAAGATGCAGCCAGAATTTCAGGATGAGCGCCCCCTCATTGGCCAGCATCGCCTCAAAGCGGTTGATTTGGTCGATGCGCTGGTCGAGGAAAGCATCGTCGATTTCCCCGACGATGCGCCGATGGATCGGCATCGAATACCAAGAGCCTGTAAAGATGCCGATTCGCCCTTTCGGCGGCAGCCCATGCCAGAAGCGCCACATAAAAGGGCGCGCCGCCTCCTCATCGGAAGGCGCGGAAAAAGCACGGGCGGAAAGATAGCGCGGGTCCATCCAGCCATAGAGGTCGTTGATGGTTTCCCCCTTGCCCGCCCCGTTGCCGCCGCTGATGATGGAGAGCACCTGAAATTTTCCCCGCTCCCGCAACTCGAACTGCGCCTCCAGCAAGCCCTCGCGCAACTTCTGCACCTCTGCCTGAAACGTTTTTTTATCAATCGAATGCGCAAGTTCCGCAGACTCGAACATGGTTTTTCCTTTGCTTTCCGGCACAACAGGCCACGCACTCTACGCCCCGCTTACCGCCTATACAAGGCGAATCAAACCCATCCGCCATGCCATTGCCGGCTTCTCGGAAGAAAACCGTGAGACATATCACCCCGCATGGCATCCACAAGCGTCATTCCCGTACCCACGGCACGATTTGAACTTAAGCAAACAGGAAGAAAGCCACAGTCATCCATAATGGCATCCGTATAATCCGACCACATGGGCTGCCGTCATATGCGCGGCGCTTTTGGGGCAGACGCGCGCGGAGGGAAAAATGAATTTTGAAAAAGTGGTTTTCGGCTTTTTTATCCTGCTGGCCGCCACGCTGAATTTCGGTTTCCTCATCGGCCCGATAGATGACCCCGCCGTGCATGACGTTTATGAGCTGTTCGGCGCGATTGTCGTCAGCCTCATTGCGACCATGCTCAAATTTGGCGACCGCACGCAGATTGGCGCAATCCACCTTGCCACCAGCCTCGTCGCCGACTTGCAGTTGCTTGCCGCCGCGCTGGTATGGGGCTACGCGGCGCACGTCGCGGGGCATGACCCGCTCATGCCCGCCGAAATGGCGCGGGTCGTCTCCCTGTCGGGCGGCGCGTTCCTCGCCAACGCGGTTTCGGTCACGATGCTGATTGCCGAAACCATGATGCAGCGGCGCTAAATAAAAGTGACCACGCTGCCGATGGCGCACGAAGCGCCCCGCCAAAGCATCTTCCTGATGATTATCCGGCGGCTGCGCGCCCCGCTCATCCTGCTCATCGTCATCATCTCGGTCTCGGTGCTCGGCCTCACGATGGCGCCCGGCCCGGTCATCGACGGGCATCCGCACCACATGAGCTTTTTCCGGGCAATCTATTTCATCAGCTACACCGCCACCACCATCGGCTTTGGCGAAATTCCCTACACATTTTCAGACCAGCAGCGCCTCTGGGTGCTGTTCTGCATCTACATGTCGGTCATCGGCTGGGCCTATACGCTGGGAAGCGTGTTCGCGCTGCTGGCCGACCGCAACCTCCATCAGGCGATTGCCCTGATGCGCTTCAGCCGCATGGTGCGCCACATGAGCGAGCCGTTTTTCCTCGTCTGCGGCTACGGCGAAACCGGGCGGCTCATCTGCCAGGCGCTCAACCGCCGGGGATTCCGCATGGTCGTGGTTGAGAGCGACGAGCGGCGCGTCGCCGAAATCGACTTCTCCGATTACGATGCCGACGTGCCCGCGCTCGTGGCGGACGCCAGCAACCCCGACATCCTGCGGCAAGCGGGGCTGAAGCACCCGAACTGCATCGGCGTTCTCGCCCTCACCAGCGACGACAACGCCAACCTTGCCATCTCGATTGCCGCCCACCTGCTCTCCGCCCGCCTGCCCGTCGTGGCAAGAGCCGAGACGCGGGACATTGCCGAGAACATGGCCGCGTTTGGCGCGGCCAGCATCATCAACCCGTTTGCCTCATTCACCGAAACGCTGGCGCTCGCCCTGCGCGCCCCGGCAGCGTGGCATCTCATCGACTGGCTCACGGGGCTGCCCGGCACGCCCACCGGGCATCAGCGCGAGCCGCCGCGCGGCAACTGGGTGCTGTGCGGATACAACCGCCTGGGGCAACTGCTCGCCCAAACGCTGGAAGCCAACAAGTCGCCCGTCACCGTCATCGACCCCTCGCCGCAGGACGGGCAAGCGCCCTGCCGCTGGGTGCAAGGCAACGCCTCCAGCCGGGATGCCCTCGAAGCCGCCGGCATCCGGGACGCGGTCGGGCTGGCGGTGTGCGCCGAACATGACGTGGGCAACCTCGCCACAGCCGTCACCGCGAGCGAACTCAACAAAAACCTGTTCGTGCTCATCCGCCGGAACCAAATCGCCAACCAATCGCTGTTCAGCGCCTTATCGCCCCATCTGACTTTCGTGCCGAGCGAAATCGTCGCCCACGAATGCCTCTCCCGCCTCAGCACGCCCCTGCTCGCCCGCTTCATCGGCGACATCCACAAGCGCGACGACGAAGAATGGTGCGCGTGGCTCTTCAACCGCATGACTCGGCGCCTGGGAAAAATGCCCCCCGAAGTCTGGAGCGAGCGCATCAACCTCTCTCGCGCCCCCGCCCTGTACAGGCGGCTGATGCACGGGGAGACCATCGTCCTCGACCAGCTTCTGCGCTC
>JAITVD010000004.1 GCA_031285965.1 Azoarcus sp.
TCGGGCTGAGCCGCGCGGAATGGCGGAAGGACTGGCAGCACCTCACGATGGCTCGCCGCGCCCGCTCGACTGGCTCCGCGCTGGCCTCGAAGGCCCTCTCAAATTCGCGGCGGGAATACTGTAAACGCGCACGATATTTATTGCCCGCATGCGCGATATTTGATGTAAAAAAACTTTGCGGCATGGGCAAACTAATTGCGGGGCCAGTCGATCAGATCAAAACGGACAGGCACGATCACATGGGAATTTCCGCGCCGCGCCGGTGAAAAAGCCCACCGCCTGACGGCGGAGAGGGCTGCCTTGTCCAAGCGCGGATAGCCGCTGCTCGCATGCAGGAACGCCTCCCCGGCCCGCCCGTCCTCCTTCACGAAAACCTGTATCCTGACCGTCCCCGTCTCATTGAGTCGGACAGATGCGGGGGGATACCTCGGCAGTTCGATATGCACGTAATCATCGCCCGCAGCGCCTGCGCGGGCGTTCCAGGACAGCAGGGCGCTGAGCAGGAAGAAGGCCGGGAGCTTCATGGAATTCACCATTTTGAGGCGTCAGCCACGGCAAACATGGCCTGCGCCCGGACGAGGCGGCGCTGGCCTAGCGGCGGGAAAGGGCTTTGCATGGCGCCCAGCGGCCTACAGGTGACTTCTCCCCCTGTATTGACCGCATTGCCGGAAAAACTAAGCCCAGCCACCGTCGAGAAGAACATCATCATGCCGCCGAAAAGGTAGAGGGGGCGCTGCACTTCAGAATACTGCACGGGTATGACAGCGGGCCGCTTTGTGTATGAAAGCGAACTGCCGACAAAAGCCGTGCCGCTCATCCCGTCGTAATTTCTCCAGTCCTGAAAGCGGCAGAGGCTCTTGCCCGTAGAAAAAACAACCCGCCCGGCGGCGTCAAAGACCCTCATCCCATAGCGTTCCGCAGCCAAGGCTGTTGCCCCTATTGGCTCAAGCACGTATATCGTGACGCTGGCAGGCCGATTTCCCCCGGAGCAGGCGACGACCCGCCACACGCCGCCGCCTGCGTGAAGGTTATGGATGCTGCAAGGCACGTTCGGCGTGTCTGAGCGAAATGCAAAAAGGGCATGGTCTGACGCATGGATGGTCGCGCCGCCTGAATAGACCTGCGTAGGCCCCCACAAGGCAAGGCCATCCCACGCGGTAGCCACGGTGACTTTTTGAGACAGCACATACGCCTGATCTGATTCGTTTATCTGGAGCACGCTGCCGTTGTTTATGGCTTTGAAACCGTAGCCCATCAGAATTCACCATATACGACATCAACTTGCTTGAATGCTGGCAAAGGCCAGCTCGTTGCGGGATAGTTCCAAGATATGACGTTGTTTGAGATCGTGATCGTCGGGGGCAGCCACGAGGCGGCGGTCAGATTGGGAGAACTGTCGTAAGGCCCCGTCTGCATGACAAACAACTGAGTGCTGGCGGACTTGTTGCCGACGGCAAAGCTGCCTGACGCCGTTGTGATGCGGAAATTTCCCAAGATACGGAACAGCCGGCTTGTCAGGTCAATCTCTAAAGCCCCGCCGCTGTCGTAGGTACGCAGTCCGAAGGGCATGTCAGACGCTCAGGTCGCCCATTTGGACGCGAAGCACGCCGTTTTCGTCGAAGACCTTGATTGCGCGGCTGTCCATCTCCATCCGTGCACCGGACAAAGCTGTCCTGACGCTGAAATTGTTGCTGCCGACGAGCGCCAAGCTGCCGATCTGCGCCGCGCCGATGGCGGCATTGGCGATGACGGTGCTGACGTTTGACATGTCGAGCTTGCCGAGGCTGCCAGCCAGATCGCCCCACGACGCATAGCCGCCGACCGCGCCGCCGGATTGCAGCGTCACCGAGCCGCCGGGGCCGTAGAGTAAAGCGGCTTTGATTTCCGGACGAATCGGGTTTGATTTTCGGACGGGGATTTTGGGGTTTTTTGGATGATTTTCGGGATAGTTGTCGTAGAGCAGCAAGGCGGCGGAAAGCGAGAGCAAGATCCCTGCGCGCTGGATTTCGCCCGCTTCCCCTTCGGCGGGCGGCGTGGCCAGCCAGCATTCATGCGCGAGCGCCGCCCGAAAAAGACGTTCCCGCTGCTGGATCAGCATGACTGCGTCCTCATTCAGGCGCTGCAAATCTTCTCCAGACAGAGGCTGCCTTTTCGCCTTTTTCGCGTCCAGCTCATGGTAGAGCCGGATCGCCTACGAGCGCGGCGAGAGGGGAAAGTGCGCGAAAAAAACGCAGTCCCGAAGGACTGCGTTAAATCCACACCAAAGACGAGGGTGGAGGAGACACCACAAGACTGCGCTGCTGCGCAGCCAAACCGGAACGGATTATCAATCTAAACCCACACAAAACGCAAGGTCTTTGTGCGTTGCACATTCCACAATAACAACAGTGGCCGTTTTGTGGCATTCCACCGGGGGCGTGCCTACTCTGCCCGTTCTTCCTGCGGCGCGGGCAATGTGCGGTAGCTCTCCGGCGGTTCTGTGCGCCGGGAGCGGGACAGCAGGCGCGACAGTTCGGTCAGGGCGAGCTGGTAGACCTCGCGCTTGAACTCGATGACCGCATCAAGCGGAACCCAGTACTCGTTCCAGCGCCAAGCGTCGAATTCAGGATGCGAACTGGAACGCAGGCAGACATCCGTGTCGCGCCCCGTCAGCCTCAGCAAAAACCATATCTGTTTTTGCCCGCGATAGGTATTGCGCCATTCCCGCCTGACCCAATGCTTAGGCACGTCGTAACGCAGCCAGTCGCGGGTGCGGCCAAGAATCCTGACGTGCTCCGGTTGCAAACCGATTTCTTCCTGCAATTCCCGGTACATCGCTTGCTCCGGCGTTTCGCCGTGCTTGATGCCGCCTTGCGGGAACTGCCATGAATGTTCGCGGATGCGTTTTCCCCAGAACACCTCATTTCGTGCATTGACAAGGATAATGCCGACGTTCGGGCGATACCCTTCACGGTCGAGCATGATCGAACCTTCAAATACGTAAAGTTGCCGCGATTCTTTCATATTTATTGGCATATTTGAAGCAGTTACGGCGCATCGTGCTGAAACGCTGCCGCGAGCCGCGCTAAAATAATCAATTCCGTGACTATTCTGAACTGTTCGCATGCGCGCCAGCCAATTCCATTTCAACACGCTCAAAGAAGCGCCCGCCGACGCCGAAGTCGTCAGCCAGAAGCTCATGCTGCGAGCGGGCATGATCCGCAAAGTTGCCGCTGGCATCTACGATTACATGCCGCTGGCGCTGCGCGCCATCCGAAAAATCGAAGCCATCATCCGCGATGAACTGAACCGTGCGGGCGCGTTGGAGATTTCCATGCCATTGGTTCAGCCCGCCGAGCTATGGCAGGAAACCGGGCGCTGGGGCAAGATGGGGCAGGAAATGCTGAGGCTCAAAGACCGCCACGAGCGCGAGTTCGCTTTTCAGCCCACGTCGGAAGAGGCCGTGACCGACATCGCCCGGCAAGAACTCAAAAGTTATCGGCAGCTTCCGCGCAATTTCTATCAGATTCAGACCAAGTTCCGCGACGAGCGCCGCCCGCGCTTTGGGCTGATGCGCGGGCGCGAATTCACGATGAAGGACGGCTATTCGTTTGATCGTGACGCTGAAGGCGCGGCGAAAAGCTACGACATCATGTACGCGGCTTATCGCAATATCTTTGACCGCCTTGGCCTTGTCTACCGTGCGGTCGCCGCCGACACGGGCGCGATTGGGGGCGACCGTTCGCACGAGTTTCAGGTGGTCGCCGACACTGGCGAGGACGCGCTCGTCTACTGCCCGGATTCGGATTACGCCGCCAACATCGAACTGGCCGAGGCTCTGCCGCTCATCCCGGCGCGTGCGGGCGCGGCGGCAAAGCTCGCCAAAGTCGCCACCCCCGGCATGGAGTCTTGCGCCGCAGTGGCCGATTTCCTCGGTGCGCCTATCACGAGCACCGTCAAGTCGCTGGCGCTCGCCAGCGATGAACTTGATGAAGCCGGACAAATCGCCGCAACGAGGCTCTGGCTGCTGCTTGTTCGGGGCGACCACGAACTCAACGAACTGAAGGCCAGCAAGATTGAAGGGCTGAAAGCCGGATTCCGTTTCGCTTCCGAGGCGGAAATCATCGAGCATTTCGGCAGCAAGCCCGGCTACCTCGGCCCCATTGCCCCGCGCAAGCCCGTGTGCGTGGTTGCCGACCGTACCGTCGCCAATATGTCCGATTTCATCTGCGGCGCAAACGCCGAAGGTTTTCACTACATCGGCGCGAACTGGGGGCGCGATTTGCCCGAACCCGAAATCGTCGCCGACATCCGCAATGTCGTCGCTGGCGACCCTTCTCCCGACGGCAAGGGGACGCTCGCCATCGACCGGGGCATTGAAGTTGGGCATGTATTTTATTTGGGCAATGAATACTCGCGCGCCATGAACGCCACTTTCCTGGACATCGACGGCAAGCCCCGTTTCTTTGAAATGGGCTGCTATGGCATTGGCGTCACCCGCATCCTCGGCGCGGCCATTGAACAGAACAACGATGGGCGCGGCATCATCTGGCCCGCTGCCATCGCGCCGTTTGAAGCCGTTGTCTGCGCTGTCGGCTGGGGCAAGTCCGAAGCCGTGCGCTGTGAAGCCACGCGGCTTTACGAGGCACTGCGCGAGGCGGGCGTCGATGCCATTCTCGATGACCGCGACGAGCGCCCCGGCGTGATGTTCGCCGACTGGGAACTCATCGGCGTTCCGTTCCGCCTGACTGTCGGTGAGCGCGGGCTGAAAGAAGGCATCGTCGAAATCCAGCCTCGGCAAGGGGGCGAACTGATGAAGCTCGCTCCCGACGCTGCCGCTGGGCGCATCATTGGCCTCCTGCGTTCCGGTGCGCACGCTCCGCGTGGCCGCGAAGCGTGAAATTCCGTTTTCTGCCCCTGCTTGCCATCTGCGCTTGTGCGCTGGCCTGTGCGCCCGCGCGGGCGGGAAACCAGAAGGAAGAACGTCTGGCGGCCAGCGTGCGGGCCGCGTTGCATCAGTCCGTAAGCGACGCGCCGCCCACTGTTCTGATTGACAATGCCGTCGAGCGCGACCGCTGGCTCGATGAAATGTCGGCGCGCCTCGAAAAGTACATCCGCCGCCACCGGAAAGACCACAAGGAACAGCCCACCTCAAAAGCCATCAGGGAATTACTAACGACGGTTCACTACGAAGCGACCCGTGCGGGGCTTGATCCGCAGCTCGTCCTGAGTCTTATTCAGGTAGAGAGCCGGTTCCGTAAATATGCGTTCTCAAAAGCCGACGCGCGCGGTTATATGCAGGTCATGCCTTTCTGGGTCAAAACAATTGGCAACCGGGAAGATAACCTTTTTCATATGCGCACCAACTTGCGCTACGGCTGCACCATCCTGCGCCACTATATTGACCTCGAAAAAGGCAATCTCTTTCTCGCCCTGGGGCGCTACAACGGCAGCCGGGGCAAGCCCAGCTACCCGAACAGCGTTAACGCCGCGTGGAAAAAAAATTGGGTCTGGGTACCATCGCAAACGCCCACGGAAGTAGCCGCGCCTACTTCCGCTCCGGCGGTTCCGGTGGCAGCGCCCGCAAGCCAGCCAGATTCTGCCGCCTTGCCGTTAGTGGCCGCCGCGCCAAGTAAGCCGCCAGAGCCAAATAAACCGCCAGAGCCACAATTGGCCGCTGCCGTGACGCCCCCTCCAGCGCCTGAGCCGCCAAGGCTTGAGCCGCCGCGCCCGCAGCCCGCTCCGGCGCGAATCGTTCCGCGCCGGTCTGGCCGTCGGGACATTGTTATCGTGCGATGACTATGCTGCCTTTTCGCCGCCCTCTTTTTTGCGGGGCAAAGCGAAAATGAACAGTTCATTCCTTTGCGGGAGAGTGATTGACGCGCCCGAAAGCGGGTGTTATCCTCGCCCGCTTTCCGTTTAGCGGTCGGGTATCACTTCTGCCCGGTACGCACGCTTTGAGGTTTTTCAAATGAAAACGTTTTCCGCCAAGCCGCACGAGGTTCAGCGCGACTGGTTTGTCGTCGATGGCGCGGACAAGGTACTCGGGCGGCTGGCCGCTGAAGTGGCTCGTCGTCTGCGTGGCAAGCATAAGTCTATCTACACGCCGCACGTCGATACTGGCGACTACATCATCGTCGTCAACGTCGATAAATTGCGCGTTACCGGCAACAAGGCCGCCGACAAAAAGTATTACCGCCATTCCGGTTATCCGGGCGGCATCTATGAGACCAGTTTCGCCAAGCTGCAACAGCGTTTTCCGGCGCGTATTCTGGAGAAGGCCGTCAAAGGCATGTTGCCGAAAGGCCCGCTTGGCTATGCGATGCTCAAAAAGCTGAAGTGCTACGCGGGCGCGGAACATCCGCATACCGCCCAATTGCCAAAAGTTCTTGAAATCTGAGGAGAGCCACCGATGGCTGTCACCTACAATTACGGCACGGGCCGCCGCAAGACGGCTGTAGCTCGTGTGTTCATCAAGCCGGGTTCCGGCAGTATCGTTGTCAACGGCAAGCCGCTTGATGAGTTTTTTTCCCGCGAAACCGGGCGGATGATTGTCCGTCAGCCGCTAGTGCTGACCAGCAACGAAACCCGTTTCGACATTATGGTCAACGTGACTGGCGGCGGCGAATCTGGCCAAGCGGGCGCGGTACGCCACGGAATCACACGTGCCCTGATCGACTACGATTCCGAACTGAAAGCGGGTTTGCGCTCTGCCGGTTTTGTGACACGCGATGCCCGTGAAGTCGAGCGCAAGAAAGTCGGTTTGCACAAGGCGCGCCGCGCCAAGCAGTTCTCGAAGCGTTAAGCGCCTTCCCGGCCTGCCAAAAAAAGCCGAAGCCTGCGTCATGCAGGCTGCGGCTTTTTCTTTTCCAGTGCCTTCGCCAGATACCGCCCCGTGTGGCCTTGCGTGCAGCCGGCGACGGCTTCCGGCGTACCGGTGCAGACGAGGGTTCCCCCACCGTTGCCGCCTTCCGGGCCAAGGTCGATGATCCAGTCAGCCGTTTTGATGACATCGAGATTGTGCTCGATGACGATGATGGTATTTCCGTTGTCGCGCAAGCGGACGAGGACGCGCAGGAGCAGTTCGATATCCTGAAAGTGCAGCCCCGTGGTCGGCTCATCGAGGATATAGAGTGTGCGCCCCGTATCTCGCTTGGACAGTTCGAGCGCGAGCTTGACCCGCTGCGCTTCGCCGCCCGACAGCGTGGTGGCGCTCTGGCCGAGGCGGATGTAGCCCAGGCCCACGTCAGTTAGGGTTTCGAGCTTGCGGGCGATAGCGGGGACGGCGGAGAAGAATTCGAGCGCCTGATCGACGGTCATCTCCAGCACTTCATGGATGTTGCGCCCCTTGTAGCGGATTTCCAGCGTCTCGGCGTTGTAACGCTGGCTCCGGCAGGTGTCGCAGGGGACGTAGAGGTCGGGCAAAAAGTGCATTTCTACCTTTATCACGCCGTCGCCCTGGCAGGTTTCGCAGCGCCCGCCCTTCACGTTGAACGAGAAGCGCCCCGGCCCGTAGCCGCGCGCCTTGGATTCGGGCACGCCGGAGAAAAGTTCGCGGATAGGCGTCATCAGCCCTGTGTAGGTGGCGGGGTTGGAACGCGGGGTGCGCCCGATGGGAGACTGGTCGACGCAGATGACTTTGTCGAGCAAATCGAGGCCGTGGATGGCTTCGTGAGGCGCTGCCTCGGTTCGCGCCCCGTTCAACTGGCTGGCCGCCGCGGCGCTCAATGTGTCATTGATGAGCGTGGATTTTCCCGAGCCTGAAACGCCGGTAATGCAGACGAAAAGCCCGATGGGAATATCAACATCGAGTTTTTTTAGGTTGTTGCCATTTGCGCCAACAATGCGGATGAGGCGATTGGCATCCATCGGCGAGCGTTTCGTCGGCAGCGCGATGCTGAGGCGGCCCGCGAGCCATGCGCCGGTGATGGAAGCGGGAGTGCCAATGACGGCTTCTGGCGTGCCGCTGGCGATGACCTCTCCGCCGCGTTCGCCCGCGCCGGGACCCATGTCGACGAGATAGTCGGCGGCTCGGATGGCCTCTTCATCGTGTTCGACCACGATGACCGTATTGCCGAGGTCACGCAGGTGGCACAGCGTTTCTAGCAAGCGGGCGTTGTCGCGCTGGTGCAGGCCGATGGAAGGCTCGTCGAGCACGTACATGACCCCAGACAGCCCGGAGCCAATCTGGCTCGCCAGCCGGATGCGCTGCGCTTCCCCGCCGGAAAGGGTATGCGCCGCACGGTCGAGGCTCAGATAGCCCAAGCCGACATTGTTCAGAAAGCCCAGCCGCGCCGTGATTTTCCGGACGAGTTTTTCCGCGATGATGAGGGCGCGCTGACCTTCAAACCGTAAATCCTTGAAAAACGTCAGACAGCGCGACAGCGGCAGGGCGGCTGCCTCGGGGAGCGACAGGTTCCCGACGAGCACATGGCGGGCAGCGGGCGCGAGGCGTGTGCCGCCGCAGTCTGGGCAGCACTGACTGGCGCGGTATTTCAGCAGCTCCTCGCGCACCATCACTGAATCGGTTTCGCGGAAACGCCGTTCCAGATTGGGGATGATGCCCTCAAATGGATGCGTTTTTGCCACCGAATGCCCTTTTTCGGAGAGATAGCGGAACGCGATGCGCTCCTCCCCCGACCCGTAGAGCACGGCTTCCTGCGCGGTGGGCGGCAAGCTGTTGAAAGGCGCTTCGACATCGAATTTGTAATGCGCGGCCAGACATTCAATCATCTGGAAATAGAATTGGTTGCGCCTGTCCCAGCCACGGATTGCCCCGGCGGCGAGCGAGAGGCTCGGATAGGCGACGACCTGCTGCGGGTCGAAGAAGGTGATTTGCCCGAGGCCGTCGCAGCGCGGGCACGCGCCCGCCGGGTTATTGAACGAGAACAGCCGTGGCTCCAGCGTGGGCAGGGCAAAGTCGCAGATTGGACAGGCAAACCGCGCTGAAAACGGATATTCCCCACCGCCGTCAGTCCTGTCCATTTCCACCGCGATGGCGCGTCCGTCGCTGTAGGCGAGCGCGGTTTCAAACGATTCGGCCAACCTGCCGCGCAATTCGGGGCGCACACGCAAGCGGTCGATGACGATTTCGATTTCATGGCGGCGGTTCCTGTCCAGCGGCGGCGGTTCGTCCAGATCGGCGATGACGCCGTCAATCCGCGCCCGCACGAACCCCTGCGCCGCAAGGCTGGAGAGCAGTTCTTGCTGCTCCCCTTTCCGCCCGCTCAATACTGGCGCGAGAATCATGACGCGGGAGTCGGCGGGCAAAGCCAGTACTTGGCCGACCATCTGCGCCACGCTTTGCGCATCTAGCGTCTGGTCGGGGTGATGGGGGCAATGCGGCGTGCCGGCGCGGGCGTAGAGCAGGCGCAGGTAGTCGTGCACTTCAGTGACGGTTCCAACCGTAGAACGGGGGTTATGGCTGGCGGCTTTCTGTTCGATGGCGATGGCGGGAGAAAGCCCTTCAATCGTATCAACATCCGGCTTTTCCATGAGCTGCAAAAACTGGCGGGCATAGGCGGAGAGCGATTCCACGTAGCGCCGCTGGCCTTCGGCATAGAGCGTATCAAACGCCAGCGACGACTTGCCCGAACCCGACAGTCCGGTCACGACCGTGAGCCGGTTGCGCGGTAGGTCGAGGCTGATGTTTTTTAGGTTGTGGGTGCGCGCGCCGCGAATGTGGATAACGTCCATGTGTGAGCCGGAACAGCAACGAAACCGCACATTATAAAGCAGAATGTGTGCCAGTATAAACGATAGACTTTTCAGGCCATTTTGCCTAAGAATTTGCAAAACTGTCTAAGGGCGTTTCAGGCTAACAGGTTCCGCGACTGGCGTTTCGTGATTCCCCATAATATGGGCAGAATCGGATGCGTGGCCGAGCAGCTTCTTGCTGTCGAGGCTCTGTGCTGATTTCTACCTTGATGTCAGTTCCTTTTTGCCCCCAACTTGAGTAATAGCCGAACGTAGCTGTGCCGCGAACCCCGCACCCGAAATGCTGCAGAGCATCACCGTCGAATCCGGCTCCGCGCAGGTCAACACGATTAGGATCGCGGGGAATTCTGTAACCATCCTAGTGAGTGGCAACACCGCATCATATAGCGGCGTACTAGGATATATTAGCGTGACTACACATGCCCAATTCTAATAACCATCATAGCCTGTCTGTGCGCGAAGTAAAGTGAATTTACAATGCTTGAAATTTATTTCAATGATGCCGAATTGCATCCAAACATGTCAATGAGACGCGTAACTACAAATGATACTGCAGATGCTGCTTGCGTAGTCACCACCCAGTACTTGGTCTATGCCCAGCCCGGCACATGGCAGTTGGTATTGCTGATACTTAAGTGTTTGTATCGCAGTAATGTTTCGCAGCAGACATGAACGAGCGGGCTTATTTTCTCGCCAATATTTTGGCAAATGTCCTCTGCAATTGACTCGTTCAAAACAAATCTGATGCCGTCGCCATGCAGGACGAATCGAAATAGGAAAACGTAAACGGGATTTCCAGCCAAGTTTTTCATATTCATAGCTGCTTGTAGATGCTCGGAAAACCCACGATCAACACCACTTTTTTTCTCTGTCGAGCGCGCAGATGATGTGATTGCCTTTATGGCGCACAGAGCGTAATCCGTCTCCAAGGTCGTGATCGGATACAGCATAGGATTACAGACGATCTTGCGCACCCAATCCAAAAGCTCACGCTTATAAACGGTCGCGTGCTTTACACCCCAACGCTCTTTTGAATAAGCAATCCCGTGATCAAGTTCGGCCTTTGCTTCTTCCGTAAGCAGGCCGCGATAGGTCATGCCTCAATTGTGCCTGTCAGACAAGTCCTTGAATACTTCCTCAACGCCCTGCAAATGATCGGGGCTGTTGAATGCCCGCTGCCGCTGTGCCTACATTTCCGGGCGAAGCTCTTTCATGTCTGCCAGCTCACACCCCGGCAGATTATCAAAAAAATCGCGCAAGACTTCCCGTACCAGCTCGCTTGCGCCGCGCTTTTGGAAAAAGCGGGTTCCATCGCCTTGGCTGCTGTGCGCCTTACGCGGTCGCGGGCGCGTCTGGAGCCGCGCCGCCGGGGCTTGCGTCGCTGCCGTCGGCGTTGGCTTGGGGCGCGGGTTCAGGGGCGGGCTTGGGCGGGCGCGGTGGGCGGCCTGCCATGATGTCGTCGATTTGTCCTGCGTCAATGGTTTCCCATTCGAGCAGGGTTGCCGTCATGGCTTCGACCTTGTCACGCTGCTCTTCAAGAATTTTCCGCGCCAGCGCGTATTGCTCGTCGATGATGCGGCGGACTTCGGCATCGACCTTCTGCATCGTCGCTTCCGAAACATTGCGGTGCGTCGTCACTTGGCGGCCTAGAAAGATTTCGCTTTCTTCTTCGCCGTAAACCATCGGGCCGAGTGAATCGGACATGCCCCATTGCGTTACCATGCGCCGCGCCAAGTCGGTGGCGCGCTGGAAGTCGTTCGACGCGCCCGTGGTCATCTGGCTCATGAAAAGCTCTTCGGCAATGCGCCCGCCGAAGAGCACCGCGATGGTCTGGAGCAGGCGCTCCCGGTCTTGGCTGTAACGGTCTTCGGTGGGAAGCTGCATCGTCACGCCCAGCGCCCGCCCGCGCGGGATGATGGTGACCTTGTGCACCGGGTCGGTCTTGTCGAGCATCCGCGCCACGACGGCATGGCCGGATTCGTGATAGGCCGTATTGCGGCGCTCTTCTTCCGGCATCACTGCGGAGCGGCGTTCCGCGCCCATCATGATTTTGTCCTTGGCGCGCTCGAAGTCGTCCATGTCCACGAGGCGCTTGTTGGCGCGTGCGGCAAAGAGCGCCGCCTCATTGACGAGGTTGGCGAGGTCGGCTCCGGCAAATCCGGGCGTGCCGCGCGCCAAGACCTGCGCGTCAACGTCGGGCGCGATGGGGACTTTGCGCATATGCACTTTAAGAATCTGCTCGCGCCCCCGGATGTCGGGCAGCGCCACGACCACTTGGCGGTCGAAGCGACCGGGGCGCAGCAGCGCGGGGTCGAGCACATCGGGGCGGTTGGTGGCGGCGATGACGATGACGCCCGTCTGGCCTTCAAAGCCGTCCATTTCCACGAGCAACTGGTTGAGCGTCTGCTCGCGCTCGTCGTTGCCGCCGCCCATTCCCGCGCCGCGCTGGCGGCCCACTGCGTCGATTTCGTCGATGAACACGATACAGGGGGCGTGTTTCTTGGCTTGCTCGAACATGTCGCGCACCCGCGCCGCGCCGACACCGACAAACATTTCAACGAAATCCGAACCAGAAATACTGAAAAACGGCACCTTGGCCTCGCCCGCAATCGCTTTGGCCAGCAAGGTCTTGCCCGTGCCGGGCGAGCCGACCATGAGCACGCCTTTTGGAATGCGCCCGCCGAGTTTCTGAAAACGGGACGGGTCGCGCAGGAATTCGACCAATTCGGAAACCTCTTCCTTGGCCTCATCGCAGCCGGCAACGTCCGCGAAGGTGATGGAGTTGGCTTCATCGTCAATCATCCGCGCCTTGCTCTTGCCGAACGAAAACGCGCCGCCCTTGCCGCCGCCCTGCATCTGGCGCATGAAGAAAATCCACACGGCGATGAGAAGCAGCATCGGGAACCACGACACGAACACGCTGGTGAGGAAAGACTCATCCTTCGGCTCCGCCGCTTTCACCGTGACCCCATAGCGCATCAGGTCGCTCACCATCCAGATGTCCTGCACGCCGGGGGTATAGACCGTGATTGAGCGGCCATCTTTTGCGGTGGCCTTGAGGATGCGGTTGTTATCCACCGTGACGGAGGCGATTTTCCCCTCCCTGGCCTCGCTCATGAACGCGGAATAATCGAGCGATGCCGAGGACGGCTGGTAAGCATTGAACTGATTGAACAGGGTCAGCAGCACAGCGCCGATCACGACCCACAACGCGAGGTTTCTGAAAAGATTGTTCAAGGTTTTTGACCCCAAAAGCCCGTGGCGGACGGGCATGCAAAACGGTGAAAAAACAGGCGGGAAAATCTGATTCTAATGACGAACCGCCCGTCCGGCAAACCGATGCCCATACGGGTTCATCGGTATTCATTGATGCGCGGCTTCTCGCCGAGCAGGTAGACCTCCGCGCTGCGGTCACGCGATGCCTTGGGCTTGCGCGGGCGCACCGTCTGGAAACAGCCTTCCATTTGCTTGCGAAAATCCATGAAACCTTCCCCCTGAAACACCTTGACCAGGAAGCGGCCATCAGGCTGAAGGTGGTTGACCGCGAAATCCAGCGCCTGTTCGCAGAGCGTGATTGAACGTGCCTGATCGACGGTTGCCACGCCCGATATATTGGGGGCCATGTCCGAAAGCACAAGGTCCGCCCGCTGTTTTTCTAGCCGAAGCGTCAATTGGGCAAGCACGGCTTCATCGGAAAAATCGCCCTGCAAAAACTCCACGCCGCTAATCGCTTCCATCGGCAGCAGGTCGAGCGCGAGCACCCGCCCGCCGGGGCAGCGCCGCACGGCCACCTGGCACCACGAACCCGGCGCCGCGCCGAGATCGACCACCACCGCGCCGGGGCGCAGCAGATGGTCTCGTTCGTCGATTTCCATCAGCTTGTAGGCGGCTCGCGCCCGGTAGCCCTCGGCGTTGGCGCGTTGGACGTAAGGGTCGTTCAAATGCTCGCGCATCCACGCCTTGCTGGTTTTGGTTCGCTTCATATCGAGTAGAATCTCGTTCCTTGCAAGGTTGAAACCAAAATGCCAAAAATTGAACTGACACCTGCCGAGCGGCAAGCCCTGCGCACCCGCGCACATGCCCTCAATCCCGTCGTCACCGTTGCCAGTAATGCGCTCACGCCCAATGTCCTCGCCGAACTGGAGCGTTCGCTGCAAGCGCACGAACTCATCAAGGTGCGCGTTCAGGGCGTGGAACGCGAAGAACGCGACGCGCTGCTCGCCACAATCTGCGATGAACTGGAAGCCGCGCCCGTTCAGCGCATCGGCAGCATCCTCGTTGTCTGGCGTCCTGCCCGCGAGGAAAAAGCCTCCGCGACGAAAGCGCCCGCGCTTCCCAACCCGGCAACCGCCAAATCCGCCGCCGCTTTTGCTGCTGCCGCCCGCCGCGCCGCGCTGGCAAAAGCCGCCGCCGAGCAGAAGTTCGCCGACAGGCAGCGCAGAAATTTCCCGAAAGGCCGACCGCTGCATTCACGCACCGTCCCGCGTGGCGGGCGCTAATCACTGCGTCAAAGCCAAGAGCCGGGTTCTGCTCAGCACAGAACCCGGCTCTTGGCTATTTATGAGCGGGCGAAACGTGGCAGGTCAGTCGTCGCCGCTGAAGACGCTCAGCAGGTGCAGCAAGCTCATGAAAAGGTTGTAGATCGACACGTACAGCGTGACGGTGGCCATGATGTAATTGGTTTCACCGCCATTGACGATGGCGCTGGTCTGGTAAAGGATGAGGCACGAGGAGAGCAGGACGAACGCCGCCGATACCGCCAGCGACAGCGTGGGCAGATTGAAGAGGAGCGCCGCCAGCCCGGCGAGGAACGCCACCAGCAAGCCCACGAAAATAAACCCGCTCATAAAGGAAAAATCTTTGCGGGTCATGAGCGCATAAGCGGACAGCGCGAAGAACACAAACGCCGTTGCGCCCAATGCCTGCATGACCAGTTGTGCGCCATGCGGCGTGGAAAGGTAGTACGACAGGATGGGGCCCAGCGTGAAGCCCATGAAGCCCGTGAGCGCAAACACGCACACGATGCCCATGCCGCTGTTGCGGAATTTCGTGGTGAGGAACAGCAGCCCGAAATACCCGAGCAGCGTGAGCCACGGGCTGATGAACGGAAACTGGAAGACCATCGACATGCCCGCCATCATGGCGGAGAAAGCCAGCGTCAGCGCGAGCAGGGTGTAGGTATTGCGGATGAGGCGGTTCGTTGCCAGCGTCTGGGTCTGAGAATGGCCTAAAGTTTGGACTTGTTCCATGCGGAAGCTCCTTTTTTGAAAAGCGAAAGACTGACCGCCGATTGTATCAAATCAGCCAAGCCATATCCGACAGGCGAAAAGGCAAAAAGCGAGGAACTTACCGCGCCCGCCTGAACCGCCACCCTTTGCCATCTTTCTTGACCGTGCCGACGATGTTTTCAAAAGGAAAGTGCATTCCGGCGATAGGCGTGGCGTTTTGCGCGGCTTGCCTGAAAAGGCGCTTGCGGGACTGAATGGCATCTGAAATGTCCATGTCGTAGGACGCGCATTCGTTAGGCAGGGCGAATTGCAAGGGCATGGCGTGGATCAGGTCGCCGACGATGAGCAGTTTTTTGCCGCCCGCCGCGAGTTGGAACGCTGTGTGCCCCGGCGTGTGCCCGACCGCGTTGATGGCCGTGACACCGGGCAGCGGGGAGTCGCCGAAAGCGAAGGGCGGCAGGACATCTTCTCCGTAAGCGGCCAGCACGGACATGATGAGGGAAGCGTTGGCGGAATTATTTTCCGCAAGCGCCCGCCATGCGTCCAGTTCAGGTTTCGAGACCAGCAGCTTTGCTTTGGGGAACGTGCGTCGACCTTCCCGCAGCAGCCCGCCGATGTGGTCCGCGTGCATATGGGTCAGCAGGACGAAATCAACGTCCTCGGGCTTGACGCCAAGGCTTGCGAGCTGTTCGGGCAGTTTTCCGGGTGCTTGGAACACGTTTCCCGCGCCTGCGTCAAAGAGCGCGACCTTGCCGTTCGAGCGCAGTAAAAAGACGTTGATGCCCGCTTTGGCCTTGCCGTTGGCGAAGTATTTCGCCCTCGCTTTTTTAGAGGCCGGCCCTTTGAAAATGGAAATCTCCATATCGTTGGACAAATCCTGAATTGCCGTGACGCTCATATCGCCCGCTTTCCAGATTTCACGGGGCGGCGCATCTTGGGCGGAAGCAAAAGGCAGAACGAGCATACAGGCCAAGAGCGCGGCGGCATGCGGCAAAAACGGGCGCATGTATAGGGTTTCTCCAGTGAGGCATCCTGTCGGATGTCGGGTTTGAGCGACCTTGATATTAAAGCAGGGATTCCCTAGAGCATGGCAAGTATATTCATTTTGTGTTTATTGGTGGTGATTTGTCCTGTCTGTAAGTACGGGTTGGGTTGCCGACAAACTGTTTGACCTGCGTTTCCAGTTCTTCACTGTGATACAAATCTAGGCATTTCAGAAAATGAAAATGAAAACGTCCCCCCTGAAGGTCATCCGATTTGAACGACGGGTTGAGGTAATAATGGCGTGCCAGATAGCGGCTTACAATAGCATTGATAGCGTCGTAGCTTTTTCCTCTCTCGTAATAAGTCCAGTCTCCCAACGCAATGGCGCTGCCCTGAACATCCATAGCAAGCTCTGGCCTATCTTTTTCATAGGCGGTAGCGACGCATCTCGCAAGAACGATGTCCTTGTAGTTTTGCGCATAGGTACGAGCGGCTGCCTGTGGGCCTATGATACGGTCGTTATTTGCATGGCAGGTTAATGTGGAAAGCATAAAAATAAGCGGCAGGGTGTGAATCAGTGCTTGTTTCATAGCAGACCCCAGAAGTTCGCACGATGGGTGCGATAATTTGCTTCCGGTTCATTGAAATAGCAAGCGTCATAGCACCTGTTGCCGTTGAACAGGGTCGCGTGCCCCTCGGCATCTGACCACCCGGAAATTTCAAACATAATGATGCCTTTCTTGCCAGCCAGTTCTCCGGCGCCCGAAGGTGGATATTTAACGACTTCGGGTTTTCCCCACCGCTGCCTAAGAAAAAGCTATGATATTTTTTATGCGATAGAAATACTGACACCCGTCCGCACCGGATACAGTCTGTCCCGGCATGGCTGGAATAACTACTCCTGTTTGATTCAGGATATAGCTCATTCGCACTGCGCAAGTATTTTTCCATGCTTGCGTGGGATCGGGATTTTCGATGTTCTGCTTGACGCGACCGCCAATGACTCTCGCCACTTTTTCCTTAGTATCGTAAGGGTCGTAAATTCGTATGGAAGCCGCCCAAGCGGCAGAAAAAGATGGTCGAAACATTTTACTTTGTCCTCCTTGTTTTCAAAGTTTAGTCAGGTTGTTTCTATGCCTCTTGTGGGCTATTTTTTCGGAAAAAGAAGCGAGGCGATGACGCCGGCACAGAGCATACCGAGAACAATGGCAAGGCTCCATCCCGGAGAGATATGGAAGCCCGAGTCGAAAATAGCATGGTTCCATGACTGGAGCGCCATTTTCGCGCCAATGAAAAACAGCAGTCCGATGACGGCTTTTTCGAGATGCACCAAGTACTTAGTGAGCGCGGAGAGCACAAAATAAAGGCTGCGCAGCCCGAGGATGGCAAAAATCATCGCGGCATAGACCAGCAGCGGCTCCTGCGTGACGGCGATCACGGCGGGGACGGAATCGAAAGCGAAAGCAATGTCGGAGGTTTCGATGGCCATCAGGCACAGGAAGGCGGGAGTGGCGTACAGAGCGCCTTTTCGCACTGCGTCGGCGTGCTCTTCGTTGCCGGGAATCTGCGCGTGGCGGATGAAGAAACGGTCCAGATGGAGCTTTGCATAGATGGGGAACATCCTGCCCGCGAGCCGCACGGACCAGTGACCCGAATAGTCCTCGATTTCTTCCCGATGGGCGGGCTGCTGCAACATTTTGACCGCGCTCCAGACAACGAAGGCGGCGAACACGAAGCCGACCCAAGGGCTGGCGTGGAACAGCCCCGTTCCGATGACGACAAAAATAGCGCGGAAGATGAGCGCGCCGATGATGCCGTAGTAAAGGATGCGGTGCTGCAAGGGGCCTTTGATGCTGAACGAGGCAAAAATGGCCATGAAAACCATCAAGTTGTCGATGGAAAGGGATTTTTCGAGCGCGTAGCCCGCAAGGTAGAGATCCGCCCATGCCTTGTCGAAGCGCATCCACAAATAGGCATAAAACGCGAGCGCCAAGGCAATCCAGAACAGCGTCCAGCGAGCCGCGCCGCCCAGCGAGATTTCCGTGCTTTTCTTGTGGGCGAAAAGGTCGAGGTAGATAGAGAAAGCGACCGCGCCGACAAAAATCAGTATCGCTTCCAGCGGAAAGCCGAAATGTTCCATGATGTTCCCGTTATTTGGATAGAAAGAGAAAAGAAGCCTTATTTTGCCCGGAACAGGCGCGGCACGCCCGCAAAGCCCATTGCGTTCCAGAGCGCGAGGTTTTTGTCGATGGCCGCCGTGTCGCACTGGGCTGCGGTTGCGGAGAGTTTGTGTTTCAGCATCCAGTCGTTCCACGCCTCGGCGGAATTGGGGGCGCACCAGATGCGGCGGGCTGAGGCAAGCGAATTTTCCGACAAGATAGGCACTAAGAAAGTGTAGAGGGTGAGGTTTTCCAAGCGGCTCAGCTTTTTGTCCAGCTTGGCGCAGTACGGACAAATCGGATCCTCAAAGCTCACCAAAACGGGGCTGCCGTTGCCGCGAACCTGTTTGATGGCCTGTTCCAGCGGAAGCGAGCCGAGTTCGATGACACCGTCCGCTCTGGAGAGCACGGACGAGAGGCGTTCCTCGGGTGACGCGGGTTCTCTGCCGCTGAACCAGAGAGTGGCCACGATGAAGAGAGCGAGCAAGGTTGCCACGAAAAAATCTTTTTTCTTCATTCTGAATTCTTCATTTTGAAACGAACTTCGGTTTGGAGCCTCGCCCTTCAGGGCATTTGCGGCAATGAGGAAACAGAAGGCGCGAGCTTCTTACGCGCTCGTCGGGCATGGATGGGCGCGGCTATTCTTTTGCTTGTCCGGCCATGCCCAGAATGTCTCGCAGGGCATGGATGAGCGCCGCGCACTGGCTGTCGTCGCCGATGGTGACGCGCAGGAACTGCGCGGTTCTCGGTGCTTTGAAGTGGCGCACGAGGATGGCGCATTCGCGCAATTGAGCCGCCAATTCTTGCGCGTCGGCGGCGGGATGGCGGACGAAGATGAAATTGGCCGCCGAGGGCAGAACTTCAAAGCCAAGCGCCCGCAATTGCGCGGTGAGCGCGGCGCGGGAAGCGATGACCTTGCGGCGGTTCGTCTGGAACCACGGCTCGTCTTTGACCGAAGCTACCGCGCCCGCAAGCGCCAGACGGTCGAGCGGGTAGGAATTGAAGCTGTTCTTGATGCGTTCCAGCCCGGCAACCAAATCGGGATGCCCGATGGCGAAGCCAATCCGCAATCCGGCAAGCGAGCGGCTTTTCGAGAAAGTGTGGACGACCAGCAGGTTGGGGTAGCGCCCAGCGAGGGCAATGGCGCTTGCTTTGTCCGGCTCGTCGGCGAAGTCGATGTAAGCCTCGTCAATCAGCACGGCAGCTTGTGGGTTGGCGGCGACGATGCGCTCAACGTCGGCAAGCGGCAGCAAGCGTCCTGTCGGGGCGTTCGGATTGGGGAAGAGAATGGCGCCGGCGCGTTCTTCCCCACGGGGAAGATAATCTTCCGGACGCAGCGCGAAATCGCCATCGAGCGGAATCTGGCGGTATTCGATGCCGTAGAGGCGGCAGTAGGCCGGATAGAAACCGTAGGTCACATCCGGCATCCAGAGCGGGTGTTCGTGCTTCAGCAGGCCGATGAAGGCGTGTGCAAGCACTTCGTCGGAGCCGTTGCCAACAAAAACTTGCTCAGGGCTGACCTTGTAACGGCTGGCGAGCGCGGCTTTCAGCGCCTTGGCGTCCGGGTCGGGGTAGAGCCGGAGGCTGCCTTCTGCGGCATCGCGGATGGCGGCAAGCGCCTTGGGGGAGGGCGCGTAGGGGTTTTCGTTGGTGTTGAGCTTGACGAGATTGTCGAGCGCGGGCTGCTCTCCCGGCACGTAGGGAAGCAGTTCGTGGGCGACGGCGCTCCAGTAGCGGTTCATGCGGAAATCTAGGGTGGACGAGAGTTGGACAAGCGACCAAATGGTATCATGGCGAAATTTATTGAATCCTTTCCGGCAAAAGAACATGCGCCAAGGCAACCTAACCCGCAATACCGCTGAAACCCGCATTTCAGTGCGCATGAATCTAGATGGCGCGGGGCTGGCCCGGCTCGATACTGGCGTGCCGTTTCTCGACCATATGCTCGACCAAGTGGCGCGGCATGGCCTGATTGACCTCGACGTGCATTGCGAAGGCGATATTCATATCGACGACCATCATTCGGTCGAAGATGTCGGCATCGCGCTGGGGCAGGCGTTCGCGCAGGCGATTGGCGACAAGAAAGGCATTCGCCGCTATGGACATGCCTATGTGCCGCTCGACGAATCGCTTTCAAGGGTGGCGCTCGACCTGTCCGGTCGTCCGGGGCTGTTTTACTGCGTGGAATTCGCCCGCGAGCGGGTCGGCGGTTTCGATGTCGATTTGGCGCGCGAGTTTTTTCAGGGGTTCGTCAATCACGCCGGGGTGACGCTGCACGTCGACAATCTGCGCGGCGACAACGCGCATCACCAGTGCGAAACCCTTTTCAAGGCGTTTGGCCGCGCATTGCGCATGGCGGTTGAGCGCGACGACCGTGCGGAAGGCACTGTGCCTTCCACGAAAGGCGCTCTTTGAGGGAAAAGCCTCCTATTTTCAGCCGCGCCCGCTTCTTCCCGCTCCGGCAATTGAACAGCAGACGAACACGATGAGTACGGTCGCCATCATTGATTACGGCATGGGCAACTTGCATTCGGTTGCCAAGGCGATTGAACACGCCGCGCCCGGATTGCGGGTGGATGTCACCGCCGACCCGGCGCGGGTGGCGGCTGCCGAGCGCGTGGTTTTCCCCGGCCAGGGGGCGATGCCCGACTGTATGCGCGAACTTGATGCGCGCGGCTTGCGCGCCGCCGTGCTGGATGCGGCGGCCACAAAACCTTTTCTGGGAATCTGCATCGGGCTGCAAATGCTGTTCGGGCATAGCGGCGAGGGCGACGTGCCGGGGCTGAATGCGTTCGAGGGCAAAGTGGCGCGGTTTCCAGAGCGGATGTCCGAAGCGGGGCTGCGGTTCAAAGTGCCGCACATGGGCTGGAACGAGGTCTGGCAGCGGCAGCCGCATCCGCTCTGGGAAGGGATTCCCGACGGCGACCGTTTTTATTTTGTGCACAGCTATTGCGTGCGGCCTGACGACTTTGCCGTGACGGCTGCCGAGACGGACTATGGCGGCTGCTTTACCAGCGCGGTAGCTCAAGCTAATATTTTCGCGGTTCAGTTTCACCCCGAAAAAAGCGCGGGAGCAGGCTTGCGCCTGTTGTCGAATTTCATCCGCTGGGCACCTTGAAAAAGGCACAGCCCGTTTACTTTCCATAATGTCCTAACATGCTTCTCATTCCAGCCATTGATCTCAAGGACGGCCATTGCGTTCGCCTTCGGCAAGGTGAAATGGACGATGCCACGGTATTTTCGGATGCGCCCGCCAAAATGGCGCGGCACTGGATTGAACAGGGGGCGCGACGGCTGCATCTGGTCGACCTCAACGGCGCTTTTGCGGGCAAGCCCGTTAATGGCAAGGCTATCCGCGCCATCACCGAGGAAGTCGGCGATGACATTCCGGTGCAACTTGGCGGCGGCATCCGCGACCTCGACACCATCGAGCGGTATCTCGATAGCGGCATCAGCTACGTCATCATCGGCACGGCTGCCGTCAAGCATCCCGGCTTGCTGCATGATGCATGCGGCGCTTTTCCGGGGCATATCATCGTCGGGCTGGATGCCCGCGACGGCAAAGTGGCGGTCGACGGCTGGTCGAAAATGACCGGTCATGACGCGATTGATTTGGCGAAGAAATTCGAGGATTACGGCGTCGAAGCGGTGGTCTACACCGACATCGGGCGCGACGGCATGCTCTCCGGCGTCAATATTGAAGCGACGGTGCGGCTGGCGCAGGCGTTGCATATTCCGGTGATTGCCAGCGGCGGCGTGGCGAACCTGTCCGATATTGAGGCGCTGTGCGCCATTGAGGATGAGGGCGTGTTCGCCGCCATTACCGGGCGGGCGATTTACGAAGGCACGCTGGATTTTGCCGCTGCGCAGTCCCGCGCAGACGAACTGACGGAGGCGCGTTGATGCTGGCGAAACGAATTATTCCCTGTCTGGACGTACATGCCGGAAGGGTGGTGAAAGGCACGAATTTCGTCGGCCTGCGCGACGCGGGCGACCCGGTGGAAATTGCCCGCCGCTATGGCGAGCAGGGCGCGGATGAACTGACGTTTCTCGACATCACCGCCAGTTCGGATGAACGGGACATCATTCTGTACGTCGTCGAGCAGGTGGCGGGGGAAGTGTTCATTCCGCTGACCGTCGGCGGCGGCGTGCGCACGGTCGAGGACGTGCGGCGGCTCCTGAACGCCGGGGCGGACAAAGTGAGCATCAACACGGCGGCGGTCAGCAACCCGCAGCTTGTGCAGATGGCCAGTGCCAAGGTCGGCAGCCAGTGCATCGTGGCGGCCATCGACGCCAAACAGATTGAACCCGGAAAATGGGAAGTGTTCACGCATGGCGGGCGCAAAGGCACGGGGCTGGACGCGGTGGAATGGGGCAAGCAACTGGAAAGCCTTGGCGCGGGGGAAATCCTGCTCACCAGCATGGACAGGGACGGAACCAATATCGGTTTCGATCTCGAACTGACCCGCGCCGTGGCCGACGCGGTGTCCATTCCGGTGATTGCCAGCGGCGGGGTGGGCACGCTTGAGCATTTGGCCGACGGCGTGAGCCTCGGCCATGCCGACGCGGTGCTGGCGGCGGGCATGTTCCACTTCGGCAAATATACGGTGCGCGAAGCCAAGGAATTCATGCGCTCTCGCGGGATTGAGGTTCGCCTGTGAACGAGGGCGCGGGCTGGCTCGATGCCCTCTGCTGGAACGCGGATGGGCTGATTCCGGTCATCGCGCAGGAAGCGTCCAGCGGTAAGGTGCTGATGTTCGCGTGGATGAACCGCGAGGCGCTGGCGCGTACCGTGGCGACGGGCGAAGCCGTCTATTGGTCGCGCTCAAGAAAGCGGCTCTGGAGAAAAGGCGAAGAATCCGGGAACATCCAAAAAATCCGCGCCATTCATGCGGACTGCGACAGCGACGCGCTACTGCTCTCCATCGAGCAAGCGGGTGGCATCGCCTGCCACACGGGCCATCAAAGCTGTTTCTTCCGGCGCTTGTCCGGCAAGGACGGAAAATGGGAAGATGCCGAGCCGGTGCTCAAAGACCCGAAAGACATCTACAAAGGAAATCCTGAATCGTGAGCGCCGCTACGCCCTCTGCCGATGACGTGCTCGTCCGGCTGTCCGCTACGCTCTCCGAGCGCCGCAATGCCGACCCGGCAAGCTCCTATGCGGCAAAGCTCTACGCACAGGGGCCGGACGCGATTCTGAAAAAAATCGGCGAAGAATCCGCTGAACTCATCATGGCAAGCAAGGACGGCCAAGCGGAGGCGATTGTCTATGAAGCGTCGGACGTTGTTTTCCATGTCATGGCGCTGCTCGCCTTCCACGGCCTGTCGATAGAGGACGTGCGCCGCGAGCTGGCAAGGCGCGAAGGTGTTTCGGGCATCGTGGAGAAAGCCGCACGCGGCGAAAAATGATTAAAGCCATGCAGCCTAGATCGGACGTTTACGCCGGAGACAGCCGGGAGGTTTTGCAGACATTGCCAGAAAACTCTGTCGACCTGATCGTCACCTCGCCACCTTATGCCGATCAGCGAAAAGGAACCTATGGAGGTATTCGTACCGAAGACTATGTAGCATGGTTTCTCTCGATTTCCGAACCATTGCTGCGCGTCCTGAAACCGGATGGAACGTTCATCCTGAACATCAAGGAAAAAGTGGCTCACGGCGAACGCAGCACCTATGTCATGGAACTGATTCTGGCCATGCGCCAGCAGGGCTGGTTGTGGACAGAAGAATTCATCTGGCACAAGCGGAACTGCTATCCCGGCAAATGGCCCAACCGTTTCCGTGACGCATGGGAACGGCTGCTGCAATTCAACAAGTCCCGGAAGTTCAACATGTATCAGGAAGCTGTCATGGTTCCGATGGGCAACTGGGCAGAAACACGGCTGAAAAACCTATCGGAAACCGACAAAAGGCGCGATCACTCGAAAGTTGGGAGCGGATTCGGCAAGAACATCTCCAACTGGCTGAGTCGGGACAAAGCCTATCCGACCAACGTGTTGCATCTGGCGACGGAATGCGCCAACAAGTCGCACAGCGCGGCATTTCCTGAAAGTCTGCCGGAATGGTTCATCAATCTATTCACACGGGAAGGTGATACGGTGCTTGATCCTTTCATGGGTTCCGGGACAACCTTGTTCGTCTCCCGGCGCATGGGCCGACACGCCATCGGGATCGACATTATTCCAGAGTACTGCGAAATGGTGGAAAGGCAGTTGCAGCCTGTCGAGACCGTAAGGTATTCAAAGACAGAGGAGCGCACCCATGCCGCATGTTAGCTTGACGGACATCACCGAATATGTAGAACGGCATATCAGCGATTTCCATGCACGGCGTCTTGGTTGCCTAGATAAGCTGAAAATGACAGAGGTGTTGAAACGCAAAAATCCCTATCTGTTTCGCGCCAAAAACGTCCTGACTACTGAGGAAATCATTCGCGGTATCGTGGACGCTCATATTTCCTCGAATGAAGAAACTTTGTTTGGTGCGTGGCTTGAAGGGTTGGCGATCTTCGTTGCCCAGAAAGCCTATGGAGGCTACAAGTCGGGCATTACAGGCATTGATCTGGAGTTCAACTTAAAGGATGTGCGTTACATTGTAGCGATCAAGTCCGGCCCAAACTGGGGAAACAGCGGTCAAATCGCTAAAATGAAGTCTGATTTCAGCGCAGCGAAAAAAACGTTGCGTACCAGCAACTCAGGGCTTCAGGTCACTGCTGTTAACGGTTGTTGCTATGGGCGGGACAGCCGTCCTGACAAAGGCGATTATTTCAAGTATTGCGGGCAGCGTTTCTGGCGGTTTATCTCGGATGACATCATGCTATATACCCGTATCATCGAACCGCTGGGACATCGGGCAAAAGAGAAAAACGATGCGTTCATGACGGCTTACGCACAACGAATCAATCAGTTTACCCGTGAATTTTCCCAGGATTTTTGCATGGAAAATGGCGCGATTGCTTGGGAGCGCCTAGTAGATATAAACGCATCCGAAAAGCCGACATTCCAATGTAAACCCTATAACTTCATTTCAGGGCACACATCATGACAGACTGTATTTTCTGCAAAATTGTGGCGGGTGACATTCCCGCAAAAAAGTGCTTTGAGGACGATTTGGTGCTTGCCTTCCACGACATCCACCCTTTGCGCCCTACGCATATTCTTGTCATCCCCAAAAAGCACATCGCCTCCTTGGCGGACGTGGGTACGGAAGATGAGCCGGTATTGGGGCGGATGCTGTCCGTTGCGCAAAAACTTGCGGCGGAAAATGGCAGCGGCGACGGTTTTCGTTGCATCATCAACACGGGCAGGGTCGGGGGGCAGGAAGTGCCGCACCTGCACCTGCATATTCTGGGCGGGCCGGAACCGGTCGGCCCGATGGTGAAAAATTTGAAGGAGTAATCCCCTATGGGTTCATTCAGCATTTGGCATTGGCTCGTCGTTCTGTTGATTGTCGTGCTGGTTTTCGGCACGAAAAAATTGCGCAACATCGGGCAAGACCTTGGCGGCGCGGTGCGCGGCTTTAAAGACGGGCTTAAAGAAGGCGATGCCGCCGCTGGCGCGTCGCCCCCGCCCCAAGTGACCGCGCAGGAAGGCACGGTCATCGAAGGCGAGGCGCGGGAGAAAGCCGCCAGCCCGGAAAAAACCGTCTGATGCGCGCTTCGCGTGGCAGCGACGGCGGCGCGGCAATAGGCTTCTGAAACATGTTTGATCTCGGTTTTTCGGAACTCGTCGTCATCGCGGTCGTGTTGCTGGTGGTCGTCGGCCCCGAGCGTCTGCCGGGCGTGGCGCGTACCGCTGGGCATCTGTTTGGGCGGGTGCAGCGTTACATCACGGATGTGAAAGCCGACATCCGGCGCGAAATGCAGATTGACGACCTGAAAAAATTACAGGCGCAGACACGGGCGTTCGAGCAGTCCTTGCAAAAAGAAATGGGTGCGATTCACGCCGATGTGCAGGAGGCGCTCAGCCCGCCTGAAAGCGGGACGGCAAATGAAACTGCCGCGCTCCGGCAGGAAGCGGGCGCGGAAGAGGGCGCTGTTCCAGCCAACGGCGAAACTACCGCGCAAGTGGGGGCGCAGGCGCTTCTTCCCGGCATGGAGCCGGAAATACCCGCTCCCGCCGCCAGCGCGGACGGCAAGCCGATGGATTGCGTATGAGCGCCGGATCGCAAGAAGAAAGTTTCGTTTCGCACCTAATCGAGCTGCGGGACCGGCTGCTGCGCAGCATCGTTGGCGTGGCCATTCTGTTCGTGTGCCTGATGGTCTGGCCGGGCGCGAACGCTATTTACGATTTGCTTGCCAATCCGCTGATCAATACGTTACCGGAAAACACGAAGATGATTGCCACCGGGGTGGTGACGCCGTTTTTCGTGCCGGTCAAGGTCACGATGCTGGTGGCTTTCGTGCTGGCGCTGCCCTATGTGCTCTACCAGGTGTGGGCGTTCGTCGCGCCGGGGCTTTATGCGCACGAGCGCCGTCTGGCCTTGCCCCTGATTGCGGGCAGTGTGCTGCTGTTTCTGGCGGGGATGGCGTTCTGCTATTTCTTCGTGTTCCGCATGGCCTTCAGCTTCATCGCCAGCTTTGCGCCGGAGAGCGTGCAGCTTGCGCCGGACATCGAGCAATACCTGTCTTTCGTGATGACGATGTTTCTGGCGTTTGGCGTGACGTTTGAAGTGCCTGTTGCCGTCATTCTGCTTGCCAAGGCCGGGGTTGTGTCGGTGGCGAAGCTGCGCGAGGCGCGCCCTTACGTCATCGTTGGCGCGTTCATCGTCGCGGCCATCGTGACCCCGCCGGACGTGGTCTCGCAAATCATGCTGGCGATTCCGGTCTGCCTGCTTTATGAAGCGGGCGTTTTCATCGCCGCCGCTGTCGCGGAGCGGGAACCTGCCGCCGAGCGGGTCGGGGCGAAAGAATCCGAGAAGGTCTAAAGGTTTACACTGTAAATTACGACCCGTACAGATGGGCGGTTGCCACCATTATCGTCATTCTGAACAGTTGTAAATGCTAACTGCACCATAATCCGTATGTACGACCAGATTGCTTTTTGTAAACTCAAAAGAAGCATTTCGCACTATAAACACATCGTCTATTTCCGCCACTTTTTCCTTACTTTTATAATCCCAAAGCTCTATGGCTGAATCGCCTCTGTCTCTCTGTAGGGCTATTAGGTTGCCACAAGTCTTTACTATAAAAATATCATAATCTGTCAGTCCTTTTTTTATTGTAAAGGGAAAAGGATTGCTTATTTCCTTGCCATTGTTGCTGTCATAAAACTTGCCGCCAATAGAAAAATATAAATCATCAGGAGAAAAAAACGGATGCCCATCATTGTTTTTTATCAAAGTCTTTTCTTGAGACTTTAAGTTTACAATTACATATCCTTGTTCCTCTATGCAATACGCCACTTTTGTATGTTTAGGAGAAAGCAGCCCAAAGCGACAGTCAACTTTTTCACGCCATACATCACAATTGTTAAGGAAGTCAAAAACGACAATTTCTGTCCCTGTGTACCACAGTACAAAATCACCTTTTGAATCCAGCATAGATTTGAAATTGTCTTTTTCTCCAGCAAATGGAGTTATTTCTTGGATTTTAAGGGAAAACCGTTCAATCAGATAGCTATTGTTCATCAAAATCGAATCATCAGAACAAAGAACCTGTTCATAGGTCATTCTTTTAGCACCGAGGGAGATTGTCTCCAAAACATTGCCGTCTCTATCAAAATGATAAAGGGTTTCGTCTTCAAAGTCTCCTACGATTCTGGTAATGAAAAAATCTTCCTTTTCTGTAGAAGCCGCAATTGGCCAAGACCCGTTATTATCTCTGCCCACAAATTGATGACAGATTGATTCTCCAAATTTAGCTTGCGGGTTTTGATAGATAAATCCTTTACGCATCTGTGCAATCATAGCACTAGCCGGTTTACTTTTATATTGATAGTCTTCACAAACAATCTCTTTAATCTTTCCATTATTAAGGCAGGTTTTTATGTTTAGCCCCTCAGTTTCAATCCACCATTCTTTATTTGTTTCAGGATTAACAAATATCTTTTTCATGTCATTTCCTCCAAAATATGAATGTTGTTGTTAACTCCAAGTATACCACAATCCCGAAAAACCTCAATCGCTTATACAGCGGTTGATTTTTTATACCCAAAACCGAAAGGAGAACCACATCATGGCAAAGACAAAAACCGAGAGAATCGCGGAAATCCAAACGCAGTGAAAAGCGGCAAAAGGAACTGGAACGGGCACAAAAGGTGCTGTGAGCGCCGAATCAACCTAATGGTTGATTCTTAACAGAACGAAACGCCTTTGCAAGCGGGCGGGGCTTCTGGGAAGCCTGTTGCCCGCCACCATCCCTTTAACGGACGAGCATTTCAAAGCCTTTCTTGAAAAAACCATGCTCATATAGCTTAGAACACAATGGCCGTATAGCCTAGAATAGTATTGTAGGGAACACAAAGGTGCCTGGCACTGTTTTCGGTTTCTGCCATGAACTTAATCCTGCAATCGTTGAAGCGCGTCGTTATAAACTGAAATACTATCCTCTACCTTGACAATTTTAGAACGTTCACTGAAATAGCTGTACAAAATATTTTTTAAATCATCGTTTTTCACTTCTTCTGGTAACAGCCCTAACAGCATTTCATCGTAGCTTTCATAAAGCACTCCGCCGCGCCTGCGGTTGTAACATTGCCATGCTACTTTTGGTTTTTCTTCGCCGCTGTTTTTTGCAAGAGCATATAACCAGCGTTCATCTAAATCAACAGGTTTTGTTACAACAAATTGCGTATCATAAGCCCCGTATTTTAGGTTGCCCCAAAAGACAAGAGCAAAATAGCCAACGGGCTTGTTACGCTTGTATTGATACTCTTTTGGATAATCGTTATAGTCAAGCATTCCAAGAGCATTAAGTATATAAGGGGCTGTGGTGCTTTCAGAAAGGTAGTGCGAAAAATCCTCATATGCCTTGTCTTTATTTTCAGTTAGGATGGATTTCATAAAGACAGGCACAAGCCATGCCCCGCCATGTTTGGCAAACAATTCATCTGCAAGTCCCATTAAACGAACATCTTGATTTTTTATGATAGAAGCAGTCAATACCAACGGAAAGACTTTTTCCATTTCATTTGGTGTCGCATTCCATACCCGCAAGAAGCCGCCCAACTGCCAGTGATTATTGTTGTCGTATTTATTGCCTGCCGTTTGCTTTAGAGAAGCAAAACCGTTGTTATGCTCCGCAATAAAACGATAGGCATTTAGCATTTCGTCTGAGGATTTCCCCAGCATAATCGAAACGCAGAACCGCAGATGTTCCACCTGATTTTTGTCAAGCGGCGCGTTTTCCGCTTTCTTTAGCAAATCGGAAAGAAACTGTATGACGACAGGGGCGATTTGCTCTGATACGCAATCAGAACAGGACTTGGCAAAAATGCTTTCGCCCATGTTTTTTCCCTTGACAAGTTTCTTCCACAAGATACTTGCGGGTTCATATTCTAGCTGCGCTAATGCTTTTTGCGCGGCGGTTTTACATTTCCCCTTTTCGCTGTTTGCCAGCTGAAACAAGACCTCTCCATTGTCGGCGTTAGCGCCAAGAGCCAAAATAGCTTCTTCTCTTTTTATCCCCTTTTCGGGTAATGTATCAATATTAAGCATTATGCCACCCCTATAAAATGTAGTTTAAATTCATCTTATCCCGCTATTCTATCACTAAAACCAAGTATTCACAATCCCTAAAAACTTCAATCGCTCATACAGCGGTTGATTTTTTATACCAAAAACCGAAAGGAGAACCACATCATGGCAAAAACAAAAACCGAGAGAATCGCAGAAATCCAAACGCAGATTGCACAGCTTGAAAAGCGGCAAAAGGAACTGGAACGGGCACAAAAGGTGCAGGAGCGCAAGGACAGAACGAAACGCCTGTGCAAGCGGGCGGGGCTTTTGGAAAGCCTGTTGCCCGACACCATCCCTTTGACGGACGAGCATTTCAAAGCCTTTCTTGAAAAAACCATGCTTACTGATTTTGCCCGCCGCATACTGGCGGACTACACCAAGCTGAACGCCACCACCGCCGCGCCAGAACCCGCAGACACGGCGCAGGGCGGCGGCAAAGCGATAGCGCGGACGAGGGGGACGGCGCAAGGCACGGGCTAACGCCCTAACCCTTGCCTTATAGCAAGGGCGCACTTATATACCACATTCGTGGTATCGTGCGCCCTGCCGGGGGCGGTTTGCACCTATCGGTGCAAACTAACGTGCGGATAAATTGTATTGGTTTGCTATACTATTTTCCTATCCAATAAAATCAATCTTTCGTTTTGGATTCAGAAAAGATAGAATTGACTTCACTTACCGTTTCAGTAGTACGCTTTCTGTTTTCAAATTCGTGCAGGAAATGTTCCGTGATAACACAAACAAATTCTTCGTATGTTTTTTTCCAATATGGCTGGTAGCCTATCCCTGTAATAATAGAAGTCGAATCATTCCACTGGGGCAGATGGCCAATAACAGAAAAATAGAGTTCATTATATTGCTTTATCTGTGCAATGTCCTCTTTCTTCTTGCAGGCATTGCCCAAGCGCACATCGGATAATTTTCTATGCCATCTTTTACTACTGTTAAAATCATCGTCAAGTAAATGCGCTGTATATACATCATCCATTGTCGGCATAGTCTGTTGTTTTATATCTGTTTGAGCAAAAGAAAATATTGTCCTTTGCGGCAAATATTCACAACCGACAGTGATTATTAAACCCCATTGCCCATCGTCGTACTGAAAAGCAAGGCAAGCGCCATTACGATAAACATTATTCATTGAAACAAGCAAATCCCTTTTCTTAATTATGGATTTTTGTTCAAGCATTTTATCACCTAAATATTTGTGTTTCGCCCATGCCTAAAGTATAACAGGCAGAGGGCGATTTTTCAATCCGAAGAAAGGAGCGCGGCGCGTGGCAATCTATCACTGTAGCATTAAAATAGTCAGCCGTGGCAAAGGCAAGTCGGCAGTTGCGGCGGCGGCTTACCGGGCGGGGAACTTATCAAAAACGAGTATGACAGCGTGACACATGACTACACCCGCAAGGGCGGCGTGGTTGCCCGCGCTATCCTCTTGCCGGCCGCACCCCGCCGGAATATCAAGACCGCGCTATTTTGTGGAACGCCGTAGAAAAAATCGAAAAGGCGAAAAACGCACAGCTTGCGCGGGAAATTGAAATCGGCATACCCGCCGAACTGAACTATATGCAACAGCTAAATCTTGTCCATGAATATGTGAGAAAGAATTTTGTGGATAAAGGTATGTGTGCCGACGTTTGTATTCACGATAAAGGTGACGGAAACCCACACGCCCATATCTTGCTCACCATGCGCCCCATTGAGCAAGACGGCACATGGGGCGCGAAGCAGAGAAAGGAATACACCCTTGACGATAACGGCAACAAAATCTATGACCCCATCAAGCGGCAATACCAGTGTAAATCTGTTCCCACAACCGACTGGAACGAGCATAGTAAAGCCGAGGAATGGCGGGCGGCTTGGGCTGAAACCGCTAACCGCTTTTTAGAACAGGCAGGCCACGCCGAGCGCATAGACCACCGAAGCTATGAACGGCAAGAAATCGACCAAGTACCGACCGTACATTTAGGCGTGGCGGCTTTTCAGATGGAGCGGCGCGGGATTGTCACCGAGCGCGGGGATATGAACCGCGAAGCCGCTGTTACCAATTCAGAGATACGGCAACTGAAAGCGCGGATTAGCAAATTGCGGGATTGGCTGAAAACCGAGATAGCCGACAAGCCGCCCACGTTTGCGGAAGTGATAGAAGCCATCTTGCTAAAGCGGCAAGGGCGGTACAGGCAGATAGCAGATTTGAAACTGGCGACGGG
>JAITVD010000022.1 GCA_031285965.1 Azoarcus sp.
TTTCTCCCTGTCCAGAAATCAGACGCGCTTCCATCGACAGCAATTCCCTTTCACGCCATGGAAATGGATTTGCGCAAATTTATCAAGCAAAACTGCGCGAGTTATCACGCGACGCTTCACTTTCCAACGTCTCCGCGCCCACTTGACCGCCTCCCCTCCCTCCGCAAATCGGACGGCGACCTCCTCCTCGGCTCGGAGAGCGAGGCAGACTATCCTCGGAGAGGAGGCTTTTAACTGCCCCTCTTCAGAGGGCGACTAAGCCGCCCCCGTGATGAAATGCGCGACGCTCGCTTGGCGCACCCTCAAGGCCGACTGCGGCGCTCCGTAAAAGGGGACGGGCGAAACAAAAACAACAGCCCGAGAGAAAACAACCACCACGGAGGCCGTTATGCTAGTCGTCATGAACATGGAAAGCGGGGAAAAAGTTATCCGCAATCCCGTGGCGCTAGAGGCTGATTCCTGCATCCTGCCGCAGGTTGCGTACCCCCCTCAGGCGCAACCAACCCCCCAACCCAGCTTGCAGTTGCAGGAAGTCAGTTTTCCTCCCAGGGCGGCCTGCCCGCCGCCCTCCCTGGCCCTCATCAACGTCTCTCTCTCCGCGTTCGATGCTTGAAACCAGGGTTCCGGCCGCCTAGGACTTTACTCCTAGGCGGTCTTTTTGTTTTTTACAGCGCATGCACCCGGTCTCCCCGCGCAAACCCCATGAGCGGCCCATCGCCTGCCACGCCGCGCCCTAGCGCCAGCACTTTGAAAAGTTCGCCCATTTCATTGGGAAGAATCAGCTTTTGGGCTGCCGCAGAGGCGCGGAGATAGTCGGTGCTGCCTTGCGGGCCGCGTCGGGCAAGGCATTCGGAGATGCCGCAGTTGAGCAGGAATTGCCCCTGCCCCGCATAGCCGAGCACATCCATTCCCGCATCGAACCCTGCCTCGGCCATCGCGGTGAAATCCACGGAACAGGTGATGTCGCACAGCCCCGGCCACAGAAAAGGGTCGTCATGCACGCGGTGGCGGTAATGGCACTTCAGCGTGCCGCGCCCCCTCATGGGTGAATAGAACTCGTCCTGCGGATGCCCGTAGTCAAACAGCAGCATCGCGCCGCGCCGCAAACGCGCCGCCCAGTCCGCAACCCATGCCGCTGCGGCAAGCCCGATTTCGGTGACGAATTCATCCATTTCCATCGGCAAAGGCAGTTTCCGTGCCGCGTCCAGCAATGCGCCACGCGCCGGGCAGTCTTTCCACGCAAACGCCCCGTCCTCGGAACAGGCCACGCCCCGCTCGAAAATTTCGCCCCCGCGCACGGCAATGAGATGCGCGGGGATGGCGTCCAGCACTTCATTGCCCACGAGCACGCCCGAAAACGTCTCCGGCGGCGCATCGAGCCACGTCACGCATGAAGCCAGTTGCGGGTCGAGCGCGGCGAGCGTTTCGCGCTGGCGGGCGCGCAGCGCCCCTGAAAGTTCGAGGATGCCATAAGTCTCCGGCAGGCAATCCAGCCGTTTTAGCTCGCGCAGCAGGTCGAGCGCCAGCACGCCGCTGCCCGCGCCGACTTCGATTACGGCGGGATGGCTCATGCGCATGACTTCCGCCACCTGCGCCGCCAGCGTTTGCCCAAAAAGCGGCGTCAGTTCGGGCGCGGTGATGAAATCTCCGTCTTTGCCGAATTTCTGCGTTCCGCCGCTGTAATAGCCAAGTTTCGGCGCGTACAGCGCCAGTTCCATATAGCGCCAGAACGGCATCCAGCCGCCAGCGGCGGCGATTTCGCGCCCAATCAGGCGGGCGAGGTTGGCTGATTGCGCCAGCGCGTCGGTATCGGGAACGGGCAGGGTCTCGCTATTTTGGGCTGCCTCAAGGCTTTGGGAAAATGCCTGTTTCATCTGTTTTACTCGTTTTCCGGTCAAATCTTCCATCAGAAGCATGAGATTGTAGCTTCTGTTCCGGGCTATCATTTTGCTTTTCATCCCCTGAAAACTTCAGCGAGGCGCTGCGAAGATGGGCGATACGCTTACGGAACTGACCCATGCGGTGCTAGCCTTCCGCGACGAGCGTGACTGGGCGCAGTTCCACGGATTGAAGCACCTGATTGTGTCGCTTTGCTTGGAAGCGGGCGAAGTGCTGGAACTGACGCAGTGGAAAAGCGACGCCGAGACGGATGCCCTGCCCCTTTCCTCCGAAAGTCGCGAGGCGCTTTCCGACGAATGTGCCGACGTGCTCGCCTACCTGCTGCTGGTTGCCGACAAAGCACAAATTGACCTGAACGAGGCTCTGCGCCGCAAGCTCGCCAAGAACGCGCTGAAATATCCGGCGGAAAAATCGCGGGGGCGGCGCGAAAAGTATTCCCAGCTATGAACCTGACCGACACATTTCCCGTCCGCTACACCGAACCGGTCTGGCGTCCGCCCAGCGAAGCCGAATCTCTAATTTTGCCGGTCACGGACGGCTGTTCGTGGAACCGCTGCGCTTTCTGCGAAATGTATACCGCGCCGCAGAAAAAATTTCGCGCGCGCCCCGAAGAAGAAGTGCTGGAAAGCATCCGCCGCTTGGGCGAACATCCCTCTGGCCGCACGGCTCGCCGGGTTTTTCTCGCTGACGGGGACGCGATGGCGCTGCCCGCGCGGCGGCTGCTGGCCGTGCTGGCGGCCATCCGGGAGCACCTGCCCAACGTGCGCCGGGTTTCCAGCTATTGCCTGCCGCGAAATCTCAAAAAGAAAAACGTCGAAGAACTGCGCTCGCTCGCCGACGCGGGGCTGAAGCTCGCCTATGTGGGCGCGGAATCGGGCGACGATACGGTGCTGGAACGGGTCGCCAAAGGCGAAACTTTCGAGAGCACCCGCGAGGGGCTGGAAAAATTGGGGCAAGCGGGCATCACGCGCTCGGTCATGATTCTGAACGGCTTGGGCGGCGCACGCCACAGCGAAGCCCACGCCCTGCGCTCAGCGGAACTCGCCAACGCCGCGCAGCCTGAATTTCTGGCCACGCTCGTCGTGAGCTTTCCAAAAGGCGACACGCGCCTACGGACGGCATTCCCGGACTGGGAACCGCTCGACGTGCCGGGGCTGCTCCGGGAAATGGAACAATTCATCACCCGATTGGCGCTGCGGTGCACGGTTTTCCGCAGCGACCACGCCTCCAACTGGCTCTCGCTACGCGGCAATCTGCCGCAAGACAAAGAAAACATGCTCGCCCAACTGCGCGAGGCCATCGCCGCCCCGCAAACCGCGCCCCTGCGTCCAGCGTGGGCAAGGGGGCTTTGAGGTGTGGGTGCGGCAAAAAAAGATGGCTTATCCTCATCATTGTGGAGATTCCATGCACACTTTAGTCGTATTGCTCGACATATCTAGTGTCAAACTACTAGCGGTTCACAAAAATCCTAAAATAGGATAAACCTCTCGCATGAATACGATCACAGAACACAACGCCAACAGAGCTAAAAAAGGACTCAAGGAGGAGTTTCTACCTGTAGTTGCTTGCAATCAAAATGACCTCTGCCCGCAATCAGCACGGTTTTCTGCCCACATTAACTGCGACTGAAACCGTTGCCGTGCTCACATTGGTTGCGGCCATGCTTGCAATCAGCGCCCCGTGCCCGCAATCAGTTGTGGAATGCTCACAATATCTGAGAATGAAATCCGCCATGTCGGAAACCATCAACGCAGCAATCCGTTGAAGGTCTTGAAAACCTTCTCAGCACGATCAAGAGCCTCCAGTACCGCTTTGGTATCTCGGTCAAGAATTCCTTCGTTCTTCAGCAACCAGCTTGCAGGGGCAAAGTGATCGAACTCAGGCACTTCAGGGGGCATTAACTTGAAAAGAGCCTCTGCCTTTTTCACGATTCGCACTGT
>JAITVD010000070.1 GCA_031285965.1 Azoarcus sp.
GATACTGGTGGAATGGTATTAGTTTATTTAGCAAAATATGCATCTGAAAATGAACAGAGTAAAAAAATATTTACAAGAATAAAAAATGATTTTGAGGAAATGGATAAAGAAACAAAAGAATATTTGAAAAAGGAGTATCCAAAAATATTTGGATAAAAAAATGGAGTACGGAACAACTGCGCATAACAGGACTGTATGCGTTCCGCCGCCGTTCGGCGGCTCCAGGGTTCCGCAAAACCGCAGTCGGGCTAAAGCCCTTTGTGCGGTTTTGCGGAACCCACAGTTTGGGCAGGGGTCAATGCTCCGCATTGCCCTATTGCCTGCCCAAACCGTCGCATACAGCCGGAACGTTATATGACATTTGGGCACAGATTTTTTGGAAATAAAATTAGCAATTGACAAAATATTCAGAATATTGTATAAAATAATTAGAGGAATTATGGGTGTTTTAGATAATCTTTTGGGGCGAAAAATTGTATTCTCTGATGAAATGAATGAATTTATCGAAATGTTCAAAAAAATAGAATTATTCAATAATTGTGGGAAGTCGTATTCAAAAAAGATTTTTTATAATTATGAATTAGAAAATGAAAAAAATGTTTCAAAAAAATTAAATTATATAAGAAATTATAAGGAATTTGTAACATTGGAGAATTTATTTATAACGGTAGATAGAAGAATAGGAAATTATCAAAAGGAAAACGATGAACGAGATTTTCAATGGACATGGAATAAATTCGCTGATATTGTTAATAAAAGATTTATGAATAATACAAATGAAATAAATTTTATAAAAATAGATAACAATTATAGCGTTAGATTTAATGTAAAAAATAAAAGAAATATTTATAAAATATTCAGGAGCAATTTAATTGAGTTGTTTTTTAAAAACTATACGCCAAATATGCCCATATTTTACAACAATATACTTGAAATATATAAAAATGGGCATATAATAGTGGGGTGGGAGGGAAAGACAATTGAAAATGATATATGGAGTAAAGAAGGAATAAAATCAACAGAGGGGAAATTAATAATATATTGAGCGTGCCCAAACGTCATATAACAGGTCTGTATACGTTCCGCCGCCGTTCGGCGGCTCCAGGGTTCCGCAAAACCGCAGTCGGGCTAACGCCCTTTATGCGGTTTTACTCCACCCACAGTTTGGGCAGGGGGTCGTTGCTTCGCAACGCCCTATTGCCTGCCCAAACCGTCGCATACAGCCGGAACGTTATTGATAGACAGAATCAATTTCTAATTTTTTGTATTTAGCTTTATTACGCAACCTTTGTCTTTTTTCCGTCATTGTTTTTATTACATATAAATGTTTTTCGTTTTGTTCTTTTAATAATAATTGTTCCGCTGCGGAGATAAATTCAACGATTCCATCTCTGGTGTGCATTTTTCCATCAAATTCATATTTGTGCTCATTTTCAGCATATTTCAATAAAAGTTTCATCTGTTCGTCGCCTTTGTTTTCATCGGCATTAAAATAGTAAAGCATCCCTTTATCCCATGCTTCGATTACTTTTAAGGGAGAGTTTATAAAGTTGCACAAGCGAATACTCGAATCGGAATACTTGCGATATTCTTCTACCTTTTTGTTAGCGTACTGTGCCATTTCATAAATTTTCTTGTAAAACATTTCTTCGTTGTCATTGTATTCTATATACCCTAATTCTCTGCCCCCTATATTGTAGGGAAGAACTTCTTCAAACCCTTTTCCCTGATACCATAGAAAACTAACCGCCACATTCAAATATGCGCCTTTGCTCCATGAACTCGGTTGAAATTCAACTACCGTTAAAAACCAGCCATTATCATCAATCCATGTTCTGGATGTCCCTACTTGAAATAACCCGGTTGGCTTGAGTATTTCACGCGCCGCTTTTGCAATCAGTTTGTCCGCTGTACCCGTTGCCACAAGACATACCTCACAGTTTATAAACAACCGCCCCTGCCTTGAGTGTAACAAGCACAGGTCGATTTATCATTGCAGCATTCAAGTCATATCGTGCGCCAAAGGCAAATCCGCCGTTGCCGCCGCCGCTTATCAGAGCGGCGAAACCAGCACTAACGAATATATACGTTACGCATCGTAGAACAAATCGGGCTGCCCCTCCCCGCCTTCTTCCGCTTCTTCCGCCTCCGCAAAACGCACCCCCACGCCCAGCAGCCGAACCGCTTTTCCCCGACGAGCCTGCGCTTCATCGAGCAGCGCCCCCCATACGGCATCATCGGGAGAGTGGCACACGCATTCGGCGGTGGTCTGGGCAAAATCAGCGAACTTCACTTTCACTATCGCGCCGCGCACGGGCCTTGGCGCGGGCAGCTTCGCAAAACGGCGGCGAAATTCCGCAATCAGTGCGGGCAATTCGGCGTGGCAAGCCGCCAGATCGGGCAGGTCATGGGCATAGGTGCGCTCCACCGACAAGGATTTTCGGACGCGGTCTGGCCGAACGGGGCGCTCATCTATCCCACGGCAAAGCTGGTAGAGCACCGTCCCGAAACGCCCGAACTCGCCAATGAGACGCGCCGTGTCCCAAGCGCGGAGATCCCCGCAGGTTCGCGCGCCCTGTTTTTGCAGACGCGCCGCCGTGACTTTGCCGACCCCAAAAATCTTCTCAACCGGCAAAGCCGCGACGAAGGCATCGACATCCTGCGGGCGGACGACGAAATGTCCGTCGGGCTTGTTCCAGTCGCTCGCCACTTTGGCGAGAAACTTGTTCGGCGCAATGCCCGCCGAGGCGGTGATGCCCACTTCCGCGCGTATCCGGGCGCGTATTTCCTCGGCCATCCGCGTGGCGGAGCCTTGGCAGCGTTCGATGCCGCTGACATCTAGATAGGCTTCGTCGAGCGAAAGCGGCTCGACCAGCGAGGTAAAGCCGCTGTAAATGGCGAGAATCTGCCGGGAGGCTTCCCGATAGCGGCGAAAATCCGGCGGCAGCAAGATGATGTGCGGACACAGCCGGAAAGCCCGCGCCGTCGGCATCGCGGAGCGCACGCCAAAGGCGCGGGCTTCGTAGTTGCAGGTCGCAATGACCCCACGCTCCTCGGCTCGCCCGCCAACGGCGAGGGGCTTGCCGCGAAGGGCGGGCGCGTCGCGCATTTCAACCGCCGCGTAAAAGCAGTCGCAGTCGCAATGGATGATTTTGCGCATAAGGAACTACAAACCCAACTTTTCCGGCATTGCCCGTTCCCCCTCCCCTCGCGGGAGAAGGCAGCCCGTCTAGGCGTCCTTCACGCAATCGACGTAATACTTGCCGTCCTCGCCTTTCACCAGCCCGTGAATGTCGGTCTCGAATCCGGGGAACGCAGCATTGAAATCACGCGCAAACGCCAGATACCGGACGATGGTGGCGTTGAAACGCTCGCCCGGAATGAGCAGCGGGATGCCCGGCGGATAGGGCGTGACCAGCATCGCCGTCACCCGCCCTTCCAGATGCGCAAGCATCACCCGCTCGACTTCGCGGTGCGCCATGCGCGTGAAAGCGTCGGCGGGCTTCATAACCGGTGCCATATCGGAGAGATACATCTCGGTGGTCAGGCGCGCGACATCGTGCTTTTTGTAGAACTGATGAATCTGGTCGCATAAATCTTTGAGGCCAATCCGCTCATACATCGGACGCCGCGCAATGAATTCGGGCATCACGCGCCAAAGCGGCTGGTTGCTGTCGTAATCGTCCTTGAACTGTTGCAATTCCGTAAGCATCGTGTTCCAGCGGCCTTTCGTGATGCCAATGGTAAACATGATGAAGAACGAGTACAGCCCGGTTTTCTCCACGATGATGCCGTGCTCGGCCAGATACCGGGTGACGATGGCCGCCGGAATGCCGGTGTGGTCGGCAAAATCGCCATCCACATCCAGCCCCGGCGTGATGATGGTGGCTTTAATCGGGTCAAGCATGTTGAAGCCCGGCGCAAGGTCGCCGAAGCCGTGCCAACGCTCATTGGCCCGCAGCGTCCAGTCCTCTTGGTTCAATTGCCCTTCGTCATCGAGATGCTCGGAACCCCAAACTTGGAACCACCAGTCATCCACGCCATAGTCGCCGCCCACCTTGCGCATGGCGCGGCGGAACTCGATGGCCTCCGCCAGCGATTCATTGACCAACGCCGAGCCGCCGGGCGCTTCCATCATCGCCGCCGCCACATCGCAGGAGGCGATGATGGCGTACTGCGGCGAAGTGGAGGTGTGCATCAAATAGGCTTCATTGAAAATGTCGCGGTCGAGGCTGCATGTCTCCGAGTTCTGCACGAGAATCTGCGAAGCCTGCGAAAGCCCCGCAAGCAGCTTGTGGGTGGACTGGGTGGAAAAAACCATCGATTCCCGGCAGCGCGGGCGGCCTTCGCCAATGGCGTGATAGTCGCCGTAAAAATCGTGGAAAGCCGCGTGCGGCAGCCACGCTTCATCAAAATGCAGCGTATCAATCTGGCCGTCGAGCATCTGCTTGATGGTCTCGACGTTATAGAGCACGCCGTCGTAGGTGGATTGCGTAATCGTCAGAATGCGCGGCTTTTTGTTCTTTGCGTTACGCGCAAAAGGGTTGGCCTCGATTTTCTTCTGGATGTTCTCGATGCGGAATTCTTCCAGCGGAATCGGGCCGATGATGCCGTAGTGGTTGCGGGTCGGGGTGAGGAACACCGGAACCGCGCCGGTCATCACAATCGAATGCAGCACCGATTTGTGGCAGTTGCGATCCACCACCACGATGTCGCCGGGCGCCACCGTGGTGTGCCAGACCATCTTGTTCGATGTCGATGTGCCGTTGGTGACGAAATAAAGATGGTCGCAATTGAAAATACGGGCGGCGTTGCGCTCGGAAGCCGCCACGGGGCCGGTGTGGTCGAGCAACTGCCCGAGTTCGTCGACCGCGTTGCACACGTCCGCGCGCAGCATGTTCTCGCCAAAAAACTGATGGAACATCTGCCCAACCGGGCTTTTCAAAAAAGCGACACCCCCCGAATGCCCAGGGCAATGCCAAGAGTAGGAGCTGTCCGCCGCGTAATGGGTCAGCGCCCGGAAAAACGGCGGCGGCAGCGAATCGAGATAATGCTTGGCCTCCCGCACCACATAGCGGGCGATGAACTCCGGCGTATCCTCGAACATATGGATGAAGCCGTGCAGCTCGCGCAGCACGTCATTCGGAATGTGCCGCGCGGTGCGCGTTTCGCCGTAAAGGAAAATCGGAATGTCGCTGTTTCGCCGCCGGATAGCCTCGACAAAAGCCCGCAGCCCGTCAATCGCCTTGTCCGCAGCGGAGCACGAAGTAAACTCGTCATCATCGATGGACAGAATAAACGCCGAAGCGCGGCTCTGCTGCTGCGCGAAAGCCGTCAGGTCGCCATAGCTGGTCACGCCCAGCACATCCATGTCTTCTCGCCTGATTGCTTCGACCAAGGCGCGAATATCCAGCCCGGAAGCGTTATCGGAACGAAAATCCTCGTCGATGATGATGATCGGAAAGTTGAATCTCATGCGGAGCCTCAATCAGGAATAGCGGAAAAAGGAAAACCTCAACCGCGCAAAGTTGCGGCAACCGCCTCGCGGAACGCCTGAAAACTGTTTGAAACATTGCGCTCTGGACACATATGCCGAGCGACCGCCCCCGCGCATTCCAGCTTGCGCAGCCCTTCTCTGAAATAACCCGCTTTTTGCAATACGCGCTCGAAGGCTTCCCATGTTCCGCCCTGTATAGCGTCCGGGTCTCGATACTTTTTATTTTTAGGAGTCGTTTTAGATATTCTTGGATAGGCTTCGCGTACAGCTTGCCAATCCCCAAAAAACCAGGCTTCCAGTTCTTCAATAACAATACGGTTAATAACTTGAAAAATCTGCCCCTGCTTTGCAGTTGCTTTTGTTATCAAGCCAGCTTTCTCTGCTTCTGTTTCCATTCCCTGTTTGAGAAGAATGCAATCATCGTCATCCCGATCAAGCAATACGAGAATTTTCCAAGTGTCTGGCATCCAGTTTTTATATCCGCGCAAACGTTTCGGAAGGTTCTTGAGAAGATCGTCTTTGCATTGAAAGCGGCGAAACTCAAATTCCACTTTTCCCATCATTTTGGGCAATAATTGCTCCAGCGCCACTTCCATTGAAGGCTCTTCGACAAACACGACAAGTTTCTCCAGCATCATGCGCGTTCCTTTTTTGTGCCATGCGGCGCGCCTTCATTGAGTAGAGGGTCGCCCAATCCAAAATGGCCTTCCATCCAGAGATAGCCGAGAGCACCACCGCTTTGCACCAATTCAGGAATCCCCTTAATATCGCTGACACGCTTCACCTGCGTAAAACCGGAAGCGTTCCGATACAGCACGCGCACTTCCTCCATGCGCATGGCGTTCAGCAGAAATGGCGAATGGCTGGTTATCAGCAATTGCGAACGTTCAGCCGCCGCACGGCATTCTTCCGCCAGCCCTGGCAGCAAACGGGGATGCAAAAAGTTTTCCGGTTCTTCAACGCCGATGAAACGCGGCGGCTCAGGGTCATGCAGCACGGTCAAATAGGCCAGCATTTTCATGGTTCCATCAGAAGCGAACCTTGACTGCACCGACTGAGCGAAAGGCGCGTCTTTAATCTTCAAAAGCAGCCGCCCGTCCGGCATCGGCTCTGCCTCCACACGTTCAATTCGGGGAATACGTTCACGCAAAGTGCCAAAAATAAGCTCCAGCCGTTCAGGATGGCGTTCTTTCAGGTATTGAATGACGTTGGGCAGATTCTCTCCGCCTTTGTCCAGACGTTCCTGCGGGCCCGCCTCCGGCTGCCCGCGCATTGAATCAATGGAAAGATAAGACACATACCAGTCAACAATGAACTCGCGCAGGGCGGCAACACGCGGATGTTCCGAAAACTGCCCCAACGTATTCACGGCAATCAGGTCAGGAGTACGCAAATTGGTCTCAATGCGCGAATCGCTCTCGTCAGGTGTATCTCCGCTCACGGCAGAGCCTTTTCCGTGGCTAAATTCTAAAAATCGAAAAGGTCGCCCCCACTGTTTCCGTTTCCACTGAAGCCATTCCTCTACCACTTCGGGGCCTTTGCTGCCTTCGTCAATAGCCAAATGGTACGTTACAAGAGGCGGCCCCTTTTGCTCCCGGTATTTCAATTCAAAAACAATTGGCCCATCGGCTCCCCTAGACTTGAGTTCCTTCCCCCGGCCACGGCGATCCCACGCATGGCGCAAGCCGAATTGAAAACATTCGGAAAGAAAATTGAACACATCAAAGATGGTCGATTTGCCGCTGCCATTCGGCCCCAATAACACCGTCATCGGCGTCAGATTGGCTAATTCAACGTCGCACAGGGCACGATAATTTTTCACGCGCAAAGATTCAATGCGGGGCACGGCATGTTCGGCGGGCTTTTTTGCGTTGCTCATGGCGTTCTCCCCGACGTGGAAAAATCAGATTTTCGGCAGCGTCACGCCGATTTGGCCTTGGTACTTGCCGCCGCGATCTTTGTACGAAGTCTCGCACACCTCGTCAGACTCGAAGAACAGCACTTGCGCACAGCCTTCGCCCGCGTAAATTTTAGCGGGCAGCGGCGTGGTGTTCGAGAACTCCAGCGTCACAAAGCCTTCCCATTCCGGCTCGAAGGGCGTGACGTTCACAATGATGCCGCAGCGCGCGTAGGTGCTCTTGCCCAAGCACACGGTCAGCACGTTGCGCGGGATGCGGAAATACTCGACCGTGCGGGCGAGCGCGAAGGAATTGGGCGGGATGATGCACACTTCGGCGTCGATTTCAACGAAAGATTTGGGGTCGAACGCTTTGGGGTCGACCACCGTGGAATTGATGTTGGTAAACACCTTGAATTCCGGGGCGCAGCGGATGTCGTAGCCGTAGCTCGACGTGCCGTAAGAAACGATTTTCTGCCCCCCGGCTTCCCGCACCAGACGAGGCTCGAACGGCTCGATCATGCCGTGCTGCTCCGCCATGCGGCGAATCCAGCGGTCGGATTTAATGGACATGCGGCGCTCCAAGGCAAGGGGGAAAAGCGCGTAGTGTATGCGCGGAAGCGGGGAATGCAAGGGGTTTGCGGCAAGCTGGGGGCGCTGCCCCTTCCTGCCCACGCAAAGGCATTTGCGATGACTGCGGTTTTGCGGAACCCTGGAGCGCCCGAACGGGCGCGGAACGCATACAGTCCTGTTAGGCTAAGTAGCGGCGTACCTCATTACATCTTATTTCGTCATGCGCTTAACCCCTTTCTTCTTGTCCCAAGTTTTATAGTCAAATCTATCAAAGAGTTGAGCTTCTTGTCCTTTTTTTAGAATATAATATGAAGGGTCAGATTCCGATTCCCAATTTTCATTTTGCCCGTAATAGTAGTTATCATCTTCTCCATACACCCATCCTTCCCCAGAACCCACATCACCCTCTGTTTTTCTAAAAATACAAATATTGCTTTCTTTTGGGATAAAGAAATTAGTTTCTAACAAAAGACTTAAAGAATTTCGATAAACTTCTGGACATACTTTATGGGCTAAAAAGAAACACATAATCAAAATAAGAAAAATATAGAGTTTTTTCATTTTATCATTTCTCGTAAAAATGAAGTGTGAAAGTTCCCTTATAAGCACCTAATAGCTTGTTCGTAGCAGCATCACCATATTTTTTGGCATCCTCACGAGTTCCGTTGTAGCGTACAAAGACCTTTTTAACTTGCTCCAAACTGATTTCCCCTTTCGTGCAGGGATTCCCCACAACATCATCTATCAATTGCCTGATATGCGCCGCTCCATAATATAAATCTGCTTCTATATCAACTCCCGCAAAACCAGAATCAATATCCTGTTTATGAACGGGAAGCAAAGGGCGAGCATATTTTTCTTTTGTATATGATATGGTTTCGAGAAAAGTAGACCGTAGCATATTGATGATTCCGGTCGATCCCCCTGCGCCCGGAACAGGCATGCCCGTAGCATCTTTGATTACAGCACCGCTAAACTGCAAGAACCTTTCATATCCCTGCGCAAATCGTCGGAAAGCGGATACGTTTTGTCCATTTTCCTGTTCCAGCAACACCGCAAGCATTTCGTATGGGATTTCGTGATACTCCGCCGCTTCTCTTGCCCACCGCCTAATTCTTTTTGAATTTTCAATAGCCCTTGC
>JAITVD010000018.1 GCA_031285965.1 Azoarcus sp.
CGGCTTAAATTGGCTTTAACCGGACTTTAATCGGCAGAAAACTACCAGTTGAACCTCGAATTTCTACCACTTTTCTGCAGGAAAACTACCGAATTTCTACCAAAAAACTACCAAAAAAAACCAAAAATCGTCCGGAAATCAAAATTTTTGAAAAAAGACAGATTTCCCTATAGCCATGCGGGTTTCGACCCGATTTTGAGTCCCGAACCCGTCCGGTTTCTACCACTACCCTAGTCACATCTTGCCGTGGCGGGCTTTTAACACTACCGCATGAGGACATGTTCATCGGCAGCATAGCGGGGAGGCTTGCGCAGCGACAACGGCTTTGAAACGCAATTTGCGAGCCGCTTCGACACTAATGAGATTCAAAAATCTGAAAGACTTCCCGTCTCAAGCGCCCGGTTTTAGCCGCGCGATACGCGCAACGTCGGGAACCAGGCGCACGCGCCGCATGACTTGGGCAAGGTGCTGGCGGTCGCGGACTTGCAAGGTCATGCGCAGGACGGTGACGGAGGGCGCGTCGGGCTGATGGTCCATGACGGCGTTCTGGATATTGCAGTCGGCGGAAGAAATGGCGTTGGCGATGCGCACGAGCATGTTGTGCCCGGAATAGCTGAGGATGCGGATGGTGACATCAAAGAGGTGGGTTTCATCCGGCTCCCAGTCGGCATCGACCCACCGCCCGAGGTGGCCGCGCAAGCGAGTCACCGCCGGACAGTCCCGAAGGTGAATTTCCAGCCCCTGTCCCCGTCGGATCAGCCCGACGACAGGGTCGCCCGGAATCGGCTGGCAGCATCGGGCCAAGTGCATGGTTCCGCCTTCGCCGCCATGAATCTTGAGCCTCGGCATACTGCCATCTTCTTCCTTGCCCTCGCCCTTGCCGAGATGCCCGTCAACGCGCTTCTGCGCAAGCAGCAGACGACGCGCCACGGCCACCGGCATGCGGTTGCCCAAACCAATGTCGGCGTAAATGTCGCGGGCGCTGCTCTTGCCCCGGTCGCGCATGAAACGCTCCCATGCCGCCGGGGCGATTTCGTCGACGGTAAAGCCGTGGGGGCGCAAGGCCAGATTGAGCAGGCGCTCGCCCAGGCTGATGGCCTCGTCCTGCTGCTTGTTTTTGAGAAAATGCCGAATCCTTACCCTAGCGCGACCGGTGCGCACGTAATTGAGCCACGCGGGATTCGGACTTGGATAGGCCGAGGTGATGATTTCCACTTGGTCGCCGCTTTGCAGTTCGGTATTGAGCGGCTTGTAGTCGGAATTGACGCGGCAGCCGACGCAGCGATGCCCGACATCGGTATGGACGGCGTAGGCGAAATCGACCGGGGTGGAGCCGTTCGGCAAGCTGAAAATGCGCCCCATCGGCGAAATCACGAAAATTTCGCCGGGGAAGAGATTGACCTTGACCTGTTCGAGGAACTCGCTCGCGCCATCCGAGCTAATCTGCAATTCCAGCAATGATTGCAGCCAAGCATGGGTCTGCTGCTGCAATTCGTTGATGTTTTTATCGTCCTCTTTGTAGAGCCAGTGCGCCGCAACGCCCGACTCCGCGATGCGGTGCATCTCCCGCGTGCGTATCTGCACTTCGGCCAGCACGCCGCCCGGCCCAATCAGCGTTGTGTGCAGGCTCCGATAGCCGTTTTCGCGGGGCGTGGCGATGTAATCCTTGAAACGCCCAGGGTAAGGCTGATAAATCGAGTGCAGCGCGCCCAGCCCAAGGTAGCAGGACGCCGCGTCGGGAACGATCAGGCGGAAGCCGTAGATGTCATAAATATGGGAAAAGGCGCGGCGCTTCTCCCCTGCCGGATGCACATGGGCATGATGAGGATGGTGCGCATGCCCATGACGGGTCTCGACGATTCTTTCCCGCATTTTTGTATAGATGCTGTAGAGGCGCTTTTCGCGCCCCTGCACTTCCGCATCGACGTTCCATTGCGGCAGACGCTCTTCGATACCCGCCTGAAGCTGGACAAGCAGCCTGCGCCGATTGTTGCGCTCAGCCTCGACGGCGCGGGCGAGCACGCGATGCCGCCAAGGGTGCTTGTTGACGAAAGACAAGTCCTCCAATTCCTGAAAAACGCCGTCCAGCCCGAGGCGGCGGGCAATGGGTGCGTAAATCTCCAGCGTTTCCCCGGCTATCCGGCGGCGCTTGTCGGGGCGCATCACAAAGAGGGTGCGCATGTTATGCAGCCGGTCGGCGAGTTTGATGAGGATGACCCGCAAATCGCTGCTCATAGCGAGCAGCATTTTGTAGAAATTGGCCGCCTGCGCTTCTTCTTGGGAGCGGAACTTGAATTTGTCCAGCTTTGAAAGCCCATCGACGAGTTCGCCGACGGGCTGTCCAAACCGTTCGGCGATCTCGTCCTTGGAAACGAAGGCATCCTCGACGACATCGTGCAGCAGCGCCGCGCACAGGGCTTGGGCATCGAGATGCCAGTCGGCGACAACGGAAGCCACCGCGATGGGATGGACAATGTAAAGCTCGCCGCTCTTGCGCGTCTGCCCGCTGTGAGCCTCGGCAGCGAAGCGGTAAGCCGCCTCGATGTGGGCAACATCCTCTTCTTTGAGGTAGACGGCGATCTTTTCCTTCAGAATCGCAAAAAGAGGATTGATGGAACAGGCAGGCTCGCCGGAACAGGCAGGCTCATCCGCTTGCGCGTTGCCAGCCGCTTTCGGGGGGGGCGCAGGGTCGGATTCCATACGCTTCCCGCAGACGCCTAAGCATGACCGCGATTGAGCATTTCCAGCCCGACCTTGCCAAGCTCGACTTCCTTGAGCGCGATAATCGTGGGCTTGTCGTTGGCGTTCGGGTCGATTTCAATCTGCGGCGTGCCGCCTATCGTCAACTGGCGGGCGCGATACGCCGCCGCCAAGGTCAGCATGAAACGGTTGGGAATTCTTTTCAGGCAAGCTTCAACAGTGACTCGGGCCATTTTTACAATCCTGTTCGAGAAACGAAAAATATTGCGGAAAACGCTTGCTTTGGCTGATGCAACGCAAACGCGCCGCCTGCACGACCGCCGCCAGTTCTTTGATGGCATCAGGCAAACGTTCGTTGATTATAACGTAGTCAAATTCCCGCACATGGCGCATCTCGCCAAGCGCGGCCCGCAAGCGCCGGACGATGGTTCCCTCGCTGTCGGTTCCCCGTCCGCGCAGGCGGCTTTCAAGCTCGTCCAATGAGGGCGGGAGCACGAACACGCTGATGGATTCTGGAAACGCCTCGCGCACCTGACGCGCCCCTTGCCAGTCGATTTCCAGCATGGTGTCGCGCCCCGCGCCAAGCTGCTCATTGAGCCAGTCGCAGGACGTGCCGTAGTAGTTGCCATGCACTTCGGCCCACTCGGCAAACCCGCCCGCGTCGCGCATTTCGAGGAAGCGCCTGGTTTCGATGAAATGGTATTCGCGCCCGTTTTCTTCCCCTTCTCGCGGCGCGCGGGTCGTGTAGGAAACCGACAGGCGCACGTTGGGGTCGTGCCGCAGCAGTTCGCGCACCAGCGTTGTTTTTCCCGCCCCGGAGGGCGCAGTGACAGTAACGAGCGTTCCGGGCATGGTGCTTTGCGTATTAAAAAGAGTTCGGTCTTTCAGTGTCCTGCCTGTTGGGTGTCTGTTTTATCTGTGTTCGCGCAATAATGCAACAAGCGCGTGACCGTAGCGGCCATGACCGCGCCCGCGCCCGCTTCGGCGGGGTCAAGCGGCAGTTCGACGTGCGCGATGCCGGCCACCGTCCCATTGAAGCCCGCCTGCCCTACCGTTTCCGCTGGCAGCAGGAGCACGTCGGCTCCGGCGAACACTTCCGCGTCCAGTTGCGTATCGAGCACGAAGAGGTCGCCCACCTCGCGCAGCAGTTCCAAAGCGAGCATGTCGTCGGAACGCAGGTTGTCCAGCCGCCCGCACCAAACGAAACAGGCGCGGGCGCTGCGGTACGCCACGGCGTCCGCCAGCGCAACGAAATTTTGCAAAGCCCGCTGCGACTGATCCGGCCCGCCGCCCGCAATGATGACGGAAGCGTCCGGCACGCCTATGGCCTCGCAGAGCCAGTAACGCGCCGAAGCGCGCGAGCGCAGCATGAGCGGCACGGGCCATTCCGGGCGCGGCGCTTTTCGCCGCTCCATGCGCGCGCTGCGCACGACCTGCGGTTTTTCCGGCGGCGGCGCAATTCGCCCGCGCAGGCGCTCCCACAAGCGCCCGAAATAACGCACCGGCGCGCTTGCCTTCCATGAGCTTGAGCGCAGTATAGCCGCATGTTGCGCGGCCAGCGTCCCCACCATAGATTCCAGGCGGCGCTGGTTGAGCGCGCGGGCGCGGTTTTCTTCGTCGCGCGCTTGCAGGAGGTCTTTCAGGCGCAGGATTTCTTCCTGCCCACGCAGCCGCTTGCCCAGGATAGACAGCAGGATTTCCGTCTCCCTGCCGCCCCCGGCTTCGATTTCGATGCCCGCCTTGCCCAATTCCGGCAACAGTTTCCGATAGTCCGCCACCATGTCGAAAGCGGTGCGCACTGGGCTGAAACGCAGAATGTCGGCCACGGTGGCAAGCCGTTCGCGGGATTGGTCGAGCGAGCGCAGGATGTCCAGCACGGCATCCGTCTCCGGCTCGACCAGAAAACCATTCCAGCCATTGTCAATGCGCTCCGAACCGGCGCCCGCCCGGACAGCGACCACCGGAACCGAAAGCGCCTGCATCTCAAGCAGCGCGTAGCAGAAATCCTCCGGCTGCAACGACAGCAGCAGGGCGCAATCGGGGTTCCATTGCGCCACTTTTTCGGGCCACTTTGCGAAATCGCATTCGTGCGCCACCTCAACGCCCGAGCAATCCGCAAAAGGCAAGCCAAAATCGCCGCAATCCAGCAGCAGCACATTGGCAAAGGCGCGAAGCTCATCGCAAACTTTTCGCCACAGATTCAAGCCTGTATGCGGCAGCAGAGGGCCGGGAATCAGCACCCGCAAACGGGGAAGCGGCGCATCCGCCTGCGTCGCCCTCGCAGCGCCCTCCCCGCTCCCGCGCTCCGCAGCCACCGGCCCGCGAGTAAAAGCCGCGCCCAGCCCGTAAGAGACGCATGGCCATGACTGCACGCCCGCTTCCGGGCAAAACGCCGCCCAGCGCAAGCGCAATTCCTCATCCGGGACGACGACCCGCACATTGCCCGCAGTCAGGCATTCCGTAAAAGCCGCCCGCAAGGCTTGCCAATCGCCCGCGTTGGACAGATGCCAAAAAACGTTGTGCGGATTTTCCTGTAGGCAGCGAGCAAGCGACGAAGCGTCGCACGCTTCGCAGGGCTTGCCGAAAAAGCCGGACAGCGCCGGACAAAACGGAAAAAGGTCGTGCACGGTCAGCACCGTCGGCAAGCCAAGCCGCAACATGCCAAACGAGCCGCCCATCAAGGACGAAACCAGCAGGGCGCGCACATCAAACGCGGCGCATATCCACTTTACGATGCCCGCCGCTTCGGCATGCTCGGCGGCAACGCTCCGTATCGGCTCGGCCAGCGTCCAGACCATCAAAGGCAACGCCCCTTGGCGCGGGTCAAACAGCGCCAGCTTGGCCGTGGCGGCATTGCGCGAGCTTTGCCCGCACAGAATCAAGTTGCGGCAATTGAGGTCTGCCGCGCAATAATCCTTGACCCATCGCCCGGAACCGGACTTCTCGTGCGTAATGTGCAAAACCGTCGGCAACGGCGGTTCAAGCGGCGCGTCCGCCTGCGAAGCGGTATGCAGGGCGCGTTTTTGCGCTTGCTCGTCCATGACCGAGGCAAACTCGGAGCCTCCCGAGCCTGCCCGCGCCCGGTCAATCCGCGCCCGCAGCTTCGCGGGCGGGTCGAAATAGGCAAAATCCCGTACCTTCGCGGCGTAATCGGGATACAGCGCCGCCAGCTTGTATTCGGAATCCTCTATTCCTTCCATTCTGTCGAAATCAGGAACCGTCCCGACGGAGCGATAGACGAATACGTTCGCCGCCAGCACGTTGCGCCAGCCCACTGCCGCCGCCCGACGGGAAAAATCTTTCGCTTCCCCGCTGCCGCGCCCGAAACGCTCAACATCAAAAAAGCCAATCATGTCCAGGCACGCCCGCCGAATCAGCATGCAGAATTTTTCCGCCGAAGGCAGTTCCGCCCACAGCCCGGCATTGACGCTGGCGGCCAGCGCGTCCAGCGTGGACAGGCCGCTCGTGCCGGGCAGCCCGCCCTCCCATCCCGCAAAAGGATAGGCGCAGAACAAGGCGCTACTGGAAAACGGCGTCACCGTGCCAATATCGACCTGCGAGCGCGAACAGGCCAGCAAACGGTCGAGCCAATCGTTTGCGACTTCAACGTTGCCTTCCAGCAAAACCACGTCGCGCTCAGGATGCGAGGCGAAGGCGCGATTGATTGAGACGGCAAAGCCCTTGCCCCCGCCATTGCGCAGCAATGTGACGCGCCCCGACCCGGCTTCGCCATCGAGCCATGCCTTCAGAGCAGGATCGGCTGAAGCATCGTCGATGACGATAATCTCGCGCATTGCGCGGCACGTCGCTCCATAGAGGGAGGCGAGGCAGCGTTGCGCGGCGGCAAGCCCGTCACGCGCAAGCACCACCACATCCACAGCGGATGCGCTCGCCCCCTCTTCGCCCCATAGTGACATGCTGGAAATCTCCCCGTCGCCCTGCCTGTGGATATTAAAAACTTGGATTTTATTGCGCCGCGGCGCACAGCAGATGCTACACAGTTCTCGTTTTTCAAATGAATCTGGCGTATTCCCCGCAAAACTTGCGCCAGACAGAAACCCTGACCTTCAGATTGGGGTTTTACGGGAAAACGTTCTGATGCCCGGCAACATAGTGAGGGCACTCGCCGAATATCTCCGGGAACACGGCGGCAAGGCGCTGGCCGCATTGCTGCCGCACCTCGACGAGGGCGGTGCAGTGCTGGGCAGGCGCTATGGCTGAGATCGCCGCCAACAACATCAATCAGGATCGGCGGCACGGGCAAGAAGGTGCGCGGCATGAAGCACGGCCCGTACCGCCCCGACCTCGTCTTCCTCGACGACCTGGAAAACGACGAGAACGTCCGGGACAAGGCCCAGCGCGACAAGGCGGAAAAATATGTGCTCTCGGCCATCCTCGGGCTGGCGGGGCCGTCCGGCGGGATGGACGTGTTCTGGGTCGGCACGAGCCTGCACTACGACGCGGCCATCAACCGCGTCTCCCGCCGCCCCGGCTGGCGGCGGCGCGTGTTCAGGAGCATCACGCAATGGCCGGACGACATGGCGCTGTGGGAGAGGTGGGAAGGCATCTACACGTGAACGAGCCCTAGATAATCGGCGGGGAAATTGCTTGATAAGCGGGAAGGGCAGGGATGATTCGGGAAGAACCGGAACGGGGCAATGAAAAAGGATTTCACATTATGAAATGTGCGCGGCCCCGGTTTTTCGCCGCTCAGCGCCGTCTGAAAAGCACGGTGTTTTCAAGCTCGCGCCTGACGCTGCGGCTTTCCACAAAAGCCTTCCAAAGCTCAAAATGCCTGTAGCAGCAATGGAGGTTCGGGCATGAGGATTTCAGGGTGCGCGCTCATGCTGTTCTGTCTGCTGGCATTAGATCGACAGCCTTGATACGCTGCCCGATCCAGCGCATGACCGGCACGGCCATTGAGTTGCCGAGCGCCCTGTAGCGCGGCCCGTCAGCGGCGGGCTTGCCGCGATAAGGGATCAGGGTGTAAGGATCAGGAAAACCCTGAAGGCGTTCGCATTCGACGGGTGTCGGCCGGCGGACGCGCGACGCATGTGAAACGCTTTGGGGGATGCCCCGCGCATCAAGCGCGAACGCTACGTCAGCCGATATTCCAGAACCGTTCTGCTCAGCCGGGCTGTCACGAGCAAGGCGCTCATGGATTGAATAGGCAACGCACGTTTCCTGCCCTTGGTTCGTTCCGCACGGGTGCGTCACATCGCCCGACGCATCCGGGTCTTGCGCGCCATGAAACGAGACCAGCATTCCGGGGTTTGCGCCAGCCCCGCGTGATGCCCCCGCGCTCGCGTCGATTGTCCCGGAAACGATCAGGTTCTGCCGCCCGGTTCCGTCTTCTGACCCGTCAAACCCCTCTCCGCGAAGGGTAT
>JAITVD010000036.1 GCA_031285965.1 Azoarcus sp.
ATTGTTTTTGGCGGATGGTTTTTATACATAGGATATGGAATTGACCCCTTCAATATCCGAATATTGCTTGGCTTCATGATACTGTTTTATGTTGCTTTGCATGGGCTTAAAGTTTACAATCTGGCTAAAAAAGAAAATTTCTCAAAACAAGAAATTCGGTATCATCTGTTAAAACGAGGGTTTTATATTTTTTCTATCTTGCTCCTCATTTATGGTGGACTGATTCATCATTTCAACTCCAAAATAGAGAGTCGCATCGATAAAATAGGGAAATGTGAAAACCTCCAGAGGAAAGTTCATGAGCAGCTTTTAACAGTACAAATATGCGGTGAAAATGACTATTGGGATAATGGATACTCCCATCCGATTCGGGTAAATGTATTGGATCAGCAAGACCGACTCTTGGCACGGCGCTATTATGTATATAAACAAATAGTTAACTATAAGCCTGTTGATTATACAGAAAATGGATTAAGTTATTGGTGTTTAGATGAAAAAACAAAAAGGCATTTAGATTTGCCGCCATCCATGTTAGACGGGTTATTGGCGCATATTCCATTTATCGACCCCGGTCAATTTGACTTACTTTGGAATATCAAACTAACTATGCTTGTCTCGGAAAATCCTGAATTACGAGTAAGGTAAATAAAACCCCTCGTTTTTCAAATGGAGAAGCTATGCACCCCGCCTATAGGCATGCAAATAAGATTATTTTATTGACGTTTCACGGCTTATTTCAGCACTTAAAAGCGACAGGCGGAAAGTTTCACGGGGCATCTCGTTGCCGCAGTCTGCTTCACCCGTCCGGGCAGCGGGCAGCGCGGGTAAACCCAGATGCGATGCCCTGTGCGCAGCCTCTTCCGGGAAGCTAAAATACCCGTTTTCGTTTTGCCCGCAGCCGGAGGCGGTTCGGGCGCGTTATGAATCTCTAAAGGATAAACATGGATCAAGATTTCATCGCTGCTGCGCTCGAATACCATCGCTTGCCGACACGCGGGAAGATTTCGGTAGTGCCGACCAAGAGCCTGGCCAACCAGCGCGACCTCGCGCTGGCGTATTCGCCGGGGGTCGCGGCGGCATGTGACGCGATTGTTGCCGACGCGGAGCAGGCGCGCGAGCTGACCAGCCGGGGCAACCTCGTGGCGGTCGTCACAAACGGCACGGCGGTGCTGGGGCTGGGGAACATCGGCCCGCTTGCCGCCAAGCCGGTAATGGAAGGCAAGGGCTGCCTCTTCAAAAAATTCGCGGGCATCGACGTGTTCGACATCGAACTGGACGAAAAAGACCCCGACAAGCTAATCGACATCATCGCCTCGCTGGAGCCGACGCTGGGCGGCATCAATCTGGAAGACATCAAAGCGCCCGAGTGCTTCTACATCGAGCAGAAGTTGCGCGAGCGCATGAAGATTCCGGTTTTCCATGACGACCAGCACGGCACGGCGATTATTTCGGCGGCGGGTCTCCTCAATGGGCTGAAAATCGTCGGCAAGGAAATCGACGAGGTCAAGCTCGTGTGCTCGGGCGCGGGCGCGGCGGCGATTGCTTGCCTCGACCTCATGGTGGGCTTGGGGCTGAAGCGCGAAAACGTGTTCGTCTGCGATTCGCGCGGGCTGATTTACCAAGGCCGCGAGCCGGACATGGAGCCGACCAAGGCGCGTTATGCCCAAGCCTCCGAGGCGCGTTCGCTGGGGGATGCTATTGTTGGCGCGGATGTTTTTCTGGGGCTTTCCAAAGCGGGGGTGCTCAAGCCTGAGATGGTGGCGAAGATGGCCGACAGGCCGCTGATTTTCGCGCTCGCCAACCCAACGCCCGAAATCCTGCCGGACGAAGCCAAGGCCGTGCGCCCGGACTGCGTCATTGCCACGGGACGCTCGGACTATCCCAACCAAGTCAATAACGTTCTCTGCTTTCCTTTCATTTTCCGGGGCGCGCTTGATGTGGGCGCAACGACCATCAACGATGAAATGAAGCTCGCCTGCGTCAAGGCCATCGCCGAACTGGCGCGCGCCGAACAGAGCGCCGTCGTGGCAATGGCCTACGGCGGGGAGGAACTGACTTTTGGGCCGGATTACATCATTCCCAAGCCGTTCGACCCGCGCCTGATTGTCAAGGTCGCGCCCGCCGTGGCAAAGGCGGCGATGGATTCCGGCGTGGCGCGGCATCCCATCCATGACCTCAAAGCCTATGCCGCCACGCTGAACGACTTCGTGTATCAGTCCGGCATCGTCATGCGCCCCGTGTTCGCCGCCGCCAAAAAAGCGCCCAACGAACTCAAGCGCGTGCTCTACGCCGAAGGCGAGGATGAGCGCGTCATCCATGCCGCGCGCGAAGCCATTGAAGAAGGGCTGGCTCGCCCGGTGCTGATTGGGCGTCCCTCCGTGATTGAGGCTCGCATCAAAAAAATTGGCCTTAACCTCGTGCCGGGGCGCGACATCGAAGTCATCGACCCCGAGCAAGACCCGCATTACCGCGAACTGTGGCGCGAGTATTACAGCCTGATGTCGCGCAACGGCGTAACGCCCGACCTCGCCAAGGTGCGTGTGCGCGCCTCTTCAACGCTGTTCGGCGCGTTGCTCCTGCGCCAAGGCTATGCCAACGCGCTCGTGTGCGGCACGTTCGGCTCCTACGACTACCACCTCCAGCACGTGCGCGATGTCATCGGGCTGAGGTCGGGCGCGAACCAGTTCGCGGCGATGGATTTGTTCATGATTCCCGGTCGCGTGCTGGCCATTGCCGACACGCAGGTCAACGAAGACCCGAGCGCCGAAGACATTGCCGAAATCGCCTTGGCAGCGGCCTCCGAACTGCGCAGTTTCGGCATCGAGCCGCGTGTGGCGCTGCTGTCCCATTCCAACTTTGGAACCTCTCCCCGCTCCGCCTCGGCCCGCAAGATGCGCACCGCCAGCGAAATCCTGCGCCGCGCCGCGCCCACGCTCGACTGCGACGGTGAAATGCGCGCCGACGTGGCGCTGTCTCCCGACATCCGCAAAGCGCAGCATCCCGATTCGACCCTCAAGGGCGAGGCCAATCTTTTGGTGATGCCCAACCTTGACGCGGCCAACATCGCGTTCAACCTACTGAAGGTCGCCAACTGCGACGGCGTCACGATGGGTCCCATTCTGCTCGGCTCGGCGCGGCCCGTGCACATCGTCACGCCCTCCGCCACCGTGCGACGGCTGGTGAACATCACCGCGCTGGCGGTTGTGGACGCAGTGGCCGTGCATGGCGGCTCAGCGGGAAGCCGATAACGCCCAAAAACGCCGCCGTGCCGCAAAAAGCGGGCGGCGGCGTTTTGTCCCCTTGCTTGTCGTGCAGATGCAAAGCCGCTGATGCCGACCAGTTCGATAAGGTCTTGCTGATCCCACGCCGTGTCGGTGGCAAAGCGCACCTCCTCGACGGCGTAGGCGTCCCGGTTTTGAAAGTAGTAGCTGACCGTGAACTGTTCATCCGCCATCATGACGGATGGCTTACTCTGCATATCCTTTATGGATATGCGGCGCACGGCAATAAACTCATGCGGGACGCTGGTGGCTATCCGATGGGGCTGACATATCCGTTCCATGAGAAATTCGAGGCTGAAAGGATTGAAGACCCCATCCATCTCGAATTCGGCGAACGCGCCGCGATCTGGCTGAACAGGGTGTACCATGCAGTGGGATTGCCCGATTACCCAAGCCTCGTTTCCGATCAGGCCCGCTCCTCGATGGCCGAACTGGAACTCCTCGCCTCCATAGCGTTGCAGGCAGCCGAATACGCAGAAGAGGAAGAGTACAAAACCCTGCAATGCGCCGCTTTTGACCCGGTTGAGGCCGAATGGCGCTTTGCGGATTTCGAGTCGATTTGAGTTACCCGACGGCAGGGCGCACGATCCCGATACCCATTTTTCCGCGCCCTTTGCCCCGGCACGCCTCTTGCCTAGGATATTGCCCTGCCCTGCGGCGGCGGGGATAATCGGCGCTCCTTCCCCCGGAGCCCGCCATGATGCCGC
>JAITVD010000076.1 GCA_031285965.1 Azoarcus sp.
TTTCTCCCTGTCCAGAAATCAGACGCGCTTCCATCGACAGCAATTCCCTTTCACGCCATGGAAATGGATTTGCGCAAATTTATCAAGCAAAACTGCGCGAGTTATCACGCGACGCTTCAATAAAAAGCGGCTCGCCCAAACGAAACGAGCCGCCGCACTGCTAGGCGCGTTGGCCGCAAAAATCAGCAGCCAACGCGGCTAAGGCTTACTGGCACTGACTCTGACAGCAGTCGAAACCGATGTCGATGCCAACAATCTCTAGGAGGTTATCGGCAACATGGCCTACTTTGTGGCCAACATCGGCAAAGAAATCCAACTTCGCCTCAAAGTGGTTCTCAACCTGATCCGCGAAATCCGACACCGCAGTGGAGACGGCATCGAATTTGAACGCAACCAGCCCGAAAATATCGTCAGTGATATTGTTCGATGTTTCAAGCACTTCATCGACGATGTTGAGCGCGCCAGCAATAGGCGTCACCTCACCGGATTCGATGGACAAACCATCGCTGACAATATCCCTCGCTCCTTCAAAGATGTTATCGACGGTGCTATGCGCAGTGTGGAGCGTTGCCGCAATGAGCTTAGCAAACAGGCCTCTAGCCATATAACCTCCTTAGGTTGTTGTGTTTTGTTTGAGATGCAAACACTCCGAGAGCACCTGTGCGCACAGTATGGAATCTGTATGCTTCGGAGTGTATATACATAATACCTTAATTGAAATGACAAAAAATACGATGAGTGACAATTTAGCGTGAATTATTTCACACCCCGCTACACCGCAAAAATCAGTGCCAGCCACGCATGCCCGCGCCGGACGCGGCAAGGGCGCTCATTTCACGAGAAACGGCAAATTAGCCGTCGCGGCTTTGCCGCTCGCGTCGCGCACGGTAATGAACAGGCGGTACGCGCCAGGAACGGAAGGGGCGCGAAACCGGATGCTGGCGGCGTCCGCAAAAAGCACTTCCACGCTAACGGGCAGCGGCGGCGGCTCGGCCTCGCCCCCGCCGCGCAGGTCTGCCGCTTCCTGATAAACCTGCCACCCCGTGACGGGCGTGTCGCCGCGCAGGTCGATTGTGGATGAGACCACCGCCCCCGGCGCGAATTCGTCCGCAGAAATGCCGATGCCGAGGATGCTCGGCGCGGCTTTTGCCGCCGGACGCCCCCATGCTTCGGCCAGCGCGTCGGTCATTTCGGTGAGCGTGTTGCCCGCTAGGAGCAGACCGTGCCATGTCGCGGTCTGTTCCTGCTTTTCGCCCCACAGGAAAGCGAAAACGCCCCGAACTTGCGGGTTCTTGGCGAATTCGCCTAAGGCACGGCGAAAGTAATCCGCTTTTTCGCGGCTGGTCAGTTCAACCGGCGCACCCCAAGGCTTGCGCCCCGCCTGCCATTGCCCGAGCGGCCCAAGTTCAGCAATGAGCAACGGCTTGCCGATGCCTGCGGCGCGGATGCGGGAATGAAGCCCAAACGCCGAACCCGCGTAGAGATTCAGCCCAATCATATCGACCTGCGCACAGCATTTGCCAAGCTGTTCCAGATAATGCGGCGAGCCGTCGTTGACCGACATCACGGCAGGGTGGGCGGGATCGAGCGCCTTGATGAGGCCCGCCAGCCGATTGATTTCGCGCCACGCGGGCAAGGGGTCGTCCATGCCATGCTCGACCTCGTTGCCGATGACCCAAGCCCGCAGCGCGGGATGATTTCGATGCCGCCGCACGAAAGCGAGGATGCGTTTTTCCTGCGCGGCAATCGCTTTGGGGTCATCGAAGCGGAAACCATAGCGCGGCAACCCAACATCCAGCCCCATGAGTACGCCGATACCCAGCTTACGGGCTTCGTCCAGCACCCACGCATCCCTTTCGTGATAGACGCGCACCGCGTTTGCCCCGGCGGCGGCGAGCTTTTCCAGCGCGGCGCGGTCGCCGGAAAACGCCGCGCCGCGCCACGGCACACCGGGCAATGGCGGACTGGCAAACGCGGCTGAGGGCAGCAGCGCAAAAACGGCTGCCGCCAACAGAATGAGACGCACGGCTAAGCGGGTCATAACCTCATTTGCCGCAGACGCGCAACGCGCTCCTGCGTGGCCGGATGGGTTGAAAACAGGCTGCGCAGCCCGCCGCCCAGCAAAGGATTCACAATCATCATCTGCGCCGTGGCCGGATGCTCCTCAGCGGCATGAAGGGGAACCCCGCCTTTGACGTAAGACTCAATCTTGAGCAGGGCATCCGCCAGCGCGTCGGGGTCGCTGGAAAACGCCGCGCCGCCGCGATCTGCGGCAAATTCGCGGGTGCGGCTAATCGCCATCTGAATCAGCATTGCCGCCATCGGCGCCAGCAGCATGACCAATATCTGCGCCGCCGGATGGGGACGGTGCTCGCTGTCGCGCCCGCCAAAGAACATCCCAAATTGCGCCAGCGCCGAAATCGCGCCCGCCACCGTGGCGGCGATGGTGGAAATCAGGATGTCCCGGTGCTTGACGTGGGCAAGCTCGTGCGCCATGACACCGCGCAGTTCTCGCTCGGAGAGCAACCGCAGGATGCCGGAAGTGGCCGCCACGGCGGCGTGTTCCGGGTTGCGCCCCGTGGCAAAGGCGTTGGGCTGCTCCTCGTCGATGATGTAGACCTTGGGCATCGGCAGTTCCGCGCGCTGCGCAAGCTCTTTCACGATGTTGTAGAGATAGGGCGATGTGTCGGCGCTCACTTCCTGCGCCCGATACATTTTCAGCACCGCTTTATCCGAAAACCAGTAAGCCCACAGGTTCATCGCCCCGCCAAACACAAGCGCCATCAACATGCCCTGCTGCCCGCCGAGCGCACCGCCGACCACGCCAAACAGGGCAACGATGCCCGCCATCAGGATGGAAGTTTTCAGCCAATTGCCAAACATCTGTCTTTCCTCTCGTCCGCTTTGGAATACATCAATGGTAAATGAAGGCGCACCGCGCCGGATTCAAGCCTCTTGCGCGGCAAGCGGCGCGAAACGCTCCCCGGCGGCCAGCGCAAAGCCGCGCAGAAACTCCGCCGCCGCCATCCTGCGCCCGCCCGGACGTTGCAGTTCCGTGACGCGCAGGGCGTTTTCGCCACACGCCACCACCACGCCGTCGGCATCGGCGCGAAGGACGCTGCCCGGCTCGCCGCGTTCCGCCACTGGATGCGCCATCCAGAATTTGACCGTTGTTTCATGTATCTGGCCGCTTGCGCCCGGATGCGGGCTGAAAGCGCGGATTTGCCGCGCAAGCGCCTCTGCGGGTCGCCGCCAGTCGATTCCCGCCTCGGCGCGGGAAATTTTTCGCGCAACGGTTACGCCGCCCTCCGGCTGCGGTTCGGCAGGCAAATTGCCCGCCGCCAGCCGCGCCAGCGCCTCGACGATGGCCTCCGCGCCAAGACGCGCCAGCTTGTCGTGGAGGCTTGCCGCTGTTTCGTCAGGCGCAATCGCGGTTTCCCGGCGCAAAAGCATCGGCCCGGTATCCAGTCCGGCATCCATCTGCATAATCGTGATACCCGTCTCCGCGTCGCCCGCCTCGATGGCGCGTTGAATCGGCGCCGCGCCGCGCCAGCGCGGCAGAAGCGAAGCATGGATATTCAGGCAGCCGAGCCGGGGCAGAGCCAAGGCTTCTGGCGGCAAAATCAGCCCGTAAGCGGCCACGACCAGCACATCCGGGCGACATTGCGCCAGTTGCGCGCGCTGCTCATCCGTGCGCAGACGTTCTGGCTGGTCTACCGCCAAGCCACGCGACAGCGCCAGTTGCTTGACCGCGCTGGCCGCTTGCTTCATGCCGCGTCCGGCGGGTCGGTCGGGCTGCGTGAGCACGAGCGGAACCGCATAGCCTGCGGCAAGAATCGCCTCCAGCGCACGGGCGGCAAACTCCGGCGTTCCGGCAAACGCCACGCGCAAGGCTGAATCCATTGAACTCCCTCCAAAAAACCCGCCCGACTAAAGATTTAGTGCGAATCTTTGTCGCTTTGCGCCTGTTTGAGCAGCTTCGACCTAATCCGGTTCTGCTTGAGCCGCGACAGGTATTCGACAAACACTTTGCCGTCGAGATGGTCGAGTTCATGCTGGATGCACACCGCGAGCAGCCCGTCGGCCTCAAGCTCAAAAGGCTCGCCCTTTTCGTTCAGCGCCCGCACCTTGACCCGCTCCGCCCTTTTCACCATCTCATGTACGTCAGGCACGGAAAGGCAGCCTTCTTTGCCTTCGCTCTCGCCTGATTTTTCGATGATTTCAGCGTTGATGAACACCAGCAGCTCATTGCGCTCTTCGCTTAGATCAATGACCGAAACCCGTTTGTGAACGTTGACCTGCGTAGCCGCCAGCCCGATGCCGGGCGCGTCATACATGGTTTCGACCATATCGCGCACCAACAGGCGGACAGCGTCATCCACTTCCGCAACCGGTTCGGCACGGATATGCAATCTGGGATCAGGAAAGCGTAAAATTGGCAGAACAGCCATAAAACCTTGCCGAATGAAGAGAAAAGCGTCACGAACAGAATTCTGCGCACCCCCTAACATGGGTACGCGCATGTTGCGCCTGAATCGTAACGCCGTTGAATAGAACAGGAAACCTGACAATGTTTAGGATTATATCTTCCATCGCCGCCGGCCTCGCGTTTCTCGCCAGCGTCGGCGTACAGGCCGCGCCGCCCACGGTTGCCGACAACGCGCCGGATTCCTATACCGTCGTCAAGGGCGATACCCTTTGGGGCATCTCCGGGCGTTTTTTGCAAGAGCCTTGGCGCTGGCCGGAAGTCTGGGAAATGAACGAAGATGAGATCAAGAACCCCCATCTCATCTATCCCGGCCAAATCGTCGTGCTCGACCGCAGCGGGCCGTTCCTGCGAATCGGCCAGCGCATCGGCGCGGGCGGCAACATGGGCAACGCGCCCATTGGCGACGGCAAGCTGGAGCCACGGATTTACCAGACCCCCGTTGATGAGGCCATCTCGACTATCCCGCTGAAAGCCATCGCGCCTTTCTTGGCCCGTCCGCTGGTCGTTGACGGGAACGTGCTTGAAGGCGCGGCCACTATCGTCGCCACCGAAACCAATCGCGTCTATTTGGCGCGGGGCGATACCGTTTTTGCCAAAGATGTCGATGAAAACATAGATAAGTGGGCGATATTCCGTCCGTCCAAGCCGCTCGTCGATCCCGCCAACCGCCAAGTCATCGGCTATGAAGCCCTGTATCTGGGTTCCGCCAAAGTCATGGAACGCCCGGACGCGACCGCGCCCAAAGCCGGCGATGCCCGCGCAGAGAATCCGGTCACGCTTGAAGTCGTTGAAGCCATTGAAGAAATCGGCGTCGGCGACAAAATGCTGCCCACCGACGACGATCTGATTTTTTCCTACGCGCCCCATGCGCCCAAGGAGCTTATCGATGCCCGTCTGGTTTCGATTTACCGTGGCGTGTCCGAAGCGGGGAAATTCAACGTCATCTCCATCAGCGCGGGCGTGCGGGACGGGCTAGAGCCGGGTCATGTCTTGGCCATGTTCCGCGACCGTGGCACATCCACGCATGAACGGAAAGTCTATGCCCTGCCCGAAAAACGCTACGGCATGGCGATGGTTTTCCGCGTATTCGACCGCGTTTCATACGCCCTGATTATGGATACCGATGGACAAGCCGCCGTTGGCGATGCCCTTCGCAATCCCTGACGCGCGTCCCGCGTTCCCGCGAAGGGGCGGCAACCCATGACGGACGGGCTTGCCGACTGGCTGCGGTTCGCGCTCACCCCTGTGAGTCCGGCACGGCAGCGCCGCTTGCTTGCCGCGTTCGGGCTTCCGGGGAATATTTTTGCCCAATCGCACAGCCACCTTGCCAGCGTCGCCGGAGCCGACGTGGCGGATGCCGTTCTCAAGGAACCCAACCCGGCGGCGATGGAGGCCGCGCTCAAATGGGCGGGCGAGGAAGGCAACCATCTGCTCACGCTCGCCGACGAAGCCTATCCGCAAGCCCTGCTGGAAATCGCCGATCCGCCCGTCGTGCTCTACCTCAAAGGCAATCCCGCCCTGCTTGCGCGTCCCGCGCTGGCGATGGTGGGTTCCCGCACGCCCACCGCGCAGGGCGAAGCCAATGCCAAGGCTTTTGCCGACAGCCTTGCCAAGGCGGGGCTGCTCATCGTCAGCGGGCTGGCGCAAGGCATCGACGCGGCAGCCCACCGAGGCGCGTTGGCAGCGGAAAATGGCGGCACGGTCGCCGTCATTGGCACGGGCATCGACCGCATCTATCCCGCAAGCAACGCGGCGCTTGCGCGTGAAATTGCCGCCAAGGGCGCGGTTTTAAGCGAATTCCCTCTTGGAACGCCGCCCGCCCGCTGGAATTTTCCGCGACGCAACCGCCTGATTGCGGGGCTGTCGCTCGGCGTGCTGGTGGTTGAGGCCACGCCGGAAAGCGGCTCGCTGATTACGGCGCGGCTTGCCGCCAGCGCGGGGCGCGAGGTTTTTGCCATTCCCGGCTCCATCCATTCGCCACAGGCTCGGGGCTGCCATCGCCTCATCCGCGAAGGCGCAAAATTGGTCGAAACCGCCGAAGATGTGTTTGAGGAATTGCGCGGCAACCTCGGCGGCAATCTGCCCAAGCCCTCCGGCTCAGCGCCCCGGCGCGCGAAATCCCGCCCACGCGCCGCCGCCCACGCGCCCAGCGAAGCTGAACCGCCCGCCGCGCCCGCGCACCTTGCGCCTGAAGCGGCGCATGTGCTGGAAGCCTTGGGCAATGAGCCGCGTGACATCGACACGCTGTCGCTGGCAACGGGCTTGCCCGTCGAGGCGCTCCACGCCCTGCTGTTGACGCTGGAACTGGAAGGGCTTGCCGCCCGCCAGACCGGCGGCGGCTTTCTGCGGCTGTATGCTCCTGCCTGACATGGTTTTTATATCTGTTTTCCCGCAAGTTGCTTGCGTACTTTGCGCTAGCGTCTTTATCATCCGCCGCTTCGTCACCTGAGCGGGTGCTCCGTATACCCGACATGGGCCAAGCCAGCATGAGCAAACAACTAATCATCGCGGAAAAACCTTCAGTGGCGCAGGACATCGCTCGCGCCCTAGGCGGCTTTACCAAAGAAAAAGACTATTTTGAATCAGACCGTTACGTGCTCTCGTCTGCCGTAGGCCATCTGCTCGAACTGGTCGTGCCGGAGGAATTCGATGTCAAGCGCGGCAAATGGACGTTTGCCCACCTGCCAGTCATCCCGCCGCGCTTTACCCTGAAACCGATTGAAAAAAGCAGCGACCGCCTGAAACTCCTCGTCCGCCTGATGAAGCGCAAGGACGTGGACGGCTTCATCAACGCCTGCGACGCGGGGCGCGAAGGCGAGCTTATTTTCAATTTCATCCACCAGCATTCGGGCACGGGCAAACCGGCGCAGCGGCTCTGGCTGCAATCCATGACCGCTTCGGCCATCCGCGAAGGCTTTCAGCGGCTGCGTACCGCGAACGACGTGGAAGGGCTGCGCAACGCCGCCGTCTGCCGCGCCGAATCCGACTGGCTGATCGGCATCAACGGCACGCGGGCGATGACCGCCTTCAACTCCAAGACAGGGGGGTTCCATCTCACTACAGTAGGTCGTGTACAGACGCCAACGTTGGCTATCGTCGTTGAACGTGAAGTCAAAATACGCAAATTCAAACCCCGCGACTATTGGGAACTGGAAGGCCGCTTTGCCTGCGCGGCGGGGGAATACACGGGGCGCTGGTTCGACGAAAAGTTCAAAAAGCCCGAGGGCGACGAACACGCCAACGCCCATCGGCTATGGGACAAGCCCCGCGCCGAAGGCATCCTGAAAAAATGCGACGGGCAAAATGGCTCGGTCACGGAAGAATCCAAGCCCGCCACCCAAATCTCGCCGCCGCTTTTCGACCTCACCAGCCTACAGCGCGAAGCCAATGGCCGTTTCGGCTTTTCGGCGCGCACCACGCTGCAACTCGCGCAGGCGCTATACGAAAGGCATAAGGCGCTCACCTATCCCCGCACCGATTCGCGGGCGCTGCCGGAAGACTACCTCGGCACGGTCAGCGAAATATTGAAGAACCTGCCGGATGCCTACGCGCCGTTCGCCCAAGAAATCGCCCGCCAGAAATGGGTCAAGCCCAACAAGCGCATTTTCAACAACGAAAAAATCTCCGACCACTTCGCCATCATCCCGACTGGCACGTTGCCCAAGAGCCTTTCGGAAGCCGAGCAGAAAATCTACGACCTCGTGACCCGCCGCTTTCTGGCCGTGTTCTATCCGGCGGCGGAATACCGCGTCACGACGCGCATTACCCGCGTCGCGGGCGAGGCGTTCAAGACCGAAGGCAAAGTGCTGGTTTCCCCCGGCTGGCTCACCATTTACGGCAAAGCGGCGGACGAAGGGGAAGATGCGCGGCTCGTTCCGGCGCAGCCCAATGAGACGGTTCGCACCGAAGAAATCCGGCTGTGCGCCAACCAGACCAAGCCGCCCGCCCGCTTCAACGAAGCGACGCTGCTCTCCGCGATGGAAGGCGCGGGCAAAATGGTGGACGATGAAGAACTCCGCGCGGCAATGGCGGAGCGCGGCCTCGGCACGCCCGCCACGCGGGCGCAGATCATCGAAGGGCTGATCGCCGAGCAATACCTGCACCGCGACGGGCGCGAACTGGTTCCCAGCGGCAAGGCGTTCTCGCTCATCACCCTTATCAAAGGGCTAGGCATCGACGCCCTGGCATCGCCCGAACTGACGGGCGGATGGGAACACAAACTGGCGCGGATGGAACGCGGCGAGCTGTCACGCGAAGCCTTCATGGAGGAAATCGCCAGCATGACCCGCGAGGTTGTGGAACGCGCCCGCCGCTACGAATCCGACACCGTGCCCGGCGACTTCGCCACCCTGTCCGTGCCTTGCCCGAAGTGCGGCGGTGTCGTGAAAGAGAACTACAAAAAATTCGCCTGCCAGTCCTGCGACTGGAGCACATGGAAAATCGTCGCGGGCCGCCAGTTTGAACTCGCGGAAATCGAAACCCTGCTCCGCGAAGGTCGCGTGGAAGCCCTCTTGGGCTTCCGCAACAAAAAGGGGCATCTCTTCAACGCCGACATCGTGCTGAACGACGACAAACTGCCCGCGTTCGATTTTGGCCAGCCCAAAGAAGGCGAAGAGGCCGAGCCTGTGGATTTCTCCGGTCAGGAACCCGTTGGCGCCTGCCCAAAATGCCATGCCCGCGTGTTTGAAAACGGCATGACCTATATCTGCGAAAAGGCGACAGGGCCGGAAAAAAGCTGCGATTTCCGCTCCGGCAAAATCATCCTCCAGCAACCCGTTGAGCGCGAGCAGATGCAGAAGCTCCTTGCCGAAGGCAAAACCGATTTGCTGCGCGGCTTCGTCTCCGCCCGCACGCACCGCAAATTTTCGGCTTTCCTCGTGCGCGGGCAGGATGGAAAAGTGAGCTTCGAGTTCGAACAGAGCGCCAAAAAAAAAGCCGCCCCCAAAGCGCGCGCCGTTAAAAAATAACGCCCAAACGACTTGCCGTCTCTTTTCAGTGTCAAATATTTGGCTGACACCGCGAAAAAAATCTCTTTTGGAAATGTCTGCCACTACCAGACTGAACGCCTTCTTCCAAAGAACGTGCGCCATTAGCAAAGGAGATGGATATGCTAGCCAATTTCCGCATAGGAACCCGTCTTAGCTTTGTTTTTGCGGCTATCGTTATTGCTTTTTCAATCGCTTGCGCCAGCATTTTTGTTTTTCTGAGGAATGCCGACGAAGAGGCTGTGAGGATTAACGCTGCGACGATTCCCAAATCGGCGCTAGGTACCAGCTTGCTGACAAAGCTGCTTCATATGCGCGTAGCGATGCGGGATGTGATTTTCCGCTCAGGAGAGAAAGACACCAAGGCCGGCGAGGCCATCGTCAAACTCCGCAAGGGCATGCTGGCCGACCTAGATGCCTTTGAGAAAATCGCCGGAGACCGCGCATACGAAATCGAAACAGACGCGATCAACGGGCTGAAAACCGGACTGACCAAAGCAGAACCCTTGCTTGAGAATTTAATCCGCCACGGTCTTGCCAATGACATAGACGCTGCCGCCGCCGATTTGGATCAGGTCATGGCCGTGCTGTATGCGTCGTCCACAAGCCTCGAAAAAATGGAGGCGTTTGAGCAGCAACGGGTGACGGAACGCGCCTCCCATATCAGCACAGAGATAGAACGCGCAAAAATAACGCTCATTGCCTGTTCGCTGGCCATGCTGGTGCTAGCGCCATTGGCGGGCTTTTTCGTGACGCGCACGATCACGTCGCCGCTCGGGCGCATGGTTGAGACCATCGAGGCCGTGGCGGACGGCGACCTGACGCGCATGATCGCTGTCGAATCGAAGGACGAAATCGGGACGCTGCAATCGTCGCTCAGGCACATGAGCGAAAACCTCGTCAAAATGATCGCGGACGTTCGTAACGATGCCAAACAGCTTGCCGCTTCGGCGACGGAACTTTCCGGCTCGGCGGATAATGTGCATAAAGGCTCCGAACAGCAATCCGACGCGGCCTCGGCAATAGCCGCTGCGCTTGAGCAGATGTCGACCAGCATCGGCCATGTCTCCACGCTCAGCGACGACGCGCGGCAAACTTCCATCGAGGCGGGAAAAACAGCAGATTCCGGCTCAACCGCGATCCATTCGATGGTCAACGAAATCCGCCACGTCGCCGAAGCCATCGGGGATGGGGCGAGCAAGGCGCAGCAACTCGGCACGGAATCCGAGCGGATTTCCACCATCATCCACGTCATCCGCGACGTGGCCGACCAGACTAACCTCCTGGCGCTGAATGCCGCGATTGAGGCAGCGCGGGCAGGCGAACAGGGGCGCGGTTTTGCCGTCGTCGCCGATGAGGTGCGCAAACTGGCCGAAAAGACGACGGCCTCCGCGCAGGAAATCACCGAGATGGTGAACTCCATCCAGTCGGGCAGCGGGCAGATGACAGCACAAATGGAAACGACTGCCAAACGGATGCAGGAAGGCGTCGATATGGCGCAGGACGCGGGCGGCGCGATTGGCAAGATCAATATCGGCGCACAAGCTGTCGTGAAGATGATCGACGAAGTCTCCGTCGCGCTCAAGGAGCAGGCAACCGCCAGCCGCGACATTGCTGGCAAAATCGAGCAGATTGTGCTGATGGCCGAAGAAAATTCCCACGCGATCGGTTCCGTCGCAGATTCCGCCGGGCATTTGAATGCTCTGGCAACAACGCTGAACGGCGCGGTCGAGCATTTCAGGATACCCGGCTGACGCAGCCCGAAGTTTTTTTGCTGGCGCTTCCCGGCCTTTCCGCCCGCAACCGGGTGAAGGCCGGGAAAATTTTGTTCGGCCTTGCCGACTAGCCCGCTTCCTGTTCTATCCTTCTGCTTTTTTTCAGCCCGCTTTTTTCTTCGTGAACGAACCCTTCCTTTCAGAGCTTCAGCGCGATGTGGCGCGTCGCCGCACCTTTGCCATCATTTCCCACCCGGACGCGGGCAAGACCACGCTGACCGAAAAGCTGCTGCTCTTTGGCGGCGCCATCCAGCTTGCGGGGACGGTGCGGGCGCGTAAGTCCGCCCGTCACGCCACGTCCGACTGGATGGAAGTCGAAAAGCAGCGCGGCATCTCCGTGACCAGTTCCGTGATGCAGTTCGAGTATCAGGGACACACCATCAACCTGCTCGACACGCCAGGACACGAGGATTTTTCCGAGGATACCTACCGCGTGCTCACCGCCGTCGACGCGGCGGTCATGGTAATCGACGCGGCCAAAGGCGTAGAGGCGCAGACCATCAAACTGCTCAAGGTCTGCCGCCTGCGCAATACCCCAATCATCACTTTCATCAACAAATTCGACCGCGAAGTCCGCGCCCCATTCGAGCTGCTGGCGGAAATCGAAGATGTGCTCGGCATTTCCTGCGCCCCTGTCACATGGCCGATTGGCATGGGCAAGAATTTTCGTGGGGTCTATCACCTGCTGGCCGACCGTATGCTTGTTTTTGCCCCCGGCGAAGAGCATCGAAGCGAAGCGGACATCGTCGCGGAACTTGGCAATCCTGAACTCGACCGCCGTTATCCGCTCGAAATCGGTTCCGTGCGGGACGATGTGGCATTGCTGCGCGACGCTTCCCCGCCATTCGATTCCAGCGAATTTCTCGCGGGCTGCCAAAGCCCTGTTTTTTTTGGTTCCGGCATCAACAATTTCGGCGTGCAGGAAATTCTTCAGGCGTTGATTGACTGGGCGCCGCCGCCCCAACCGAGGCTTGCTTCCTCCGGGAAGGGTAGCGATACACGCAGCGTGCTGCCGTCGGAGGCTGCCTTCTCCGGCTTCGTTTTCAAAATCCAGGCCAACATGGACCCTCGCCACCGCGACCGCATTGCCTTCTTCCGCATCTGTTCGGGTCGCTACGCTTCTGGCATGAAAGTGCGCCATGTGCGCGACGCTCGTGACATGAAACTCGCCAACGCGCTGACCTTCATGGCGAACGAGCGCATCCTGAAAGAAGATGGCGTGGCGGGCGACATTATCGGCATCCACAACCACGGACAGTTGCAGATCGGCGATACCCTCACCGAAGGCGAGGCGCTGGGCTTCAAGGGCATCCCTTACTTCTCGCCGGAACTCTTCCGCGCCGCCCGCCTGCGCGACCCGCTCAAATCCAAGCAGTTGCAGAAAGGCTTGCGGGAGCTTGGGGAAGAGGGCGCGATTCAGGTTTTTGAACTCGACGGCGGCCAGATGCTTCTGGGCGCAATCGGCCCGCTGCAATTTGAGGTCGTCGCCCAACGCCTGAAAGACGAATACAAGGTGGATGCCATTTTCGACAACGTCGACATCCACACCGCCCGCTGGCTCACCTTTGCCGACGGAACCACCCGCCGCAATTTCGAGCGGGAACAAGCGCCACGGCTTGGGCGGGACGTTGACGGCAATCTCGTCTATCTCGCCAGCAGCCGCTACAACTTGGAAGTGACAATGGAAAAATGGCCTCGCGTCGCTTTCCATGCCACCCGCGAACATGGGCAGACGCTCGCTTGAGCTTTTAATTTTGATGGATTCCCCGCAAACGACCGAAAAAGAAAAAGACATGACCCGCCCGATAGGTCGGGGCATGGCGTGGCTGGCGGCGCTGGCGCTGATTGCCGTGCTGTGGCTCTTCTTTAAAAACGTGCAGGAAAACTACAACAACCCCAACCGCCATCTTGCCGTCGCGCCGGGCGCGGCATCCGAATTGACCCTGAAGCGCAACCCTGCCGGACATTACTTCGTGCCCGGCACTATCAACGGCCAGCCCGTCACCTTCATGCTCGATACCGGTGCGACGCAAGTCGCGCTGCCCGCCAAACTTGGGGCGCAACTTGGCCTGCGTCCCTTCGGCCCGCCGATTCAGATTTCCACGGCCAACGGAACCCTCTCCGCCCGGATGACGCGCATCGACGAGCTGGCCTTCGGCCCTTTTGTCCTGCGCCAGATTCAGGCCGCGCTCAACCCCGGCATGGATGGAGATGACATCATCCTGTTGGGCATGAACGTGCTCAAGCACTTGGAATTCACCCAGCGCGGGGACACGCTGGTGCTGAAAACACTGGAACAATAAGGCTTTCGGAAACAGCCCCGCCAACATCCGGTTTCCGGCCTTTTTCCGTACAAAAACATACAACCCGCCAAAAACGGGGCGTTAGACTTTGGGCACTTTTTACGCGCCCGTTCACGCAACAACTGAAATTTGGCGGAAAAACGCTGAACAGAGCATGAATTTCAGGTTCAGCAAAAGTTCAGATTTCCTTGTCCAAAATAGCGCGGCGTTCATCCAAACAACGAGACGAGGTTTTTCCATGAAACGAATCAAGTATGTTCTCGCCGCGCTCCTCACCGTGCTGACGTTGCTGTGGCTGTTTGCTGAACAACCTTGGGCGCAGAATTACGGCAATCTTTTCCTGCTACGCGCCGCTGTGGTCGACTATACGGGCTTCATCGCAATGGGCGCGATGAGCCTCGCGATGATTCTGGCAATCCGCCCGGTCACGCTTGAACCCTGGCTCGGTGGGCTGGACAAAAGCTATCGCCTGCATAAGTGGCTGGGCATTACCGCGCTGGCGGCAGGCGTCATGCACTGGCTTTGGGCGCAGGGCGTTAAATGGGCGGTGGGCTGGGGCTGGCTGGAAAAGCCGCAACGCGGCGCGCGCTCGCCCATTGAAGAACCCATCCAGAAATTTTTTCTGGAAATGCGCCACACATCGGAGCAGGTGGGCGAATGGGCCTTCTATGCGGCTGCCGTGCTGATTATCGTTGCCCTCATCAAATGGTTCCCGTACCGCTATTTCTTCAAAACGCACCGCATCATCGCCCTTGCTTATCTGGCACTGGTTTTCCACTCGGTGTTTCTAATCAAATTCTCCCATTGGACTTCCCTCTCTCCTGTGGCGTGGGTTTCCCTCGCGCTGATGGCGGGCGGCACGGTAGGCGCGGTCTTGAGCTTGACGCGCCGCATCGGCCAGCAGCGCCGCGCACTCGGCGTTGTGGAATCCATCGAGCACAGCGAAAGCGATGAAGTGCTGAAAGTCAGCATCCAACTGCCCCGCGACCGCTGGGAGGGGCATGACGCGGGGCAATTCGCGTTCGTGAGCTTCGACGAGCACAACGGAGATGAGGCGCATCCTTTCACAATTGCCTCGGCATGGAAAAACGATGGCCGCCTGAGTTTTTACGTGAAGAATCTCGGCGACCATACCTCCCGTTTGCCCGCAACGCTCAAAGCGGGAGACCGCGCCACGGTTGAAGGTCCCTACGGATGTTTCCGATTTGAGAGCGACAAGCCCCGTCAGATTTGGGTGGCGGGCGGCATCGGCATCACGCCTTTTCTGGCAAGGCTCGAAGAAATCGTCCATCACGGCGCGCCCAAGAACGCGGCGGATCTGTTTTATTGTGCCCGGAACCCGGATGCGGCTTTTGTCGAAAACCTGAACCAGCTCGCCCAATCCGCCAACGTCACCCTGCACGTGCTCGTCGACGGACATGGCATCCGGCTGGATACCGACAAGCTCTGCGCGGATGTGCCGGAATGGAAAGACGCTTCGCTCTGGTTCTGCGGCCCCTCGGGATTCGGCAACGCCCTGCGCCAAGGGCTGATGTCGCGTGGCTTCGGAGCTAGCCACTTCCATCAGGAACTATTCGAGATGCGATGAGCGCGGAGGCAGCATCCCGCCGACCGTTGTAGCAGCCCTAAAGCCGAGGTTTTGTAGGTTTCATCCCTACAGAACCTCGGCTTTTGACATAAGTCAATAAAAACCAAGCTATTTAACTATAGCGTATCGACATTTAATTTGAGTTATTTTTTGAATTCCACTCACGGAGTTTTATATGCGTAAAAGCTATCTCAATATGTTGAAGCTAATCTGTATTGTTATTCTGATTCCATTTCACGCTTTGCTAATGTACAACAATTTCGGTGAAGGAAAATATGTTATCGGTGTCTCCTCGGATACCGCTTCTCTTGCCCTAATGATTATCGACCCTTGGTATATGAAGCTAATGTTTGTCATCTCTGGAATAGCGGCTCGCTATTCTTTGGATCGCCGATCAGGAAAAGATTATGTCTTTGAACGTTTTTTACGGGTTGGGCTTCCTTTTCTCATCGGCATGTTATTACTTATTCCTTTCATGGCTTATATTGGCAGTATTACAAATACTAGCTATGATGGCGGGTATTTTGCGCATTATAAGGTCTTTTTTTCAGGGTACTCTAGTTTCAACAGTTGGGATGGAAAATACAGCACCGCCCATCTATGGTTTTTAGAATATCTCTTGATTATTTCGTTGGTCGTTTTACCTCTCTATTTTCTATGCAAAAAATATCCGAAGTTTTTTGGATGGAGTGCCTGGCCTATGCCGACTATCCTACTGTTAGGCGTAGTGCAAGCAGCATCGGTTGATTTGATTGCGGCGAACAATTATGTCAGTTTTTCGCAATGTTTCTTTCTATTCTTGATAGGAAAATTTGTCATTGCACATGAGGAAGTACAGGCTAAATTAGAAAAAAACAGATTTTGGCTTTCTTTTTGGGCTATCATCCTTTTGACCGTTTATTTAACTACTCTCATTTTGAACGCAAATATTTTTAAGGGAAACGATTTACTCATTTCTTGGGCAAAACTTTCTTATGCTTATGTAGCGTTGCTTGCACTGATTGGTCAAGGCAGACGATATTTGAATACACAAAATAAATTCCTAATTTACGCAAGCAACGGTTCCCTGCTTATTTTTATTTTTCATTACCCTGTTTTAGTGGCTGTTGCGTTTGTTTTTATGCCACTCATTGATAGTGCTCCATTACAATTTATCGCTATCAACATAGTGGCTTTTATTTTGACATTTTTCATTGCAGAAATCGTTCGGGCAACCCCTTTTGTACGAACTTTATTTGGAATGAAGCGGGCGAGATAGTCAAAATTTGCGGCACAAATTTTTTCGCCTCTCGTAATCGTCTGTGATACCATTTTTCCACAACTTCAGCGTGGTCGGGCAAGCATGCCTTATCATCGCTGTCTTTATTATTATATAGATTGCATATGAGCGAACCGCAACCCGCCTGCCTATCCGTTGGCATCGTCACTCCGCAAACGGCGCGTTTTGAAGAAACGCTGCCTTTGCGCAGCGGCTCCCGCTTGGACGGCTACGAGCTGGTTTTTGAAACCTACGGTGCGCTCAACGAGGCGCGCAGCAACGCCGTGCTGGTGTGCCACGCGCTGTCCGGCTCGCACCATGTGGCAGGGCGCTATGCCGATGAGGATAGAGATTCCGGCTGGTGGAACAACCTCGTCGGCCCCGGCAAGCCGCTCGATACGGGCAAATTTTTCGTGATTGGAGTCAATAACCTAGGAGGCTGCCACGGCTCGACCGGGCCGTGTTCGCCCAATCCTGCCACGGGCCGTCCTTGGGGCGCGAATTTTCCTTTTGTCACCGTTGAGGACTGGGTGGATGCCCAAGCGCGGCTCGCGGACAAGCTGGGCATCAAAAGTTTCGCGGCAGTCATGGGCGGCAGCCTCGGGGGAATGCAGGCGCTCTCATGGACGCTGCAATACCCGGATCGGGTGCGCCACGCGGCAGTCATTGCTTCCGCGCCAAAACTGACCGCCCAGAACATTGCGTTCAACGAAGTGGCTCGCCAAGCCATCTTGACCGACCCGGATTTTCACGGCGGACATTTTTACGAACATGCCACGCTGCCGGAGCGCGGACTACGGCTGGCACGGATGGTCGGGCATATCACCTATCTTTCCGATGACGCGATGGGCGAAAAATTTGGCCGCAATCTGCGTCACGGCAAGGCGATGTACAGTTATGACGTTGAATTTGAAATCGAGTCTTACCTGCAGCGACAAGGAGAGAAGTTTTCGCGGCAATTCGACGCAAATACCTACCTTTTGACGACAAAAGCACTCGATTACTACGATCCAGCCTTGGTGCACGGCGGCGACCTGACGGCGGCGCTGGGGGCGGCGCGAGCCAGTTTTCTGGTTGTGGCGTTTACGACGGACTGGCGTTTCTCGCCGGATCGTTCGCGTGAAATCGTCTACGCGCTAACGCACAACGCGCGAAATGTCACTTATGCCGAGATTGACTGCGTGGCCGGACACGACTCTTTCTTGCTTGACGACCCGCAATACCATGCCGTGCTCGCGGCGTGGTTCGACCGCATCGAGGTGTAAAGGATGGCTGGCTATCGCTACGACCATGATGTCATCGCGCAATGGATTGAGCACGGCGAAAAGGTGCTCGACCTCGGCTGCGGGGACGGCAGTCTGTTGCGGCATCTGGTCGATACGCGAAAGGTTCGGGGCTATGGGGTGGAAAACGACCCCGAGAAAATTCTCGCCTGCGTCAGGAACGGCATCAACGTGATTCAGGCTGACATGGATCGCGGGCTAACGGGCTTTGATGATGGTTTTTTCGACCATGTCATCATGAGCCTGTCGCTTCAGGCCATGCACAACACGCAAGGCATCCTCGCCGAGATGCTGCGGGTCGGGCGCGAGGCCGTGGTGAGTTTTCCGAACTTCGGATACTGGCGGCATCGCCAAAGCATTCTCAATGGCCGGATGCCCGTTTCGGAGAGCCTGCCGCACCAATGGTTCGACACGCCCAACGTCCGCTTCTTCACGATTGACGATTTCGAGGCGCTATGCGCACAATCCGGCATCATCATCCACAAACGGCTGGCGCTCGACGAAGGCAAGGTCGTTGCCGACACCCCGAATTTCCTCGCCAGCGTAGCCGTGTATCGGCTTGGGCGAAAATAACCGCAAAAAAAGGAGATTGAACATGCGTTTGCTTATTTCTTTGATCCTGCCGTGGCTAGGGTTCTTCACTATCGGAAGACCGTTCTCCGGCATCATCTGCCTGATTCTGCAAATTACGATCATCGGCTGGATACCGGCGGTTATTTGGTCAGTCTATGCTTTGAGCCAATACAACACCGACAAGAAAATCGAAAAAGCTCTTGGCAAGTAACCTGAAAGCATGTCATGCGCGATTGCGTCATCCCGCTTGCGGCGGAGCATGGTTCATGGGCGGATGATTGACAGACCGCGCCTTTTGCTGTTCTAATCAACGGTTAGTCCTTTACGTAGGCAGCAAAATCATGAAACGTACTTACCAACCTTCAGTTACCCGCCGCAAGCGCACGCATGGCTTTCGGGTTCGCATGAAAACTCGTGGTGGCCGCGCAGTCATCCGCGCCCGCCGCGCCAAGGGCCGTCATCGCCTCGCCGTTTGAAGTCATGGTTGCCGCACAGCGCGGGCAAAATTTTTGCCGTGCTTACCGATTGCTGAAAACGGATGATTTTTCATCCGTTTTTGCTTTCCGGCGTTCGCTCCGTGGCCGTTTCTACACGCTTTACTACCGTCCAAATGAACTGGATACCGCCCGGTTTGGCGTAACGGTGGCCAAAAAACTGGTCAAGCGCGCCAATGGCCGCAACCTGCTCAAACGCATCGCCCGTGAAGTTTTTCGGCGGCAGCGTGAGTGTTTGCCATCCTGCGATCTGATCGTCCGCTTACACGCATCGGCAGAAACCGCCCGTCGGGCGGAACTCCACACAGACATCAGGCAATTGCTGGGACGCCTTCCTGGAACAAAGCCTGCCCCGCAGTCAGTCTCTTCGCCTGAAACCTAGGCGCGCCCTGTGTTCTGTTGGGACATGGGCATCGTTCGCGGGTATCATTGACGCTTTTGTGCGCAGCCGTTGCGCTTTTTCATTTTTGCCGTCCGCAAGACTTTCTCTCCAATGGAACAACGCCGCCTCTTTCCGCTCATTATTTTTGTCCTGTCGCTCGTGATGTTGTGGTCGAACTGGGTCGAACATAACAAGCCCGCCGCCACAGCGCCCACCGTCGCCATTCCCGCCGCGCCTGCTCTTTCGACGCCTGACGATTCAGTGCCGACGCCCGCCCGCGCCGCTGCGCCCCAAGCAGTAAGTCCGACACTTTCCGCGATGCCACGAATCAAAGTCGAAACAGACGTGATAAGTGCGGAAATCTCCGCAGAAGGCGGAAACATCGTTCGTCTCGAACTCATCAAACACCGCTCATCCGAAAACAAGGAAAATCCTTATGTCATTTTTGATGATGGCAGGGCGGCGCATATGTTCGAGGCGGAATCCGGTCTGCTTGGGACGAACCTGCCCAATCACCGCACGCTATTTGAATTGCCCGCTGGCGACCAAACATTGGCCGATGGGCAAGACAAACTGGTATTGAGGTTGTCGGCTCCCGCCGTTAATGGCGTATCCGCCATTAAAGTGATGACCTTCACACGCGGCAGCTACTTGGTCGACGTTGCTTATGAAATTCGCAATGAAAGCGCCGAGCCGCTCGTGGCGCAGGCTTATTTTCAGTTCCTGCGCGACAACAAGCCCACCGAAGCATCTGGCGGCGGGCTTTTCGGGGGCGTGCAGACCTTCACGGGGCCGGCTTTCTATACGGATGAAGCAAAGTTCCAAAAGGTGTCTTTTGGCGACATCGACGACAGTACCGCCAAATTCACCGCCAGCGCCAACAATGGCTGGACGGCGATAATCCAGCATTATTTTGTCAGCGCATGGCTGCCGACGCAGGGCGAAGCGCGCGAGTATTTCACCAAGAAAACGTCCAGCGGCCACTATGCGGCTGGCGCGGTTCTAGCGCCCGTCACGATAGCGCCCGGCGCAACGGAACAGGTCGAAGCCCGTCTCTACTCTGGCCCGCAAGACCAGAACCATCTCGAAGAAATCGCCCCCGGTCTCAAGCTGGTGGTTGATTACGGTGTCCTGACCATCATCGCCGCGCCATTATTCTGGCTGCTTTCATGGCTGCACTCGCTGACCGGCAACTGGGGCTGGGCCATCATCTTCGTGACGATCATCGTTAAGGCGATCTTTTTCCCGCTTTCGGCAGCAAGTTACAAGTCGATGGCCAGAATGCGGATGCTGGCTCCCCGCCTCCAGCGATTGAAAGACCTCTACGGTAACGACAAAACAAAGATGCAGCAGGAAATGATGAATCTTTACCGTACCGAGAAAATCAATCCGCTTGGCGGCTGCCTGCCTATCCTCGTACAAATTCCGGTCTTTCTCGCCCTTTACTGGGTGCTGCTGGGCAGCGTCGAGATGCGGCAAGCGCCGTGGCTTGGCTGGATACAGGATTTGTCGGTGCGCGACCCTTATTTCATCCTGCCAATCATCATGGGCGTTTCCATGCTGGTTCAGACAAAACTGAACCCCAGCCCGCCCGACCCCATGCAAGCCAAAATCATGATGGCGATGCCTATTGTCTTCACCTTCATGTTCCTGTGGTTTCCCTCGGGGCTGGTGCTGTACTGGGTGGTCAACAACCTCCTTTCCATCGGCCAGCAGTGGCAAATTACGCGGATGATCGAGCGAGGCGGCAAGAAAGCCAAAGCCGCCAACGACCCGAAAATCTGATTTTCAGCAAACAAGAAGCCGCCGTGAGTGAAGATGCCTCCGGCGGCTTTTCATTGTCCAGCCGCATTCTTGCGCGGAACCGCTTGTATTCTGATATGGTAGGTCGATTCCTGCCCAGACCGAATCGCACAGAAGGATTTTCTCTCATGAATAAGCGTTTTTCTTCCATTGCTGTTTTATGGATGCTCTGCTTTGCCATGCTGCTGGTCGGATGCAGCAGAGAGCAGCAACAGCAGCGGGACTTCATCAATTTTCTAAAAAAAGAAGTCATCCCACGCAATAGCGGCATCCTCGTCCTTACCAAAGCGATGCGCAAAAAATTTGGCATCTACACATCGCACTATGATGTGATTGTCGCCTACAACAAAGCCGTACTTGAGAAGGTCAGCAAGCCGCTTGAAAAAGCGCAGCGTGAATACCAAGAGGCTGTAAAACCTGAAGCAAGCGTCGGGGAGCGCAAAAAAGCCATCCTCATATTTCAGGAAACTCTAACAAAAATCGAGGCAACGCTCGGCAGCGAACTCGCCAAGGCAGATTCGGAACTCGCCGCATTGGTGCAGCCGGATATACTGAAGGATGTTTATAACCAAGCGGTTGAAAAGCATATCCGTATTCCGGCCGAGGCCTTCAAATCCATGATTCCGGAAATTCGGGAAATGATGGGCAAAAACATTGCCTTACTGGATTACATCTCTGCAAGCAAAGGCAAGGTCGAAATCAAGGACGGCTTGATTCAAGTCGATAGAAACAAAGATAAAGACCAAGCCGCCCTTAACCATATCAATGAAATGAAAGCTGAAATTCTCAGAATAACCCAGGCTATTCAGGCACAACACGGCGAGTTCACGCGGCAACTAATCGCTAAATGAACAAAAATTTTCGTGACGAAAGGCGCTATGTTTCACGTGAAACAATGTCCTAAGTTGAAGCCAAACAGCCTTGCATCTGTTTTGTTTCATGCCGCAAAGCTGCTTGTCTCTGTGCTCGAAGGCGGCAGCCTTACCGCATGCTATGAACGCGCTGCGCGTGAAAACTCCAGTTGGAATGACAGTGTACGCGGCGCAATCCGTGATCTTGTATGGAACACGCTGCGCGATTATGGACGCGGCGATGCCACGCTCAGGCATTTTCTTAGCAAGCCGCTTCCTACGTCCATCCATGCCTTGTTGCTGATCGCAGTCTATCGACTCGAACAGCGACCGGAACAGGCGCACACGCTAGTAGATCAAGCGGTGGATGCGGCGAACCATTTGGCAGCAGGTCTCAAAGGGGTCGTCAATGGCGTGTTGCGTAATGTCATTCGCCAAAAAAACCAGATTACGGCATGGCGCGATGAGGATATAGCGGCACGCTACGCCTATCCGAAATGGTGGATTAAGCGCATCCAGCATGACCACAGCAATGAATGGGAAACCATTCTTTCAATGGGAAACCTGCATCCGCCAATGAGTTTGCGGGTCAACCGCCGCCGCGCTACGGTAGAAACTTACCTGTCTGATTTAGCTAATCTGGGGATTGAGGCAAAAAGACTTGATAACGATGCCTTGTTGATGAAGCAACCGCTTCCGGTATCGAAATTGTCGGGTTTTGCGGAAGGAAAGGTCTCCATACAAGACGCGGGTGCGCAATGGGCTGCCAGATGGATGCACGTGCAGAACGGCGAGCGTGTGCTCGACGCTTGCGCCGCACCGGGCGGGAAAAGCGCACATTTGCTGGAACGTGCCGATATTGAACTGACCGCCCTAGAACTCGACCCCATTCGCGCAGAACGGATGCGCGAAAATTTCACCCGCCTCGGACTTTCCGCCAAAACAATGGTGGCCGATTGCCGCATGCTGGATAGCTGGTGGGACGGCCAGCCATTTGACCGCATTCTTGCCGATGTGCCGTGTTCAGCCTCCGGCGTCGTGCGCCGACATCCCGACATCAAGTGGCTGCGGCGGAATAGCGACATTGCGGGTTTTGTTGCACAACAGATTGATATTATTGATACACTTTGGCATATATTGGCTGATGGCGGCACAATGCTTTATGTCACGTGCTCTGTTTTTGATGATGAAAACCGCCATCAAATCGAGCATTTCCTCGAACGTCACCCAGACGCTGAACTTTTCATGCCATGCCAGATACATCCCCTGCTACCGACGACCGACCATGACGGTTTTTATTACGCCAGTTTGCGCAAAAAAACCTAAGCCGCTTGAGTTTCTGCGCCACTTGTTGTTGCTTATCGTCTTTCTGGCGCTCTCTTCCATTCCTGTGAGAGCCAGCGATGCCAGCATCACTTACGCCAGCATTGTGCTATCCAAAGAAGGACATATCCTCAACGCGGATTTCAGCTTTGAGCTTAACCAAAGGCTGATCGATGCCTTGGCGCATGGCGTGGCGCTGCATTTCGTCGCCGAACTGCGGATTGAACGTCCGCGCTGGTATTGGTTTGACAAGCTGCTCATTCATCGTCGGCTTGAATACCGCCTTTCCTACCACGCGATGACCCGCAATTACCGGCTCAATATCGGAAGCCTGCACAGAAATTTCGATACCCTGTCAGATGCCGTGCGCATGATGGAGCGTATCCGTAACCTGTATGTGGCCCCTCCTGATGCGTTTGATGAAAAAGGCCGTTATGAGGCGACATTACGGTTTTTTCACAATACCGCCTTGCTTCCGAAGCCTTTCCAGCTTTCCGCTTTGGCAAATGGCAACTGGGATTTCAGCACAGGCTGGACAAAGCTGTCATTTACCTCCGAAATGACGCTTCCTGAAAAGGAAACGCCAGAAGAAATGGCAAAAAAAACAGAAACAGATGAAGCGGCGCGGGAAGAGGCACCCCCAGAATGAAAAACTTCGCTGTCGCCCTTGTCGCCACCCTAGCCGCCATTTCGCTTTATCTCCTGACCTCGGCCAGCGCCAATACCGGCCTGTTCAGCAGCTACTACCCTTTTCTGCTTGCGGTCAACGGAATTGTCACGGTCACGCTGGCGGCAATGGTCATCTATCAGCTTGTCCGCCTACGGCGCGAATACCGCAACCGAGACTTCGGTTCAAGGCTCAAGCTCAGAATGCTGATGATGTTTGCATTCATGGCGCTTCTGCCGGGACTGCTGGTGTATATGGCATCGCTCCAAGTCGTGCGCAGCATTGAATCCTGGTTTGACATGCGGGTCGATTCAGCCCTTGAAGGGGGACTTGCCCTAGGGCAGAACGCGCTTGACTACCTCGTCGAACAGCTTAAAAGCAAAGCCACGGCCATGACGCTGGATATTGAAAGCCAGTCCACTATTTCGGTCACTCAGCTCAACCACCTGCGTGAATGGGCCGGCGTCGGCAGCGTCACGCTATTTGGAACCAATGGACAAGTGCTGGTAAGCGCAACGGACACCGACACCGCCCGCCTGCTTCCAGACACGCCACCGCTTCATGAACTGCGTCGCGTTTTCCAGGAACGCAGCTTAAGCATCATCGAAGGCGACCCCGATGGGCGGCTGCTCATTCGCGTTCTGGTTCTGATTGAAGGGCGCGGCCTTGCTAGAACGTCCCGCTTGCTGCAACTGACCCAGCCCGTTCCCGAAACCTTCAACCAACATGCCGAGGCGGTTCAGGAAGCCTACCGCGATTACCAGCAATTGGTTCTTGCGCGAGACGATCTCAAGAATATCTATTCATTGACCCTGACCCTGACCCTGCTGGTGGCGCTGCTGACCGCGATTGCCGTCGCCTTCGTTTTTGCCCGGCGGCTTGCCGCGCCGCTGCGCATCCTTGCGGAAGGCACTGAAGCGGTCGCGCAAGGCGATTTCAGCCCGCGCCGCGCACTCCCCGCTCGGGACGAACTCGGCATACTGACCCACTCTTTCAACCAGATGACCCGCCAGCTTGACGAAGCGCGTGCGCAAACAGAAAAGAGCCGGATCGAAGTTGAGTCCGCCCGCGCCTATCTCGAAAGCGTGCTGACGCACCTATCGACCGGCGTTCTGGTTTTCAGCGCGGAAGGAGTGCTTCGCGCCGCCAACCGTGGCGCGCTCAACATCCTCTCGGATGAGCTTGCCAGTTTCGAGAGCATCGCCCTTGCCGACTGGCCGCGCCACACGGTGCTGCGCGACGCGCTCATCGAAGGCTTTGCCGTCCATGAAGCGGACTGGGAAGTCGAACTGGAAGTCCCGCGCCCCGATACTCCACCGACAACTTTGCTGATACACGGCTCCCGCCTGCCGGAAAGCGCGGGAGGGGGGCTGGTCGTCGTTTTCGATGACATTACGCGGCTCATCGACGCGCAGCGGACGGCGGCTTGGGCAGAAGTCGCCCGACGGCTCGCGCATGAAATCAAGAACCCGCTTACCCCGATCCAGCTTTCTGCCGAGCGGCTCGCCATTAAACTTTCTCCCGAGCTTGGCGAGACTGGCCGACAGATGCTCGAACGCTCGACCCTGACCATCGTCAATCAGGTAGAAGCCGTCAAAAATCTGGTCAATGCTTTCCGCGACTACGCGCATCTTCCCGCGCCAACGCTCATGCCGATCAACCTTGGCGAACTTATCCGGGAAATTCTCGTTCTTTACGAAAGCTCATCGGCAAAAATCGTCTTGCAAATATCGCCAGATATATCATCTGTCATGGGAGACGCTTCACAGATTCGCCAGATCGTCCACAATATGCTACAAAACGCGCTGGATGCGCTGATCGGCCAAGACGATGCCGAGATTGTCCTCGCGGCATGCAACGATGGCGACTGGGTACTGTTGTCCTGCCAGGACAATGGGCCGGGTTTCCCGCCGGAGGTGCTGGCGCGTGCGTTTGAACCTTACTTTACAACCAAGGCCAAGGGAACCGGATTAGGTCTGGCGATGATAAAAAAGATTGTCACCGAGCACGGGGGCAAGGTGAAAATTACCAACCGTGACAACGGCGGCGGCGCGGGATTACGCATCTATTTGCGCACGGTCATAAGGGACGGCGAAGACTGAAGATGGCAAAGATACTGATCGTTGACGACGAAATAGGCATCCGCGAACTGCTTTCCGAAATACTTCGAGACGAAGGCCACGATGTCGCCCTAGCCGAAGATGCCGCCGCAGCGCGGGCGGCACGTAACGCATCCTGCCCAGACATGGTTTTGCTCGACATCTGGATGCCGGATACCGATGGCATTACCTTGCTCAAAGAATGGTCGGCTGCCGGACAATTGACCATGCCGGTGGTGATGATGTCCGGGCACGGCACAATCGACACCGCCGTTGAAGCGACCCGCATCGGCGCAATCGACTATCTCGAAAAGCCCATTGCCCTGCAAAAACTTCTTTCCGCCGTCAAGCGCGGCTTGCAGCGCAAGCCCAGCGTCCCCGTACCCACCACCCTCACTTTGACGGCTTTCCCGGATTCCGCCTCCCTGCGCGAACTGCATCGCCGCCTGCGGCAAGCCGCCAGCCAATCGCGCATCATCCTAATTCGAGCCGAACCGGGCCATCTGGCGGAGCTTGCCGCCCGCAGCCTAAAAGCACCGGAAGCGCCTTGGCTCGATCTCACCCTGCTCGACGGCGCATATGATCCGGCACGGCTCGCCACGTACCAAGGCGGGCAATTTTACCTCTCTGCCCTAGAACGCCTGACGCGCCCCCAGCAAAAGAACCTTGCCGCCATTATCGAGCGCCTTGAGCGGCACGACCTCCATCTGCTCGTTGCCAGCGGCTCAGGGCGCGAAGAATTGCTGGCTGCCGGATGGGATTCCGCCTTGGTCGGACATCTTTTCTCCTGCGCCCTGACAGATGCGCCCACGCTGGCTAATCTCCGCAGCGAATTGCCCGAAATAGCTTGCCGCATCCTGCGCCATCTCGTCGATGTCCGAGAAGTGCCGCCGCGCCGCTTCTCGCCAGCCGCCCTGTCCCAGTTGCACAAGCGCGACTGGCGAGGCGGGTACGGCGAGCTATACGCCACCATCCGAAATTTGGCGCTGGCCTCACCGGAAGAAGAAATCAGTTTGCCCGAAAACGGTCTGCCCGTTCAGGATTCCCCATCTCATCCGGTTTCGCTCGATCAGCCCTTGCGCGAAGCGCGTGAAGCGTTCGAGCGCATGTATTTTGAACACCACCTGCGGATGGAGCGGGGCAACATCACCCGCCTTGCGCAAAAAACCGGACTGGAGCGCACCCACCTTTACCGCAAGCTCCGCCAGCTTGGGCTGCACGGCGGGCGGCATCACGAAGAAAATTGAAAGCGCGCCAAGCGTAACAGGCCATTGCCGCCGTCATTTGCCGCAAAGCGCGTAGAATCGGCGTTCCCCGAACCACGCGAAGACCCCGGTGAACATCATCATTCTCGGCGCAGGCCAAGTTGGCTCATCCGTTGCGGAAGGGCTGCTATCCGAGGCCAATGATATTACCCTCGTCGATACCGACGCGGCAGGATTGGCCGAATTGCATGGCCGCCTGGAAGTGCGCACCGTCTGCGGCAATGCCGCCTCGCCACCGGTGCTGCGCGAAGCGGGCGCCGACAACGCCGACCTGCTGATTGCCGTTACCCAGTCCGACCAGACGAACCTTTGCGCCTGCAAAATCGCCCGATCGCTTTTCAACCTGCCGACCCGTATCGCCCGCTTGCGGCTGGCGGACTACGCCGACCATCCTGAACTGCTCGACAACAGCAACTTCGCCGTCGATTTCTCCATCTGCCCGGAACAGATCGTCACCGACTATATCCGCCGCTTGATTGACTTTCCGGGCGCGTTGCAGGTGCTCGATTTCGCGGGCGGGCAGGTCAGCCTCACCAGCGTCGTCGCGCGTGAAGGCAACCCGCTGCTTGGCCGCCCCTTGTCCGAACTGCGCGCCCCGCCGCCCCAGATGGATGCCCACATCGCCGCCATTTACCGCTTCGGCCACCCCATCGCGCCTTCTGGCAGAACCACCATCCTGCCGGGTGACGAAGTTTTCTGCCTTGTCGCAAAGCACCATGTCCGCGCCGTCATGCAAGGACTGCGGGGCGAATCCCCTCCCATGAAGCGGATCATGATTGGCGGGGGCGGCAACATCGGGCTGCGCCTGGCGGCTTCGCTCGACCGCGATTTCAACGTCAAAATCATCGAGGCGGACGCCCTGCGCGCCGAAAAGCTCGCCGTCAGCCTACGCAATTCGCTTGTCCTGCACGGCAACGTCACCAACGAGAAATTGCTCGAAAACGAAGGCATTGACGAGACCGACCTGTTCGTCGCGCTCACCAATGACGATGAGGACAACATCATGTCGGCCACGCTTGCCAAGCGCATGGGTGCGCGGCATACGCTGGCGCTCGTCAACCGCAAGAGCTATGTCGGCTTGGTTGAAGGCGGCTTGATTGACATTGTCATTTCTCCTGCGCAAGCCTCCATCGGCGTTTTGCTGGCTCGCGTGCGTCGGGGAGATGTCGTGGCCGTGCATAGCCTGCGGCGCGGCGCGGCGGAGGCGCTTGAAATCGTCGCGCACGGGCAGCGCGGCAATTCACGGGTCGTCGGGCGCGCTATCGGTGAAATCCCCCTGCCCGAAGGCGCCACGATCAGCGCCATTGTGCGCAACGCCTCCGGCGCAGCCGAAAGCAGCGAAGTCCTCATCCCGCGCAACGAAACGGTCATCGAAAGCGGGGACCATGTCATTGTGTTCTGCCCGCACAAAAACATGGTCAGGAAAGTCGAAAAGCTGTTCCAAGTGGGTTTCACCTTCCTGTAGATGCTGCGCTTCCTGTTCCGCGCCTACGCCGCGCCGCTCAACGCCCTCGGCCTCATCATCGCCATTTTCGGGATGCTGATGCTTTTTCCTTTGCTGGTATCGCAGCATTTGAAAGATGGCGCGTCCCAGGCTTTCGATTTGGCGTTTCTCATCACTTTTTTCTGCGGCGTGGCGCTCTTTGCCATGACCTACCGCTATCGGCGCGATTTGCGAATCCATGACGGCTTCCTGCTCGTCGCGACGACTTGGCTCATCCTGCCCATCTTCGGCGCGCTGCCGCTGTCGGCGCAATTGCCCGAGCTTCCCGCCATCAAGGCTTATTTTGAGGCCGCTTCCGGCCTGACCGCCACCGGCGCGACCATGCTGACCGGCATCGATGCCCTGCCGGTATCAATCAACCTGTGGCGCACCTTCCTGCACTGGATCGGCGGCATGGGCGTCCTCGTGCTGGTCGTCGCCATCCTCCCGCTGCTCGGCATCGGCGGGCGGCAGCTTTTCAAGGCCGAAGTCCCCACCCCGATGAAGGAAAGCAGCCTCACCCCCCGCATCGCCGAAACCGCCAAAGGGCTGTGGGGCACGTACATCCTCCTCACTCTTGGCTGCGGGCTGTCGCTGTGGCTGGCGGGGCTGGGCGGCTGGGACGCGCTCATCATGGCTTTTTCGGTCACGGGCTTGGGCGGCTTCTCCAACCACGACGCTTCGCTGGCTTGGTACAACAGCCTCGCGGTCGAGCTGGTCGTCATCGTGTTCGCG
>JAITVD010000008.1 GCA_031285965.1 Azoarcus sp.
CCGTTCCGTTCCGTTCCGTTCCGTTCCGTTCCGTTCCGTTCCGTTCCGTTCCGTTCCGTTCCGTTCCGTTCCGTTCCGTTCCGTTCCGTTCCGTTCCGTTCCGTTCCGTTCCGTTCCGCCTTCGCTCACATAGGTGTAGCGGCGCTCCAGCACCCGGTAGGGCACGTCAAGATGATGATTGACGACTTTGTCTTTGCCTATCCATTCCAGCGTGGGCATATTGGCAGTTCTCCTTGGGGGGGAAACTATACAAAACTTCGGCGGAAAGAAGAATGCCGAAAATTATTGTGTCTTGCGCGGAATAGGTCGGCGACGCTTTCCCGAGCGTGCGGCAAAACAATGCCAATAGCAATTTTCCGCCAAAGCCTTCCGCAGCCCCTCCGCAAAGCAGTCGAAAAACGCGCTAAATACAGGTAAACCCTTGCTGCTGCTGCATTGCGTCAGTGAAGATGGGCGGAGTATCATTTAGTGTTTTTCAAGTCTTATATAAGTCAACTTTCAGCCTGCAAGGTCACGCGCCAACGGCTGTTTTTATGTTCGCCCCGCATTCAGGAACGAGGTTTCCATGTCCAGTACCAAACAGCCCGCCATTCCGCCTTCCGACCTTGCCGCTTGGACGAAGGCCGCTTCCAAGCACGTGCCGGAAGGCAAGATTGAAAACCTTGACTGGGTGACGCCGGAAGGGCTGAGGGTCAAGCCGCTCTATACGAAGGCGGATACGGAAGGCTTGCCCTGCGCCGACACGCTGCCCGGTTTCGAGCCGTTCGTGCGCGGGCCGCAGCCGACGATGTACGCGGTCAAGCCGTGGACGATTCGCCAGTATGCGGGCTTTTCGACGGCGGAAGAATCGAACGCCTTTTATCGCAAGGCGCTGGCGGCGGGCGGGCAAGGCGTCTCCGTCGCGTTTGACCTCGCCACGCACCGGGGCTATGACTCGGATAATCCCCGCGTGACGGGCGACGTGGGCAAGGCCGGGGTGGCCATTGATTCGGTCGAGGACATGAAAATTCTCTTCGACGACATCCCGCTCGACAAAATTTCTGTCTCCATGACCATGAACGGCGCGGTGCTGCCGGTGCTGGCGGGCTACATCATTGCTGCCGAAGAACAGGGTGTTTCGCAAGACAAGCTCTCGGGAACCATCCAGAACGACATCCTTAAAGAGTTCATGGTTCGCAACACCTATATTTATCCGCCCGCCCCGTCGATGCGGATTATCGCGGACATTTTCCAGTACACCTCGGCAAACATGCCGAAGTTCAATTCCATCTCGATTTCCGGCTACCACATTCAGGAAGCGGGCGGCAATCAGGCCATCGAACTGGCATTTACGCTCGCGGACGGGCTGGAATACGTGCGCACCGGCATCAAGTCCGGCATGGACGTGGATACCTTTGCGGGACGGCTGTCGTTTTTCTGGGGCGTGGGGATGAACTTCTATCTCGAAATCGCCAAGATGCGCGCCGCCCGCCTGCTCTGGTGGCGCATCATGAAGCAGTTCAGCCCCAAGAGCGCGAAGTCGATGATGCTGCGCACGCACAGCCAGACTTCGGGCTGGTCGCTCACCGAGCAAGACCCGTACAACAACGTGGTGCGCACCACCATCGAGGCGATGGCGGCGGTATTTGGCGGCACGCAATCCCTGCACACCAATTCGCTCGACGAGGCCATCGCGCTGCCCACCGAGTTTTCGGCGCGTATCGCCCGCAACACCCAAATCATCATTCAGGAAGAAACCCACATCTGCAATGTTGTCGACCCGTGGGCGGGTTCCTACATGATGGAAAAGCTCACGCAGGACATGGCCGACAAGGCGTGGAGCCTCATCGAGGAAATCGAGGCGATGGGCGGCATGACCCGCGCCGTCGAGTCGGGCTGGGGAAAGATGAAGGTCGAGGAATGCGCCGCCGACAAACAGGCGCGGATCGACTCCGGCAAGGACGTAATCGTCGGCGTCAATAAATACCGGCTTGCCAAGGAAGACCCCGTCGACATTCTGGAAATCGACAACCACGCTGTGCGCGAATCACAGCTCGCCCGCCTGAAACAGATTCGCGCCACCCGTGACACGCAAGCCGTGGAAGCGGCGCTCGCGGCGCTCACCCGCTGCGCCGAAACGGGCGAAGGCAACTTGCTCGACCTCTCTGTCAAGGCCATTCGGCTACGCGCCACCATCGGCGAAGTCTCGGACGCGCTGGAAAAAGTCTTTGGCCGTTACCGCGCCAATCCGCAAGCGGTTTCGGGCGTTTACGCCGCCGTCGTTGAAGAGAGCGACGAATGGCGGGCGCTGAAGGCCGACGTTGAAGCCTTTGCCGCCGAAGAAGGCCGCCGCCCGCGCATCATGATTGCCAAGCTCGGGCAGGACGGCCACGACCGGGGCGCGAAGGTGGTCGCCTCGGCCTTTGCCGACATCGGTTTCGACATCGACATCGGCCCCCTCTTCCAGACCCCGCAAGAAGCGGCTCGCCACGCGGTCGAAAACGACGTGCATGCCATCGGCTGCTCCAGCCTCGCCGCCGGACACAAGACGCTGGTTCCCGAAATCATTCAGGAACTCGGCAAACTGGGCGCGGGCGACATCATCACCTTCGTCGGCGGTGTCATCCCGGCGCAGGACTACGATGCCCTCTACGCCGCTGGCGCGAAAGCCATCTTTGGCCCCGGCACGCCGATTCCGGCTTGCGCCCGCGAAGTGCTCCGGCACATCCGCGCCGCCCGCGTGTAAGCGGTTTGCCGATAAAGCATTGAAGTGTTCGGGAGATCAGGCATGTCGAATCGTTTTTTGTCCAGAATCGTCGCGCTGCTCATCTGCTGCGCGTTCTCTGGCCTCGCACATGCCGCATCGGCAACGCTCATCGCCAAGCTCGAAGCACTACCCGAACCCGTCATCGTCAATCAGTTCTACGAATGTTCGCTGCGGGTTAGCGACGCAGGCGGCGCGGGCTTGCCGGGGCTGCTTCTGCGCGTTCGTGGACGGATGCCGGAGCACGCGCACGGATTGCCCACGCTACCCCAAATCACGGACGAAGGCCAAGGAAACTATCGAATCAAAGGCTTGAGCTTCAACATGCCGGGGCATTGGGTCATCGAGATACTGCACGATGACAAGCCGATGCTGCGCCAAGAACTGACGGTGCGGTTCTAAGCCATGTCCCGAATTTTGACGGCGGCTTTCGGACTGGGTTTGATTCTGCTGCTGGCCTTGCTTCTGGCTTTTCGTCACGGACACGCGGTGGACATTCATCGGGCATGGTCTGCGGACGACATCCAGAACATGCAGCGCCTACGCTTTTCCGCCCAAGGCATCGCCGACAAAAACAGCACCAATGAACTGCTCCGCCGGAAAGATGCCATCGAACTGGGGCAACGTCTGTTTCAGGACAAAGGGATGAGCGGGTCAGGCCAGGTCGCTTGCGCAACGTGCCATCAGCCCGAAAACGGCTACCACGACACTGAAAACATAACATTCAGGCTCGACCCCGAAGCGCGGCATCGTGCGCCGAGCCTGTTTGGCGCTGCCTTGCAGGACTGGTTTTTTTGGGATGGCCGCGCGGATTCGCTTTGGAGCCAGGCGTTGGCCGTCATTGAAAATCCGAAGGAAATCGCCTCAAACCGCTTGAAGGCGGTTCGGCATTTATGTGCGCAATACTGGACAAGCTATCCCGCGCTGCTGAAAGGCTGCCAGCAGATTCCCGATGCGCCTTCGGATGCCTCGCCGCTGGTCGCGGAAAAGGGCTGGCAGGCGCTCATCCCCGCGCAGCGGGAAAATATCAACCAACTTTTCGTCATTCTGGGGAAAAGCATCGCCGCTTTCGAGGCGGGCTTATTGCCGCCCGTTTCTCCTTTCGACCTTTATGCCGACGCAATTGCAGAGGGAAAATTCACGGATGCCGCTTCTATTTTCAGCGAAAAGGAAGCCGCCGGGCTGAAGCTGTTTCTTAATACAGAAGTCGGCTGCGTCAATTGCCATAATGGCCCGATGTTTTCCAATTCGGGGTTTTTCGTGGTCGCCACGGATATGCCCGACCAGCCGGAACATGACCGCCAGCATGGCATCGAACAGCTTTTCAATAGCGAATTCAATTGCCTGAAATGGAACCGCCCTGAAAATTGCGCAAAACTTTTGTACATCAATAAAGATAGCTCAGAGACGGTGGGGGCTTATAAAGTGCCTTCGCTGCGCAATCTCCGCCATGCAACCGCTTTTATGCACAATGGCAGCCTGAAAAGTCTCGAAGCCGTTATCGAGCATTATCAAAACCCGCCCACTTTGCCACTTCGCCATATCGATATTCGTCCCGCAGCATTGTTTCCTCACCAGAAAGAGCAATTGCTCTCATTCCTGACCGCACTTAACGCAGACATTTCCCACAAGGAAGTTAAATGAAACATAGATTGCATCTCCTGTTTTTGCTGCTGTTTTTTCCTTTCGCGGCACAGGCTCATGTCCAGTGGTTCGTCAAGCCGGAAGAAATGAAATACGTGACCACGCCCTTGGACATGGTGAGTTTCTGGCTCACGGCGGGCGTGATTATCTGCATCATCGCCGCCGTGCTGCTGACCCGCTACAGCGGCAAATTCCCGATAATGGAAAAACTGGTCTCCCAAGTTCCGCCCATCAACCATAAATTGTATTTGTCCTATTTCATGACGGTGATGAATGTTTTTTTCGTCATGATTTTACTGACAGGCGGATTTTTCGCGCCCAATCTTATCTTGCCGGAATACCTGTTGCCATTGGGCGTTTTCCTGCAAGCCGCCATTGTCGTCGGTTCGTCGTTCAGCATCTCCTTGGCGGGCGCTATCATCTTGTTGACGACCGCGATTATCGTGTTCATTTTTCCGCCAATTGCCATCAATTATGTCTTTGAACTCATGGCTATCGGTATTTTCATGCTATTGAACGGGCCGATTATCAGTACGGTAGACCAATGGATATTCTCCTCCAACAAAGAAAAACTGGAATGGCGCTGGAAACGTTCTGTTTTGATTCTTCGCGTCGGCATTGGCATGCAATTGGTCGTGCTCGCGTTCATTGAAAAATTGATTTCGCCGGGATGGGGGCTTGTCTTTGTCGAGATGTACCCCTTTTATAACTTCTTTCCCGCGCTCGGATTCGAGCAGGTCAGCAATTTGCATTTTGTCTATTTTGTCGGTATTTGTGAAATGACGCTGGGCTTCATGCTAATGCTCGGCATTGCCAGCCGCATCGTCGTGGTGGTGCTGGCCGCAGCGTTCACGACAACCGCCATCATTCACGGTTTGACCGAAATTCTGGGGCATCTGCCCATTTTCGCCGCCGCCGTCATTCTCTTGCTGGAATGCGTCAATAAACCGGAGGGTCTGCCGTGCAGAAAAGGCGTGTGAGCGTCCGGGCGAATTTCAACGGCGCACGGCCATGCTGAACAGGCAGCCCGACATCGGACACGCGGCGCATGACGCGCCGCCGCCTGCCGACCAGAGCTTGCTGGAAGGCGTGCTGGCGCGTCAGTTGCGTCCGCTGGCGAAGGCCATCACGCTGGTCGAATCGCAGCGCGAAGACCACCGTGGCCGCGCCCGCTCGCTGCTGGAGGCGCTGCTGCCCCGCACCGGGGCGGCAATGCGCATCGGCATTTCGGGCGTGCCGGGCGTGGGCAAGTCCACGTTCATCGAAGCCTTCGGCCTGTATCTGATTGAACAAGGGCTGCGGGTCGCCGTGCTGGCGGTCGACCCGTCGTCGAGCCTCAGCGGCGGCTCCATCCTTGGCGACAAAACACGGATGGAACTGCTTTCCCGCAACCCCGCCGCTTTCATCCGCCCCAGCCCGTCCTCATGCAGTTTGGGCGGCGTGGCCGAAAAAACACGCGAAGTCATGCTGCTGTGCGAAGCGGCGGGCTTCGATGTGATCGTGGTCGAAACGGTGGGCGTCGGGCAATCCGAAACCGCCGTGGCGGGCATGACTGACATTTTCTGCTTGCTGCAACTGCCCAACGCGGGCGATGACTTGCAGGCCATCAAAAAAGGGGTCATGGAACTGGCCGACCTCATCGTCATCAACAAGGCCGACATCGACCCCATCGCCGCGCAGACGGCGCGTTCGCAAATCAAGACCGCGCTGCACATGCTGCGTCCGGCCAGCGCCAACTGGAAAGTGCCCGTGCTTGCCCTGTCGGCGCTCAAAAAAGACGGCATTGCCGAATTTTGGGACACATTACAACGCTATCGCACTACCATGACCGCCAGCGGGGAATTCGCTGCGCGGCGCAAGCACCAAGCGGCGGCGTGGATGTGGGAACTTATCGACGCCAGCCTTCGGCATCGCTTCCGCGAACACCCACAGGTCAGGGCGCGATTGCCGGAATTCGTGGCGGCGGTGGAGGACGGTCGGGCGTCGCCCTCGGCGGCGGCTCGGGAATTGCTGGGTTTTCTGAACGGATAAGCACAACAACGCAACAGGCGAACGAAGAGACACAATTTCGCAAAAATCTGGGTATCAAGGAGGTCTTTCTCATGCAGGACATCATCAAAAAACTGGACGAAAAACGCACCCAAGCCAAACTCGGCGGCGGGCAAAAGCGCATCGACAGCCAGCACAAAAGAGGCAAGCTCACCGCCCGCGAGCGGATTGAGCTATTTCTCGACGAAGGCAGCTTCGAGGAGTGGGACACCTTCAAGGAGCACCGCTGTACCGAATTCGGCATGGACAAAGCCGAGAAGATTCCCGGCGACGGTGTCGTCACCGGCTACGGAACCGTCAATGGCCGCCTCGTTTTCATTTTCTCGCAGGATTTCACCGTCTTTGGCGGCTCGCTCTCCGAAGCCTACGCGGAAAAAATCTGCAAAATCATGGATCACGCGCTGAAGGTCGGCGCGCCCGTCATCGGGCTGAACGACTCGGGCGGCGCGCGCATCCAGGAAGGCGTGGCTTCCCTTGGCGGCTACGCCGAAATTTTCCAGCGCAACGTGCTGGCCTCCGGCGTTGTCCCGCAAATCTCGCTTGTGATGGGTCCCTGCGCGGGCGGCGCGGTCTATAGCCCCGCCATCACCGATTTCATTTTCATGGTGAAGGATTCGTCCTACATGTTCGTCACCGGCCCGGATGTCGTAAAGACCGTGACGCATGAGGAAGTCACCTCCGAGGAACTGGGCGGCGCTATCACGCACAGCGCCAAGTCCGGCGTGGCCGACCTCGCCTTCGAGAACGATGTCGAGGCGCTGATGATGATTCGCCGCCTCATCGGTTTCATCCCCTCGTCCAACCGCGAGCAGCCCCCGATGATGCCGGTCATCGACCCCGCCGAACGGCTGGATTTTTCGCTTGACACCCTTGTGCCGGACAATCCCAACCTGCCCTATGACATGAAAGAGCTGATCGTCAAGATGGTCGACGACGGCGATTTCTTTGAATTGCAGCCCGATTACGCCAAAAACATCATCATCGGCTTTGCCCGCATGGCGGGCGCGCCGGTGGGCATCGTCGCCAATCAGCCGATGGTGCTGGCGGGCTGCCTGGACATCAAGTCTTCCATCAAGGCGGCGCGATTCGTGCGTTTTTGCGATGCCTTCAATATTCCGGTCATCACCTTCGTGGACGTGCCCGGCTTTTTGCCCGGCACCGCGCAGGAATACGGCGGCATCATCAAGCACGGCGCGAAGCTCCTCTATGCCTACGCCGAATGCACGGTTCCCAAAGTCACGGTCATTACCCGCAAGGCTTACGGCGGCGCTTACGACGTGATGGCCTCCAAACATCTGCGCGGCGACGTGAATCTGGCATGGCCTTCCGCCGAAATCGCGGTGATGGGCGCGAAAGGCGCGGTGGAAATTATTTTCCGGGAAGAAAAGAGCGACCCGGAAAAGCTCGCCGCCCGCGAGGCCGAATACAAGGAACGCTTCGCCAACCCGTTCGTGGCGGGCGCGCGGGGCTTTATCGACGATGTCATCATGCCGAACGAAACGCGCCGCCGCATCTGCCGTTCGCTGACGATGCTCAAGAACAAGAAACTGGAAAATCCGTGGCGCAAGCACGGCAACATTCCGCTCTGATGCCGGGGAGAAACAACGCATGTTCAAGAAAATCCTGATTGCGAACCGTGGCGAGATTGCCTGCCGCGTCATCAAGACCGCCCAGCGCATGGGCATCAAAACCGTGGCCGTCTATTCCGAGGCCGACCAACGCTCGCTCCACGTCAAGCTGGCGGATGAAGCTGTGTTTATCGGCCCCGCGCCCTCCAAGGAATCCTATCTGGTGATGGACAAAATCATCGCCGCCTGCAAGGAAACCGGGGCGGAAGCCGTCCATCCCGGCTACGGGTTCCTCTCCGAGAACGAAGAATTTGCCCGCCGCATCGAAGAAGAAGGCATCAAGTTCATCGGGCCGAAGCACTATTCCATCGCCAAAATGGGCGACAAAATCGCCTCGAAGAAGCTCGCGCAGGAAGCGGGCGTCAATACCATTCCGGGCTATAACGATGCCATTTCCGGCCCCGACGAGGCGGTGGAGATTGCCAAAAAAATCGGCTATCCCGTGATGATTAAAGCCTCCGCCGGGGGCGGCGGCAAGGGATTGCGCGTCGCGTGGAACGACAAGGAAGCTCATGAGGGCTTTGCCTCCTGCGTGAGCGAAGCCCGAAATTCCTTCGGCGATGACCGCGTTTTCATCGAAAAATTCGTCCAAGAGCCGCGCCATATCGAAATTCAGGTGCTCGGCGATGCCCACGGCCACTACGTCTATCTGTTCGAGCGTGAATGCTCGATTCAGCGCCGCCACCAAAAAGTCGTCGAAGAAGCGCCCTCGCCCTTCATCGACTCCGACACGCGCAAGGCGATGGGCGAGCAGGCCGTGGCGCTGGCCCGCGCCGTGCGGTACGAATCCGCCGGCACGGTGGAATTCGTCGTCGGGGCGGACAAGAGCTTCTACTTTCTGGAAATGAACACCCGCCTACAGGTCGAGCACCCCGTGACCGAGTACATCACCGGACTCGACCTCGTCGAGCAGATGATTCGCGTCGCCGCCGGAGAGGAACTCGCCTTTGCCCAAAAAGACCTCAAAATCAACGGCTGGGCGATGGAGTGCCGCATCAACGCGGAAGACCCCTTCCGTGGCTTCCTGCCCTCCACGGGCCGCCTCGTCAAGTTCCGCGCGCCGCCGGAGAACGCCTCCGTGCGGGTCGACACCGGCGTCTACGAAGGCGGCGAAATCTCCATGTTCTACGACTCGATGATTGCCAAGCTGATTGTCCACGGGGCAACCCGCGAGGAGGCCGTCGAACGGATGCGGGATGCCCTGAACGGCTTCGTCATTCGCGGCATCAGTTCCAACATCCCGTTCCAGGCGGCGCTGATGCAGCACCCGCGCTTCATGTCCGGCGCGTTCAATACTGGCTTCATCGCCGAGGAATACGCGGACGGCTTCGACGCTTCGATGGTTCCGCACGACGACCCGGCGCTGCTTGCGGCCATCGCCGTCTTTGCCCGTCGGCGCTACATCGACCGCGCCGTCAAGATTGGCGGGCAGCATCCGGGCTTTGGCCGTCAGGTCAAGCGCGAGTGGGTAGTCGTCATGCACGGGCAGCACTATCCGCTCGTCGCCACGCCGACGGAGCGCGGCATGTCCATCAGCCACGGCGACAAAACCTACGACATCAACTCCGAATGGACATTTGGCGACCAGCTATTTACCGGCACGGTCAACGGCCAGCCAATCTGCCTCCAAATCGAGCGTCAGGGCATGACCTACCAAATCTCCCACTTTGGCCTGAAAGTCGCGCCCATCGTCATGACGAGCCGCGCCGCGTACCTGCTCTCGCTCATGCCCGAAAAAGCGCCGCCCGACCTGTCCAAATTCCTCATCTCCCCAATGCCCGGCCTGCTGCGCGAAGTCGCGGCAACCGAAGGGCAGGAAGTTAAAGCGGGCGAAAAGCTCGTCGTCATCGAAGCCATGAAGATGGAAAACATCCTCAGAGCCGAGCACGACGTGAAGGTGAAAAAAATCGTCGCCAAACCGGGCGCAAGCCTCTCGGTCGATGAAGTCATCATCGAATTCGAGTAAAAGTCTGCCCTGAAAGCAGAAACGCCGCCGGGAATTTCCGGCGGCGTTTTTTTTGTGTGGGGGTAAAGCCTTTAGCCGTAAAAGTTTAGACTTGACCTGACAGTCCCCATTTTGACGATACCTGATTGTCAGCTCAATTCACACCTCGTTTGCATCGATCGAGGTTTGCAGATGCCGTTCGTCTGCGGATACCATGCCTTGGTTTTGGTGTGCTCGATGCCATTGAGTGCCAGATAGGCTGGTAGTCATGCGTCTCGTGTTTGCCGCAATACTCCGTCCCCTGATCGGTCAGGATGTGAATGACACCCATGCCGTGTTCAGCAAACAATGGCAATACCCGGTCGTTGAGCAATCAAGACCAGGCTTGGTTGCAAATTCAAAACTCATCGGATGTTCTCCTGTCCCGTTGCCAGCTATCTCCTTACTGCAACTTCCTGAAGCAGGTTCGTAACTATTTCACAATCATGGCTACAGCATGAAGATAAAGTGCGTCCATTATACAAAAACGAAAGGAAGCAAGTATCTTGGATATCATCCGCCTGACCCGGCAAACCACCTATAACTAGAGGTGAGGATGTTGTTGTATTTGTTCTTAAACCGGAGATCATATTAATATGAAAAAATTAAATTCGCCTGTATTCATGATCGCCATCGTTATAGGAGCCACGAGTAACATATATGCACAAGAATTGCCGTATGGCAGTAAAAAACTTTATCAAGCAGCAATTTGTTCTAACTGCTGGGGCTTAGGGAATACAAGTGTATGGCATGCAAATAAAGTTAATGCTATACAAGAAAGTGTTAATAAATATCTAACAGGCGTTGTTTCTGACTATATGCTCACCTGTAATAGCAATCCCGGCGCATCTCGATATCACGCTCACCCAAGGTACGAACAAGTCTATTGGACGCTGGATGAAAAAGTTGTACTTGGAAATGAACAAATATTTACAATATGGGGAAACAATGACTACCGGATAAATTGCTTTGGATTGACTGATGATTACGTTCTTTATACTGGTGGGGTTCGTTGGGTAACATTTGATACGCCGAATTTAGTCGGCCAAAATAACGGGATTCGAGAAGGTGCATGTGTTGGAGATCCTGTCGTTCCATACACGGGTGAGCAGACGATCACGGAAAATGATTTCGTAGATCCAGCAAATTCTGATCTCGATTTTAAGAGGTTCTGGATATCAGGTCGTGCTGTACCTGGTGACTTTAAAGATAAATCATTCTCCAATTTGGGAACCGGATGGACTCACAATCACGAGATTGGTCTTTTTTTCAGTGCAGATGATGTGCTGGTAGCAGATTGGTTTGGCAGGACATACAACTTTACAAAAATATCTCCTGACAGCCTGAATTTCAACAGTTCTAAGCCGGGTGCCAGTCTTACAGCATCGCATCCCGCGAGTAATCCAAATGCCATCGAATTTGAGTTCAAGGATGGCGAAACATCAGATATATATATTTTTAATAGTGATGGATATTTAACGCAAAAGTATTTCAATGGTAAGCTTCTGCTGACTTATCACTACAACAATGGTAAATTGTCCAATATTGCTAATCCATTTGGCAAAACTTTACAATTTAACTATGATGTAAATGGTAGAATACTGAATGTCACACTTCCAGATCAAACTCAAGTAACTTTCTCATATGAAGAAGATAGTTTTTTGTCTAGCGTACACTATCAGGATGGTTCAAAAAAATCATATTTACGAGAAGACTCTAGATTTACTAATTTAATCAGCGGAGTCAAAGATGAAGCCAGTTTTCGATTTAATTATTTTAAATATGATGCTTATGGAAGATCCGTGTCCACCGAATTTTCCAACGGTATCGGGAAGTATCAGTTAAGCTATTACAATCACATCAACGTTGGTGCACTGCAAACTAGCGTCCGAGTAACAAGCCCCGCAGGGGATTATCGATCCTATGGCTACAGCATCAAAGCAGGAACCATTAACATTTATTCTCCAACACTTGCGCCTTACGATCCCGCCTATCCTCCGATTACGTCCAGTGTCTTGTCAGATGCCGGGCTTATTTTGCAAAACAGAAACATTCTTGGTGTGATAAACTAAATAGCTTGGGATACTACGCGCCGCTTACCTCTGATCGAAACCCGCGCCTCCAATAGAGCCACACATAGCCAGACCACTCAAACCGAGTGGCATTCAGTCTTCCGCTTGCCTGTGAGGATCACCGAAACCGGTGTCCAAGGTGGTTAACGGGTCACCGAATACACCTACGACACGCGAGGCAACCGCCTGAGCGAAACTGTCAGTGGCACCGGCCTGACTGCTCGTACCCGTAACTGGACCTATACCGCCCAGAACCTGCTAGCCTCCGAAACAGACGAAAACAGCGCCACAACTACCCACAGCTACGACCAATGGGGTAATCGTATTTCCACCACCGATCCGCTAGGCCGCGTCACCACCTATACATATGATGCCGTTGGCCGCGTACTCAGCCAAACCGACCCAGCCGGAGTGGTCACCACCAATACCTATGACTTGAGAGGCCGCCTGCTCACCCAGACCACCGGTGACCTGACCACTACTATGACCTATCTGCCCACCGGTCTGCTGTCCAGTGTGCGGCAGCCCAGCGGTTATCAGATCAGCTACCAGTACGATGCTGCCTACCGCCTGATCGGTTGGTCGGACAACCGGGGTAACTCAGGCAGCTATGTCCTTGACGCCATGGGTAACCGTATCAGCGAACAGATCCACGATGCCCAAAACCAACTGGCCTTTCAGCTCAGCCGCACCATCAACATCGCCATCAATCGCATAGCCTCTCAGACCGTCGGCGGCAATCAGCTCAGCAGCTATCGGTACGACGCTAATGGCGATCTGACCAGCATTACCATCGGTAGCCAGAGTACCATCACCTATGGACTGGATGCGCTGCGACGCTTGACGACAGAAAAGAACCCCCTGAACGCCACAGCCACTCTGACCTACAATGCCTTGAATGCTGTCACCTTGGCCAAGGACTTCAAAGGCGTAACTACCGCCTACACACGTGATGCGCAAGGTAATGCCACCCAGGAAAGCAGCGCCGACATCGGCAGCCAGCAAAGCAACTATGACGCGAGGGGCTTAAACAGCAGCAGCCAGGACGCGGCAGGGCGCAGCCAGCAAACCCAAAGAGACATCCTTGGCCGGCTCACCATCCTGAACGCCAGTAACAGCACAACCAGTCTGGATAGCAGCTTCAACTACCAAAACGGCACTGACCAACTCAGTCAGATCCAAGAGCCGCATGTTACTACCAATTACCAGCGCGACAATTTGGGGCGCGTTACCCGCAAGAGCCAGAGCATTGAGGGTAATTGACATGTACATTTCCCGTCATTCCTCTCGTGCCATTCTCGCAACCCTGCTACTGGTCTGCGCAACCACTTTTGCTCAGAGTCCGCAACCACCGACAGTCACCTACAACACCGACATCAGCTACGGCGGTACCGGCCTGCTGCATGCGATCACCTACCCTTCGGGCAAGGTTCTGACCTACCAGTACGACATTACCGGCCAGCTCACCGGCTTGCTGTGGAATGGACAGCCGCTCATCAGCAACCTCATCTGGACTCCCCTAGGGCAACCCAAAAGTTGGAACTGGGCCTTTGTGAGCGGCAATCCTGCCGGTACTCGCACCTACAACACAGCGGGTCAGCTCACTGACAACGGTGTTACCGCCTATATTTGGGACGCTGCCGCTCGCGTGAGTCAAATTACCCAGTACCTGTTTGGCCCTGCTGGTACTGCGGGTGGCTCTGCCACCCCCATTACTATCACCACCACCGTCACCTACGATTCCGCAGGCCGCATCACCCAGGTCACCCATGCCGACGCAAATGCCGAGCTGCCCTCTGGTACTCTGCTGCAAGACATCATCGGCCCGCTATCGGCCAGCTATCAATATGACGCCAACGGCAATCGTAGCCAGACCAACTACAGCCAATACGCTGGGTCAGGCGGCATCAACAGTCTGACCCGCACCTTTACCCTGAACGCTGCCAACAACCGTGTCGAAGGTGTCAAGGACAGCCACACCCAGAGCAACGGCAGCACTCTTACCGAAACCCGGGTCTTGCAATGGGACGCATCAGGCCACCTTACCAACGATGGCAAGCTGACCTTTGAATACGATCCCAGAGGTCGCATCGACAAAATCGTCAACAGCGAAAACGCCACGACTACCACCTATCTGACCAATGCTCTGGGCCAGCGGGTACGCAAGGTAGAAAATATCACCCAGGTCACCGATACTGTCTACGGGGATGAAGAGTTGGGTTTGGAAAGCTACCCGCTGGGAAACTACACTCCTAGCAGCAACGGCACGATAACGAACAGTGCCGAATACATCTACCTTCCCACGTCAAGCGGCCCAATGCCCATCGCGGCGCAGATTGGAGAAGCCCTGTATGCCATTGACAGCGATCACCTGAACACGCCAAGAAGGCTGACCGATGCCAACGGGCAACCAGTCTGGCAATGGATAATCACTGCATTTGGAGAACTGGAGCCGACCACGGCGCACACTGGATTCACAATAAGCCGCCTGAACACGGGAACGCCGCCCATTGCCAACACACAATCTGTAGTGTTCAACCTTAGATACCCTGGTCAGCAGCATGATGAGGAAACAGGGCTGTACTACAACCATCATCGCACCTATGACCCATACCTTACCATTGGCTACACTCAGCCAGACCCCTTGGGGCTGGAGGTGGGCTGGAACAGGTTCAGTTATGCAGACGGCAACCCGCTTTCATATACTGATCCAGAAGGGCTGCTGTCGACAGCGGCATGCGCCAATCCGGCGAATGCCGCCGCATGCGCGGCGGCGGGGATGGCCGCAAGGGGATCGGCCTCTCTCTCAAGGCCAGCGCCTATTCCCGTGCCGATGCCTGTTCCAATTCCGAAGGAAAGGGTTTGGTGTGGAGATGATGATGGCGATGATGCCCCTTGTAATCCGCCAGAAGGCACGAAATGCTACGATAATGCTGATTACGGTAGACCTCACGCTGGGCTGAGTCCTCACTACCATATCTATCAAATGCAGAAAACCCGACCTGATGGAACATGTTACTGGCGAAAACTTGCCGGAAAAGTCGGTGTTGGTGTTTTTGAACTTCCCCCTGTAGGAATAAACCCATGCTCATCGTATCCAAATTTCAGTAGATAAGAGAGGATGAGACGATGAACAGATGGCCTGCGAATTATGAATGGTCTGCCGCTTCATTGATGGCAGGATATCAAAGATGTATAGTTGGATTTGACTATCGTGGATGGCAAGATCAAGAAAAGTTACCCATTCTTTTTTTTGATCAGTATCGGATATGGATGCAGGATCGAGGAATATTTCCTGCGACTGTTGACGACCAAATATGGCAATGTAAAACTACTGAGAACTCTCAGTTAGAAGATGGGAAAAATGGATTTAATTTGTATCAGGAATGGCCATATAGAGAAATGAATAGAAATTCTCTGCAAAAAGAAAATGAGTTTTATTTATTTAAAAAACTTTTTGAAAAAATTAACAATGAGCAATCCCCAAAAAATTCAATCCTAGTTGCATTTGATTTTCCAGTAACCTTAGTTAACACTATAGCTGATTCCTTTGGTATATATCCTCTTTCTGTTGATCTGATAATCTCTGATAAAAATTGGAATTTTCTTGGTTATGATGTTGCTGATATAAGACTTTTATGCAGTGGGTTTTACGGGTTTGATTGGACAGAAATAGAGTTTGATGATATTTGTAGTAAACAATGCTTAAACCTGAACAGCAGAGGGCTTATTGATGATGAATTACTTGCAATAAAGTCATCAATTTCCTTTGATATTCTTGTACGTGAACATGCCCCATTTGCTCCTTGTGGTGTATGGGTTTGTACTTCCAACCCACATAGGTCTGAGTGAATATCAATGAACCCCAACATTCGTACCGACCACCTGAACGCCCCGCGCCTCGTCGCCGACGAGGCCAACGCGATCATCTGGCGCAACGGCCCGCTCGCGGAGCCGTTCGGCAACTCGGAGCCGGAAGAAGACCCGGACGGTGACGGGCAGGATTTCACGCTTAATTTGCGTTTTCCCGGCCAGTACTACGACAAAGAGACAGGCACGCAC